>DGWL01000066.1:19646-37367 GCA_002396125.1 Porphyromonadaceae bacterium UBA4259
CGCATCGACTTCGTGGGCGGCATTCGCGGTCTTGGCGAGCTCAAGAAGCGCGTCGATAGCGGTGAGATGAAGATGGCATTGGCTCTCTATCCGGTCACCATGCGCCAAATTATCGATATCGCCGACAGTGGCAATATCATGCCTCCAAAGGCCACTTGGTTTGAACCCAAGCTGCGCTCAGGACTTATCATTCACAAACTCGATTAATTTTTCTATTGAGTAGAGAATATAGCATTTTATAGTGAGGACCGCTTGCATTGACACCAAGCGGTCCTCCTTGTTTTTCACGCGCAACTTTACGTTGAGTTGCGGCAGCATCACAGCCACCGCGCATGCCTCATTTGCATTTTTCTCCTTAAGATAGTGCATTATTTCATCCACTGCGCATGCATCATTTACATTTTTCACCTTGAGATAGTGCATTATTTCATTCACTGCGCATGCCTCATTTGCATTTTTTACCTTGAGATAGTGCATTATCACAGCCACCGCTCATGCCTCTGCCGAAGGCAGACCTTTGAGTAACCGGGGGTACCACTTGTGAAGCGAGCCACAGGGCGAGCGAAACAAGTGGCACCCCCGGTGGTAGCACTGCCCATTCTAAAGTTGCCGGGGGCGACCCCTTTAGGCTTAAATAACGCGAGTGCGATAAGTTAAGTAATGCGAGTAAGCTCATGTTAAATATGGAAGAAAGAACACTGCCCGAAATACCCAAAACACATAAAAAAACGCATTTTTTTGAAAAAAGTTCCAAAAAGTTTTGGCGGTTCAAAAAAAAGCACTACCTTTGCATCGCAATTCCGAAATGGTGGTATCGTCTAGTGGCCCAGGACGCTGGCCTCTCACGCCGGAAACCGGGGTTCGACTCCCCGTACCACTACAACCAAGCAACTCATCGCTAACTGCGATGAGTTGTTTTTTATATCCTTAGGCACCCATGTGAGAATAATAAAAACAGGCTGGAACGCGTGTTCCAGCCTGTTTCTCGCTATGTGTGGTAAAAAGTGATTATTTCACAATCTTGGCAACAGCGTTGCTGCCGTCTTGGTATTCCACAACCACGATGTTAACGCCCTTGAAGGCTGTGCTCGATTGCTGGCCGGTGGTGTTGAAGTAGCTGATGCTCTTCACGTTCTTGCCAACGGTCAGGGTGTCGATGCCTGTTGGAGTGATGTTGATGGTGTAGAACTGGCTCTTCTTCTCGGCAAGCACGCCGGTAGTAACGGCCTTGAGGGCAGGAGCTGCCTCGTCGTTGCTCTCGCGCACTACGCGAATGGTGAGATAACCACTCTTGGTCACGGTGTAGGTGTTGCCGCTTAGCAGCATCTCGCCGTCAGAAACGCCGTCGGCGTCTTCAAACTCATAGTAGATGCTAGCGTCCTCGGGCATATTCTCAACATTTACTGTTACTTCTTGAGAGTTGTTAAATGTACCGCCGTCGGGGGTGATGCTGATTACAGGAGTGGGGAGAACGATATAAGTGGCACTGCCCATAATGTTGGTTTGAACATAGTCCTCCAGGTTCTCGTTATATACCCACACGGTTGCCATCACAAAGCCACTCTCGGTGAGAGTCACGTTTACTGGGCTGTTCATGTTGCCCTCAATCTCGTTGTTGAGGTAAGAAACCTTGATGATGTAGTCATCATAGTTTACATCCTCGGCAGTGACTGTAACTACTGTGCCAGCCATTACCTCAGCGCCGCTTTCGGGATTGAATACAATCTTGGGCTCGGCAACTGGGGTCTCTTCCTTTTGATACAGGAATGTGGCCTTGGGAAGGTGCTTGTCAAATTCGGTTGTTGTTGAACTCCAGCCTGTGTAAGAATAAAGCGATGCGTTATTCTCGGTCGATGCGGCGTAGAAAGCAGTGCTCTTGAAGGTACCAGCTGTGGTCACCAAGGTTTGAATAGCAAGGTTGCCGCCGTTGTATTCAAATGGCTCGGTGAAGGTGAAAGTGAGCTCGGTATCTCCTTGGGCGGGAGACACGCTAGCCACGGTGGTGAAACCGGTGAGTGGAGTCTTCTCTGCAAACGAATCGGCGTCAACTACCTGCAAGCCCAGCTCGAGCGTGCCATTGTAGAACATTGTGGCACCGGCGGCGGGGTAGAAGGTGAGCGATGTGATCTTGGTGCCAACCAGGTCGGTAAGCATATCGGCAGGATAAATCATTTGGCCGGTTGTGTTCTGGGTGTCGTAATATAGACCATAGACGGGAACGTAGGTGGTTGTGGTGGCTGCGTCGCAAACAACCAGCTCGTTGGCGGCCTCAAGAGCAGTACCGGCAAGGGCAACCTCAAGGTTTCCTGCCTCACCGCAATTGATGGTGAAGGTGCCGGTATACTCACCTTCGGCAGTGGGTGCGAAAGTGATGGGAATTTCCATTTGGGCACCGGGAGCGAGCTCGGCAGCTACAGCTGTGGTGCTGAATGGAGCAGCAAGAGCACCAAATGCAGGAGTGAAAGCGTTGAGGCCATTGTTCTTCAGAACGATGGCCTGAACATCGGTCTTCTCGGCGCGGATGGTATTGAAGGTAACCTCGGTTGGATTAACCGCTGCTGCCCACTCTTGTGGAGTGCCATAGTCGAAGGTGACTTGCGGCAAGAAGGTTTCAAGTGTGCCTTCACGGGTGATTGCAGTGTGGTGACCACTCTCTTGGTTAACGCCAAAGAAGGATTTCCATGCATAACCTACAGTGCCAGCCTCGGCTACAACAAAGTCAACTACCAGATTGCCACCATTATAGGTGTAGGGGGAATCAAATGTGACAGTGATTTCGGTCTCGCCGCTGGTGAGCGACATTGATGCCACTTGTGTAAGACCGTCAATGTAGGTGGCGCTGGCATAGGTTGCGTTTTCGCTCTCACCGAGCGAAACAACTACGCTACCGCCGTCCATGTTCAAAACGTCACTGGCATAGAACATCATTGAGTTGATTTGTTGTCCGTTCATTGCTGCCAAGTCGGCTGCCGGATAAATCATCTGCGAGTGAGAACCCTGAGTGTCATAATAGGTATTCTTCAACGGCAGTGAAAAATTAGTGTTAGTGCCATCACACACGGTGAGTGTCTCGGCGTTAACAGCCACAACACTGCCCACTAGTGCAAGCACTGCTAGGGATAAAAATTTCTTCATCTCTTGTTGGGTTTAAGTTGTTAATAAATAATTGTATGGACTTTGATAAGTCTAGTTTGTTTCTTGGTTACTGTTTATGTTTGGTTTATGATGGAGATACTATGCAAAGTTAAACTACTTTTTTGGATTGACCAAAACAATTAATGATAAAATGGTCGTTGGTTGCAATTTGCTATCAACCTGATTTTGTTGACGCTATTGAAAGCCGCGCACTGTGGCACATTGCTAAATAAAGAGGCTGGTCTTGTCACCGAGCATTGTGCTCAAGGATGACAGGACCAGCCTGTGATTTGGTCAATGATGTTAGGTCACATCATGTGGCTCTCAACCGGCAACTCACTGCAGCTTGGGTAGATTATTGATGGCGGTCTCATGGCCGAGCGAGGCAGCCTTGCCTACCCATTCACGAGCCTTTACCAGGTCTTTCTTGATGCCGAAGCCGCCATAATAGTAGCAGATGCCAATCAGGTACATGGCGTCGGTATTACCCTGCTTTGCTGCTTTCTCGAGCCATTTGATAGCCTGTTTGTAATCTTGCTTCACGCCGTAGCCGTTCTTGTACATGGTGCCCAAGTCGACCATCGATTCAACATTGCCTTTCTTGGCGGCTTTCTCGTGGAGCTTGAATGCCATGGTGAGGCTCTTGTCAACACCGGCCCCCTCGGCATAGAGCACTGCCAGGTTGTGGGTGGCGCGCAGGTTTCCCTTCTTGTGGGCAGCCTCAAAGTATTCAAATGCGTCGTCGTAGTTTCCTGCCTCATAGGCGTTATTGCCCTCGCGAAGCAAGTCTTCAATTGCCTCCTTCTTGAGGTCGCGTTTCTTGCGAGCCTGAGCCTGTGGGGCAAAGGCTACGGCAATGACAGCGACCACCGTCAGAATGCCTAAAAATCTCTTAAAGGTTTTCATGATGTTATATAATTAGGAATTATAATAGTGTAAAGTGTAGTTGATGTCATTCTTCACTTTCGCCACGCAGCTTGGCCTGGTGCTTGCGTTCTATCTCGTCGAGAATTATTTTGCGCATGCGCAGGTGACCGGGAGTGATTTCAACATATTCGTCGGCCTTGATATACTCGAGCGCTTCCTCAAGGCTGAACACGATGGGAGGAATGATGCGAGTCTTGTCATCGGCTCCGCTGGCACGCATGTTGGTGAGTTTCTTGTTCTTTGTAACATTCACCACCAGGTCTTTCTCCTTAGTGTGCTCACCCACAACTTGACCTGCATAAACTTCCTCCTGCGGGAAGATGAAGAAGCGGCCACGGTCTTGAAGCTTGTCGATTGAGTAGGCATAGGCTGTGCCACTTTCCATGGCGATAATTGAGCCATTCACGCGGCGCACTATCTCGCCCTTCCATGGCTCATAGCACGAGAAACGGTGTGCCATGATTGCCTCACCGGCGCTTGCGGTTAGCACGTTGGTGCGCAGGCCTATGATGCCGCGTGATGGAATCTTGAATTCCATGTGGATGCGGTCGTTCTGGGTTTCCATCGACGTCATCTCGCCCTTGCGGCGGGTAACCATGTCAATCATTTTGCTGGAATACTCTTCGGGCACGTTGATGGTTAGGGTTTCGATGGGTTCGCACTTGACGCCGTCAATTTCCTTGATGATGACTTGAGGCTGGCCCACTTGAAGCTCATAGCCCTCGCGACGCATCTCCTCAATAAGTACACTCAAGTGGAGCACACCACGGCCAAACACTATCCAGGCGTCCTCTTTCTCGCTCTTTTCAACACGCAGAGCCAGGTTCTTGTCAAGCTCATGCATCAAGCGGTCATGAATGTGGCGTGAGGTGACGTACTTGCCATCCTTGCCAAAGAAGGGTGAATCGTTGATGGTAAACAGCATCGACATTGTGGGCTCGTCAATTGCGATGCGGGGCAGTGGCTCAGGATTGTCGAGGCACGTAACGGTGTCACCAATCTCAAAGCCGTCGAGGCCGATGATGGCACAAATGTCGCCGCACTGCACGCTTTCCACATGCTTTTGACCCATGCCTTCAAACACACGCAGCTCCTTGATGCGCTGGCGGGCAACGCTGCCGTCTTTCTTACATAAGCCCACGTCCATGCCGTCACGCAGCTCACCACGATGCACGCGGCCCACGGCAATGCGGCCCACGTAGGTGTTATAGTCAAGCGAGGTAATAAGCATCTGCGGGTCGCCTTCCACAACCTTGGGAGCGGGAATGTGCTCAATGATTGCGTCAAGCACAGCTGTGATATTGTCGGTGGGAGTGCGCCAGTCGCTACTCATCCATCCATTCTTGGCGCTGCCAAAAATAGTGGGGAAGTCGAGCTGGTCTTCGGTGGCGTCGAGATTGAACATCAGGTCGAAAACAGCCTCTTGCACCTCGTCGGGGCGGCAATTGGGCTTGTCGACTTTATTGATTACCACAATGGGCTTGAGGCCAATCTGAATGGCTTTTTGCAGCACAAAGCGAGTTTGAGGCATAGGGCCTTCAAAGGCATCTACTAGTAGCAGGCAGCCGTCGGCCATGTTGAGCACGCGCTCAACCTCGCCTCCAAAGTCGCTGTGCCCCGGGGTATCTATAATGTTAATCTTATAGTCCTTGTAGGTGATTGATACGTTTTTAGATAGGATAGTGATGCCGCGCTCTCGCTCCAGGTCGTTACTGTCAAGAATTTGGGTGCCAACAACTTGGTTATCGCGAAATAGGTTGCCGGCGGCAAGCATCTTGTCAACGAGGGTGGTCTTGCCGTGATCCACATGGGCGATGATAGCGACGTTTCTAATCTTCTGCATATAAACTGTTTATTACCTTAATATTTGTCCATTATTTATTTCAACTTGCAAATTTAGTGAAAACTTTTCAGTTATAGCCCTTTTTGGTGTCATAAAAATCTATGCTAATTGTTTTTGGTTGATTTTTTTTGTGATTTTAGCTATATGAAATAGGTGTTGTGTAACAAGAATTGCGTAATTACAATTTTTGTTGTACCTTTGCAGCCCGAAAACAGTGAATACTTGCATTCAAGAGTAATATTTTTATCAGTGAGCACACATGTGGATATTGCTGGCCGTGATATCATCGATTAGCCTGGGTTTTTTTGATGTTTTCAAGAAACTCTCGCTTGAGCGCAACAACGTCTATGTTGTGCTGCTCATGAACGTGCTCATTTCAACTGTGCTGGTTTCGCCGCTCATTGTCATGTCAATAATGGGCAACCCATTGTGCGCGTTGTCGTTGAAGGGGCATGGGCTCATCTTTATCAAGTCGTTGATTGTGGCTGCCTCTTTCGTGATGGGGTTCCTGTCGATGAAATATCTGCCACTGAGCATCAGCGGCTCAATCAATGCCGCAAGGCCCATTCTTGTGCTCTTGGGAGCGATAGCCCTCTTTGGCGAGAGTCCTAACACCACCCAGTGGATTGGAATTATCCTGGGTTTCGTGTCGCTGCTGTGGGTGGGTTTCATAGGCCGCCGCGAGAAAGTGGAGAAAGGTGCCGGCATGTGGATTGCCTTCGGCATCATCTCCATTGTGCTGTGGGCGGCAAGCGGACTCTATGACAAGTGGCTGCTGGGAAATGGCTATACTCCACTGGCTATCGAGGCGTGGTATCCCTTCTACGAAACGCTCATCATGCTCGTGGTGGTGGCTTTTATCTACAAGGGTCAATTCAGTCCCGATCGCTTCCACTGGAGCAAAAACATTATTGTCATCTCCATCTTGATTGTAATTGCCGATTTGGCCTATTTCTATAGTCTCTTCTATCCTGAGTCGCTCGTGTCGGTTGCTTCAATGATTCGCCGAGGCAGCTCACTGGTCGCTTTCTTCTATGGTGTCATTGTGCTAAAGGAGAAAAACTTGCGCCTCAAGGTCATTGACCAGCTACTTCTCATCACTGGTATGACCCTGATTATTATAGGAAGCCTTTAATCCAATCAATGGTTAAAAAACGGGCGTTATTTTTCCTGTCTTCAACCAGTTAAGCCACCTTCTCTATTACTTCACAGGAATCTTGTCGACGCGTTTCTGGTGACGGCCGCCTTCAAATGGTGTGCTGAGAAATGTCTTTACCATTTCAATAGCTTCTTGGTCGCTCACAAAACGCCCTGGCATGGCAAGGACGTTGGCGTCGTTGTGCAGGCGTGCAAGACGAGCTATTTCGGGAATCCAGCACAATGCCGACCGAATGCCTTGATGCTTGTTTAGGGTGATGTTGATGCCTTCGCCGCTGCCACACACTGCGATGCCGGGGTAATATTCGCCGCTTTCCACCGCCAGTGCACATGGATGGGCATAGTCGGGGTAGTCGCAGCTTTCCTCGCTGTAGGTGCCAAAGTCTTTGTAATCGATATTGTTTTCTTTCAGGTAGTTGATAACTGCTTGTTTAGTGGCGTAGCCTGCATGGTCGCTGCAAAGTGCCACGGGTTTGCCGGGTTTAAGTATTGATGTCATGTCGCTGTTTTGCTTTATTAGTTTGTCATAAATTTTGTCAAATATCTCTCGTGTGGCGATAGGGTCTTTTAGCAAGGCTCTAAATTGGGAAAGGCGACGTGCGTTGTCGCTCTCGGGAATCCATAGCTTTAGATAACCTCCATCGGCATATTTCTCGGTCATGTGCTGTACAAAGCGTTCATAGTTTTGCTCACGGTTAATGCCGGGGTAGTGCTTTAACGAGAATTGGATGGTGCGGCGCACTATGGTGTCGGCATCGATTTGGCGGTCGGCCTCGGCAATTATTCGGCCATAGATGCTGCGGGGCTCATGGTCGCTCGAGGCCCGGTGATCCTCGGCAGCTTGCGCGATAGTCTCAATTTGCTCGGGTGTGAACCAACGCAGTAGGCGCCGGTCCTCGCGAATGATGCGAGCGCTTTCGGTGTGATGCACTTTGCGTCCCACCTCGAGCCCCAGGTCGTGATAGGCGGCTGCCACGAGCAGTATCGTGCGGTCAGCGGTGGGGTAGTGCTGCGCAAGGTGCTGGCTTTCCTGCATCACATAATGCACATGCTCACGACGATGAGCTGCATCAAATGCATCGTAACGTGGCACAATCTCCCGTTCCAGGAACTGCTCAATCTCATTATATATATTTGTGTTCATTTTGTCAAGTGCTTGATAATCAATCGTGCTGTGGTTGTGACACAGTCTTGTTGAGTTAATAGTTCTTTCACTTTTTCGTAACCCTCGAGCATGGCTTGCCGCTCAAGGCTATTGACAAGTAGTTGAGTGAGGTGCTCGTCCACATTGGTCACGCTGCAGTGGTGAATGAGCAACTCGGGGATGACTGGTGCATCGGCGATGAGATTGGGCAGAGTGGCATATTTCCCCTTGAGCAGCTTGCTGTAGAAACGATACACCCACTTGCTGCCGTTCATGCGATAGCATGCAACCTGAGGCGTCCCAAGTAACGCTGTCTCGAGTGTGGCTGTACCCGATGTTACCAGCGCTACACTTGCATAGCGCATCACTTGCGGAGTTTTGTCGCGAAGCACAGGCACACGGGTGTGCTTCACGGCGAGGTGGTAAACTTCATCGTCAATGCTGGGAGCTCCGGCAATAACCACTTGACAACTGGGATGTAGCCGTGCGGCGGCCAGCATAATGGGCAAGTTGTCGCGTATCTCTTTCTTGCGCGACCCTGGCACCAGCCCGATGATGGGTTTTGACGGGTCGAGGTTGTGAGCCGCAATAAACTCATCACGGCTTTCCATTGAGGCAATGGCGTGAGCCATTTCCTTGACAGTGGGATTGCCCACATAGTCTACCTCATAGTTGTGGCGATGATAAAACCGGGGTTCAAAAGGCAGGATGCAGAACATGCGGTCGACCCATCGCTTGATGTCCTTCACTCGCCATTCTTTCCACACCCACACCTTGGGAGAGATGAAGTAGAACACCTTGATGCCTTGTTGCTTGGCCCACTTTGCCATCTTGAGGTTAAATGATGGGTAGTCGATGAGTATAAGCGCATCGGGTCGGTTGCCTGTCATCGCTTGCTTGGCAATCTTCATGAAACCGAGGATGCTGGGCAGGTGCTTGATAACCTCGATAAAGCCCATGAAAGCCATGTCGCGATAATGGATGATGGGGCTGTGGCCAGCGGCTTGTGCCATGAGGTCTCCGCCCAAAAAGGCGAACCGGGCTTCGCTGTCGTGCTCCTTGAGTGCGTCAATGAGCGCGCTTCCATGCAAGTCGCCCGAGGCTTCGCCGGCTATGATAAAGTAGTTCATTGATTGTTATTTTTATAAGCGAGTGAAAACTAATTCAATTACATTGGCAGAAGGGGTGTTAATGGCTTGTGCGTTGCACGTCTTTCACACCCTTGAGATTCTTGATTTTCTTTATCAGCAGGTCAAGGCTGTCAAGGCTGTTGATTCCAATCACCAAGTAGCCCTCAAAGATGCCGCCGTTGCTTGTGATTGACACGCTGCGCAGCATCGTGTTACCCTCTTTGTTGATTAGTGAGGTGATGTTCGACACAATGCCTATGTCGTCGTTGCCCACAACCTTGAGCGTGGCGCCGAATTGCTTGCCCATCTTTCCGCTCCATTTCGACTTGATGATGCGGTAAGGATACTTGCCTGTCAAGTGCTTGAGGTTACCGCAGTCGCGACGGTGAATCTTGATGGCTCCATCGCTGGCAATGAATCCCACTATGGCGTCGCCGTAGATGGGGTTGCAACAGCGCGACAGCTTGTAGTTCACGCCTTTCACGTTATTGCCTATTACCAGGATGTCGTCGTTGCTCTTGTCTTCCTCAACCTCGCGATGCTGCAAAACGAAGTTCTCGGCTGTCTCATGTTGTTTGCTGGTGTCTTGCTGCTTGGCAAGGAAGTCAAGATAATCCTCAATGAGCACGCCCATCTCAATTTTCTCTTCCTCAACGTCAACATAGAAGTCGGTCGACGTTTTATAGCCTTTCTTGGCGATGAAGCGGCTCATTGTGGCGTCGTCAATCTCTATCTTGCGGTTCTTGAAGCGGCGTTGCATCAGTTCGCGGCCCATGTCGGCCTTCTTGCTTTGCGCCTCGTTTATGGCTTGGCGTATCTTGTTGCGGGCTTTGCTTGTGACAACAAAGTTGAGCCAGTCGAGTCGGGGAACTTGAGTTGATGAGGTGAGAATCTCAACAGTGTCGCCGCTGCGAAGCTTGTAGTTAAGCTTCTGGTTCTTGCCGTCAACTTTGCCACCTGTGCAGCTGCAACCCACCTTGGAATGGATGCGGAAGGCAAAGTCGAGAATCGTGGCGCCCTTGGGGAGCTGGAATACATCGCCGCGAGGGGTGAAGACAAACACCTCCTCATCATAGAGGTTCATGTGCATGTTCCTGATGAGCTCCATGCGGTCCTTGCTGCCTTCTTCCAGCACTTCGCGCACGTTGTTCATCCAGCGGTCAATGCCGCCGCCATCGGTTTTCACGCCCTTGTAGCGCCAGTGGGCGGCAAGGCCACGCTCAGCTACCTCATCCATGCGTTCGCTGCGAATTTGCACCTCCACCCATTTGTCTTGCGGCCCTTTAAAGGTTCCATGCAGCGACTCGTAGCCGTTGCTCTTGGGCATCGATATCCAGTCGCGCAGTCGCGATGGATTGGCCTGATAAATGTCGCCCACGAGCGAATAAGCCACCCAGCAGTCACGTTTTTCAAGCTCGACCGGTGTGTCGATTATGATGCGAATGGCAAAGAGGTCATAGATGTCGTTCATTTCCACCTTCTTGGTCCTCACTTTGTTCCAAATGGAATTGATTGTCTTGGTGCGACCTTTCACATGACACTTTATGTGCTCGCGCTCCAGCACCTTCCTGATAGGAGCGGTAAACGTCTCGATATATTTTTCACGTGCCTGTTTTGTCTCCTTGAGAAATGCCGCAATCTTGTTATAAACATCGCGTTGCAGGTACTTGAGCGACAAGTCTTCAAGTTCCGATTTCACTTGATAAAGCCCTAACTTGTGGGCCAGTGGGGCATAGAGGTAGCGCGACTCTAACGAAATGTCATGAACAAATTTCTCGTTAGGATGATTGTTAATGTTACGCATCAAGCCAAGCCTGTCAATTATCATGATGATGACCACGCGAATGTCTTCGGCAAAGGTGACAAGAAGCTTGCGAAAGTTCTCGTCCTCGACGGCGGCCTGCTTTTGATATAAGTGCGAAATCTTAATTAGTCCGTGAACGAGTTTTGCCACATCGCTTCCAAACCATTCGCCCACTTGCATCTCGGTGATGTGACCGTTGCGACACAAGTTATAGATGAGCACAGCGATAGTCATGCTGCGGTCGGGGGCTATGTTGTCATGGATGAGCTCGGCGGTGTGAAGTGTTCTGATCACCGGGTTGATGCCATACTTGTCGCGCTTGTACACTCCTTGTTCCACACCGGTGGTGATGATTGTGTTCAAGCGTCGTAGGTCACCTGACGTGAAATCGTTGCGCAGGTTATTCCACAACTTTGCCGATATAATAAGCAAAGCGTCACGCTCGGTAGGGGTGAAAAATGCATTTTCGCTCATTTTTTCAATCTTTTGCTGGAAAAATCATTCAAAATTAATTTTTTCTTTGTAACTTTACAAATTAAATGTGAAATATTAGCACCTTGTTAATAAAAATTATTAGGCTATGTTAACTTCTAATGACCAGCAACTAATTGAGAAAAAAGGCATTACTGCCAGTGAGATAGAAAGTCAGGTCGAACGTTTCAAGAACGGGTTTCCACGCTTGCGCATCCACTCGGTGGCTACAGTGGGCAATGGCATCATGCGGCTCAACGAGAAGGAGATGACGCGCTACATCAAGTTGTGGCGAGAGTGGCAACAGCAAGGTGTCGGTATCGAGAAATTTGTGCCGGCATCGGGCGCCGCAAGCCGCATGTTTAAGAATATGTTTGCATTCACTACCTCAGGGCGCACCGCTCCCGAGACCGATTTTGAGAAACAGTACTTCAGCAACTTGGGGCATTTCGCTTTCTATCCCGCTCTCAACAAGGCGTGCGAGAAATGCTATGGAGTTACTATAGCCGAACTGCTGGCTGCCGGACGGTATGTTGATGTGGCGAGGGCAATGCTGGAGTCCGAAGGCTTGAACTATGGCTTCCTGCCCAAGGCTTTGCTCAAGTTTCACAAGGCTGCCGGTGGTGGAGTTCACACTCCGCTCGAGGAACACCTTGAGGAAGGCGCGCAATATGCTGCTGGAGCCGATCGCAAGGTGAACATCCACTTCACTGTCTCTCCCGAGCATCGCAAGGAGTTTGACAAGTTGCTCAAGGCAAAGCTGGCGGCCATGGAGCAGGTGTGGGGTGTGAAATATAATGTCACAATGAGTGAGCAAAAACCGTCGACCGACACTGTTGCAGTCAACCTCGACAACTCTCTCTATCGCAATGCGGCCGGAGAATTGCTGTTCCGTCCTGCGGGCCATGGAGCACTCATCGAGAATCTTAATGAGCGTGATGCCACAGTGGTCTTCATCAAGAATATAGATAATGTGGTGCCTTTGCGCTTGCGCAACAGCACCATTCGCTACAAGAAGGCGCTAGCGGGATATCTTATTGATGTGCAGCGCAGCATCGCCCAGCACATTGCAACCATCGACAATGGCGCTACTACCGATGAGCTAAAGCGCATCCTTGCCTTTGTTGAAAATAGATTGTGCACTTGCACTGAGGCTACTGCAAAGATGGGTGACGACGAGTTGGCCCAGTATCT
The DNA here is from genome assembly GCA_002396125.1 of Porphyromonadaceae bacterium UBA4259. Taxonomy (GTDB): domain Bacteria; phylum Bacteroidota; class Bacteroidia; order Bacteroidales; family Muribaculaceae; genus Sodaliphilus. The sequence goes on from DGWL01000066.1 coordinate 32,453, forward strand.
GCGCTCAAAACTCAACCGCCCCATTCGCGTGTGTGGCATGGTGCTCAACGAGGGAGAGCCGGGTGGAGGACCCTATCTGGCTTATAATGCCGATGGCAGCTATTCGCCACAAATTCTTGAGGCGGCTCAAATCGACGAGAACGACCCTGCCGCCGTTGAGCTGATGAAAAGCGGCACTCACTTCAACCCCGTTGACCTGGTGTGCTATCTTAAGGATTACAAAGGCAACAAGTTCGATCTCAAGCAATTTGTTGACCCCGACACAGGTCTTATTTCTCTCAAGTCAACAGGCGGTGTGGAAATCAAAGCTCTTGAGCTCCCGGGATTGTGGAATGGTTCGATGAGCGACTGGAACACGGTGTTTGTCGAGGTGCCTATCGACACCTTCAATCCTGTCAAGACGGTCAATGACCTGCTTCGCCCTCAGCATCAGTGAAAAATGACTTCGCGTGATTAAACCATCACAAGTTTTATCAATCTTAGTACAAGAACAATATTTATTTAATTTATACCGATTCATGAAAAAAGCATTATTAATCATCGTTGCGATGTTAACCATGTGTGGCATTGCAAGTGCCGGGGAGGCTAAAGTGAAAGTTATTAACCAAGAAAAGTTCTTTGGGCTTCTGGCTCCCGGAAAACTTTCACGCCCCATTGTTGTTGACTTCAACGCCACTTGGTGTGGACCATGCCGCAAGTTGGCGCCAATTCTTGAGGAACTGGCTGCCGAGTATGAAGGAAAGGTTGATTTCTACAGCATCGACGTTGACCAGAACAAGGAACTTGCCAAGACTTTAGAAATTCAGAGTATACCCTATGTGGTATTTATCAAGTCGGTCAACGAGGATCCTGCTGAGTCAATAGGTCTTGTAACCAAAGAAGAACTCAAAGTTTATATTGATAATTTATTAAAATAAAATCTGAGCGTTATGAAAAGAATCATTCTAGCAATAATGGCTATTGCCCTGATGGCGAGTGCGCCAATGGCAATGGATGCCAAGAAGAAGACAACACGCAAGCGTGCTAAGACCGAGAATTTGACCGGGCTCACTGCCCTGGAGCGCAAGATTGTGGGTAAGCACATGCTCACACTGCAGTGGATTTCGTGGGAGAGCTATGGCTCGGTCGATATCAAGAAGGAGGCCGACGGCACTCTCTCTTGCCGAGGCGAGCAGTTGGCACGCAAGTGCACCAAAGATGTTGAGCAAGGTAACATCGACAATGACGACTATGTTAAGCTCGATGGTACTATCGAGATTGTTGACAAGGACCACCTCGTCTTCACAGGAGAGATTAGGACCAAGGTCTATCACATCAACAACGGCCAGGAAGTGCTGCGAAGTGGTACCTACAACTTTGTCACAAAAGAAAACCGCAAATACTGGCGCATGCAAGAGCTGGATAATCCTGCCGATAATTGCGCCGATTACGTCGACATCTACTTTAAGCGCTAATTCTCTGCCACTAGCTCCTACAGTGCTTTAGACACAGGTGCCGCCCCATTTTCCACATGAGGCGGCACCATTTTTTATAGTTTCACAAGATCTTGTGAATTATTCTTTTCCCCACCGTTGGTCTTGACGCTCCTTGAGTTTGGCCTCGGTGGCAGTGTGAGGTTGTGGATTCCACAGTGTGGTCCCCTTGATTTCTTGAGGCAAATAGTCTTGACGCACAAAATGCCCGGGGAAATCGTGAGCATACTTGTAGTCGGCACCATAGCCCAGTTCTTTCATTAGCCCGGTGTGAGCGTTGCGCAAGTGCAGCGGCACTGGCAGGTTGCCTGTCTGGTTAACGAGAGCCAGCGCGGCATCAATGGCCAGGTAGGCGCTGTTGCTCTTGGGAGAGGTGGCCAAGTAGATTGCACACTCACTCAGTGGAATGCGCCCCTCGGGCCAGCCTATCTTGTTGATGATGTCGAAGGTTGCATTGGCAAGCAGCAGTGCGTTGGGATTGGCGAGGCCAATGTCCTCGGCGGCACTGATGCACAAGCGCCTGGCAATAAATTTGGGGTCTTCGCCGCCGGCAATGAGACGCGCCAGCCAGTAGACTGCCGCATCGGGGTCGCTGCCGCGAATCGACTTGATGAACGCCGAGATGATGTCGTAGTGCATCTCGCCGTTTTTGTCAAAGGCAAGTGGGTTCTGCTGCAGGCGGTCGGTAACAATGTTGTCGTTTATTACAAAAGGCTCGTGAGCATCAAGCGATTGGTAAATAAGGTCGAGGATGTTGAGCAACTTGCGGGCGTCGCCGCCGCTGAAGCGTAGCAGTGCCTCGGTCTCCTCAACTCTAACCTCACGGTCTTGAAAGATGCGGTCGGTCTTGATGGCGCGGTCTAGAAGCTCTAGAAGGTCGTCCTTGCCAAGCGACTCAAGCACATAGACTTGAGCGCGTGATAGCAAAGGCCTGATTACCTCAAATGACGGGTTCTCGGTGGTAGCGCCTATCAGCGTGACCGTGCCTTGCTCCACAGCGCCAAGCAGCGAGTCCTGCTGCGACTTGTTAAAACGGTGAATCTCGTCGATGAAGAGCACAGGACGTCCCTTGGTGAAGATGCTGCCGGCATCGGCACGGCACCGGTCGAGCACTTCGCGCACTTCCTTCACACCGCTGGTCACAGCGCTCAATGTGTAGAAGGGCACTTTGGTCTGCTCGGCAATGATGCGTGCCAGTGTGGTCTTGCCCACTCCAGGTGGTCCCCACAAGATGAACGACGAGATGTTGCCGCTCTCTATCATGCGGCGAATCACGGCACCCTCGCCCACCAGGTGCTTTTGTCCTATGTAATCGTTGAGCGACTTGGGTCGCATGCGCTCAGCCAGTGGTTCATACATGTTTTTTTAACTTTTTTCGATTGCTTTTTAAAATGCAAAAATAGTGCTTTTTACTGAGATTGCACAACACAAGTTTACTTATTTTTCATGGAAAACACTTCTTGCCACAATGAGTAATGCGCAATTTATTGGTGTTGCAGCCCGTTTATTGAAAAAAAGTGTGTAAATTTGCATAATTTTTATTCAACTTGGTTAAAATCGAAATGATATGAATATAGTAAAGCGCACTCTCTTTGGAGGCATTTATGTGATACTGATTGTGGTTTCATTACTCACATGGGACAGTAGCAAAACATTTTTCAATATCCTCTTTGCTTGCTTTATCGTGCTAGGCCTGCTAGAGGCTTCTAAACTGCTTAACCACGACGGTAAACCCGTTCATAAGTGGATTACCGCGATAGATTGCGCTGGGGGAGTTGGCATGTTTATAGCGGCCCATTTGAGCTGGATTGCTTCGTCAGGTAGCTTACTGTTGATTGCTATTGCGCTTTACTTGCTGGTGCGATTTAGCGTTCAGCTCTACATGCCACAGCACAATGCGGTAGCATGTGTGCGTCAGTCACTCGCGTCGGTGTTCTATGTGGCACTGCCACTGGCGATGCTCAACGCGCTCATCGCCAAGTTCTCGCCACAGTTGGCTCTGGCGGTGTTCATTTTCATTTGGCTCTACGACACAGGTGCGTTCCTGGTGGGATGTGCCATTGGCAAGCATCGTCTCTTTGAGCGCATCAGCCCCAAGAAGTCGTGGGAGGGTGTTGCAGGCGGAGCTGTTTTTGTAATCGCTTTCGCTATAGCAATATCTTGTGTCCCTACACTCAATGTCTTTTTCAACCCTCGGTCGTTGAGCATCGACACCTGGATTGTGATGGGTATCACCGCGGTGGTTGCCGCCACCCTGGGCGACCTGTTTGAGTCGCTGCTCAAGCGCACGGCAGGCGTGAAAGATTCGGGCAACATAATCCCGGGTCATGGAGGCATTCTCGATCGCATCGACAGCCTGCTCTTTGTGGTTCCCGCAATTTTTGTGGTTCTTGAGTTTGTCGAGATTATTCACAAGTTTTTTTAAGCGTATTGGCTATGAGTTTCTTGAAAAACATTCTATTCTTGCTCATTGTGCTAGGCATGGCATCATGTAGCAACACCACAAGCGAGAACACAACCACAAGAGTAGATTCGCTACCAAGCATCACTGTTCAGCATGACTTCCCCGACACGCTCATCGTGGGAACCATCTACAGCCCTGCAAGCTTTTTCATCCTCAAGGGCGACACTCTGGGCTATGACTACGAGCGCATCCATGCCTTTGCGCGAGAGAACAAGATGGAAGTCAAGTTTCACGTGGCCAGCAGCATGAAGGAACTCCTGGGGTTTGTAAAGAACAATAAGGTGCATGTGGCGGCCTATGAAATACCAATTACTGCCGAGTTCAAGGAACAAATGATTCACTGTGGCGAGCAAAACGTCAAGTATCAGGTGCTTGTGCAGCCACAGTCGCGCGACACACTCACCAATGTCACCCAGCTCATAGGGCGTGACGTCTATGTTATTCATGGCTCAAGCTACGAGGCAAGATTGAAAAACCTCGACAGCGAGATTGGCGGCGGTATCAAGATTCATGCTATCGACAACGACTCGCTCATTGCCGACGACCTCATCAGCATGGTGGCCAGCCGCAGGTTGCCGTTTACTATTGTTGATAGCGACATCGCTCAAATCAATAAGACCTATAACGACAGCATCAATATCAGCCTCAAGGTTGGATTCCCGCAGCGAGCTTCGTGGGCTGTGGGTAAGGACTGGAAATGGCTTGCCGACACTATCGACACATGGGCACACAACAACACCACTATTGCCTCGGCACATGCTATCAGGCAGCGATATTTTGCCATGAACAAGCATCACCTCGACTCGATGAAGGCGCTAAGCGACTCGGTGTCGACCATCATCGAGTTGGCGAGAAATCAAAACAGTAATGCCGACTACTCTAAGATTTACCGTCGTGGCGATGGTGACATCTCGGCCTATGACCGCTTGTTCAAGAAGTATGCCGCCACTGCCGGCGTGGAATGGACTGTGCTGGCCGC
>DGWL01000013.1 GCA_002396125.1 Porphyromonadaceae bacterium UBA4259
GCATAGGAAATAAACTTGAATCCTCGTGTCTCGTCGAATTTCTGAGCTGCCTTAATCAGGCCTAAATTACCTTCGTCAATCAAGTCGGGCAGACTTAATCCTTGGTTTTGGTACTGTTTAGCTACAGACACGACGAAGCGCAGGTTGGCGCTAACGAGCTTGTCAAGTGCCGCCTGGTCACCTTGCTTGATGCGCTGAGCCAGCTCAACTTCCTCGTCGACCGAAATAAGGTCTTTGCGACCTATCTCCTGCAAGTACTTGTCGAGTGACGCGCTCTCGCGATTGGTGATGGATTTTGTGATTTTTAATTGTCTCATACCTTTGAATGTAGAGTTAAGCTTGCAAAGTTACATAAATAATAGTTATGGGAAAAGAAAAGTTCAAAAAATAATATTAATTTAATATATTTTAACTAATGAGGCTGTGTTTTGCTGTCCCAGATGTGGTTTTTAGGGAGAAGACCAAGGCGGCTGCATTGTTGCGGCCGCCTTGGCAATGTGTGTGCGTATGTAAGTCTTAAAAAATATTTCTGGTTACTTTGCCTTATTCGGGGTCGGCGAGGTCGACGGCACGGTAAATCTTCTTGCCTGTGGTGGTGATACCGGTGATGAACATCACTTTGTCGCTTTCCTTGTCGCGCATGATTGCGTTATAGATGTCTTCAACCTCATCCTGATTGTTGACACGAATGTTGTTGATGTCGGTGATGATGAAGCCGTCCTTTACTCCGGCATCCTTGAACTTGCCGTCCTTCACTCCAATCACCTTAACGCCATTGCTGATGCCAAGCTCTTCCTTCTCGTCGGCACTAAGCGGCTGGAATGTGCAGCCCAGCGAGGTGAAGTCACTGCTCTTGGTGATGCGAGTGGTGCCCTGGTCATTCTTGAAGGTGACCTCGGTGCTCCTGAGCTTGTTGTCGCGATAGTAGCGCAGGGTGGCCTTGTCGCCAGGACGCAGCTTGCTCATCTCCTCGAGCATGTTGGCACCGCTCTTAATGGTCACGCCATTGATGCCCACAATCACGTCGCCCTCGCGCAAGCCGGCTTCCTTGGCGGCACTGCGGTCGTTCACCTTATTAACATATACACCCTCGTTGGTGGCGGTGATGTTCTCTTCCTTGGCCTTGTCGGCGTCAAGTTCGGTGAATGAGATGCCGAGCACTGCACGCTGCACGCTGCCATATTGCTTGATGTCGGTGATGATTTTCTTTACCACGGTGGAAGGAATCGCAAACGAGTGGCCTGAATAATTGCCGGTCTGCGAATAAATCATGGTGTTGATGCCAATGAGTTCGCCATCAACATTGACGAGTGCTCCACCGCTGTTGCCAGGGTTAACTGCGGCGTCGTGCTGGAGGAACGACTCAATTCCCACGTTGTTGCCCTTGTTTACACCACGGGCCTTGGCGCTAACGATACCGGCTGTAACTGTTGAATTCAGGCCAAAGGGGTTGCCCACAGCAAGAACCCATTCGCCAACCTTGACGTTGTCGCTGTTGCCGAAAATGATGGGGCTGAGCTTGGTGGCCGAAATCTTGAGCAGGGCAATGTCGGTGTTGGGGTCGGTGCCAATCACGCGGGCATTGAACTTGCGATTGTCGTTAAGGGTGACCTCAAGTTTCTCGGCACCGTCAATCACGTGGTTGTTGGTAACGATGTAGCCATCCTCGCTGATGATTACGCCCGAACCCAAGCCCTTGGGCTGTGGTTCCTGCTTAGATTGCTGCTGTTGCTGCTGGCGGCGCTGCGAGTTGCCTTGGCCACCAAAACCGGGGCCAAAGAAGAATTCAAACGGGTCGAAGTCGCCACCGCCGTAGAACTGCTGCTGGCGTGGTGTGGCAAACGACTTGATGCTCACTACCGAGTTGATTGAGCTCTCGGCTGCACGGGTAAAGTCGATGGCGCCGGCATAGCGTGATGCCTGTGGAACTGTGCGGGTCGAAGTCTTAACGATGCCGTCATCCTCTACCTGCGCGGCTTGACTTTCACTCTGAACATATATGTTCCTGATTTTCTCTACTCCCGATGTTGCCAGGATAGTGGTTGCCGAACCAAATACCGAGGCTGCAACCATCATCAATGCTAATTTCTTTGTGTTTGTCATAATCCTATGTGTTAAAATTTTTGTTCGTTTTAAAACTATAATCGTTAAAATTAACTTTTGCATTTCAAACGTAAAAGTACATCGAAAAATTGCAAAAGCAATACCAAACTAGCTTATTTTAAACTAAATTAAGACCGCTAGACCATCTTTTTTAATTCTTTAATAATAGAATTGCAAAAAAGATGTTTTGAACTCATTTTGTTATGTCATGACAAAGAGAGTTGTCTGCATCTGTGTGACTCTTGAGCAGGCGATATTGTCATTGAAAAGTCTGTTTTCGGGTGGTGTGAAGTGTTGTATTTACTTAAATATTATTATATTTATTAATGTGTATAACCCATTATTTAATTAAAGTTGCTACCTTTGCACTTCAATGAAGAACGAATTGACAAAATATTGCGCCATAATATTACTGCTGTTGCTGGCACCGGTGGTGGTGATGAATGCTCAGCAGCCCACACTGGTGACCGCAAAGGCACCTGTTAAGAAATCTAAGGGTGTGAAGGTGGAGCCTAGCTATGCATGGAAAATCAGTGAACCGCTGGGACTACACTATGAGGCTACTATCGACACCTTGTTCCTGAACTACCACAAGGCGGCCGTGCCATCGCATGTGAGCAATGCTTGGGCGACAACTGGCAACTTCGGTGCCTCGGGCCAGAACCAGATTTTCTTTGAACGCAAACCCATAAGCGAGTTTTTCTTCAGGGATGCTGTTGAAAACTGGCTGCCAAGTGTCGCCACGCAGCATTACTTCAATACTCGCATTCCCATGACATTAATCTCGCACAACACCGGCGGTAACAAGTATAGCAATCAAGATCGCACTCAAGTGCTCTTCTCGGGCAACGTCGACAAACGATTGCAGCTAGGTGGTGCTATCGACTATATCTACTCTAAGGGCTCCTATAACTACCAGGCCGACAAGAATTTCCGCTGGAGTCTTTTCGGAAGCTACATCGGTGACCGCTATGAGATGCAGACCTTTTTCAATAGCTTTAAGTATACCGGTCAGGAGAATGGCGGCATTACCAATGACCTCTACATTACCGACCCGGCCAAAGTGCAGGGTGGTGAGACAAAGGTCGATAACAAGAGTATTCCCACCAACCTCTCTGCCGCGCAAAGCAAGTTGTCGGGCTTGGAGTTCTACATGAATCACAGCTACAATGTGGGGCACTATCGTTATCAGCGCGACTCGGTGACCGATACCATTATTGGCCGAACCTATATCCCCGTGACACGATTCATTTGGACCTTCGACTTTAAGAATGGAAAGCATAATTTTCTAAACCAGAATGCCTCGCAGGATGAATCGTTCTTCGAGAACCGTTACCTCTCGCTCACGGGAACCGACGAGGCAACAAGCTACTGGCGATTGCGCAACACGCTTGGTGTTTCGCTGCTTGAAGGTTTCAACAAGTACGCGAAATTCGGCTTCGCGCTTTACGGCACTCACGAGTTGAGGCGCTACAAGCAGGTTGCCGATAGTGTGAGCGGCACCGAGCTGCCCGAGGGGCTAGTGGAACTGCCTGTGAGTGTTCCGGCCACTAAGACGCAAAACCTGCTGTGGGTGGGTGGTCAGCTCACCAAGCAACGAGGCTCTATCTTGACCTACTCGGCCACAGCGCAGTTTGGCGTGCTGGGCGATGTTGCCGGCGACATCGACATTGAGGGTAATGTGAACACACGTTTCAAGCTCTTTGGCGACACTGTGCAACTCAAGGCCTACGGTTATTTTAAAAACCTCACCGCCCCCTATTTGCTGCGGCAATTTATTTCTAACCATTATGCGTGGGACAACAGTTTCTCCAAGGAGCAACGTTTCCGCGTGGGTGGAATACTTGAGTTGCCGTGGATTCACACTAAGATTAATGTGGGATACGAGACTCTCAATAATTTCATCTTTTTCAACAGCAGTGCGTTGCCCGAGCAAGCCTCTAGCGCAGTGCATGTGTTGCACATGGCTCTGAGTAATCACTTGGGATTTGGCATCTTTAACTGGGACAACGATGTGGTTTACCAAACATCGTCAAGCCAGGAGGTGTTGCCGTTGCCCAAGTTCTCGATTTTTAGCAATATGTATCTCAAGTTCAAGGTGGCAAGGGTGCTTGATGTGCAAGTGGGTGTTGACTGCAACTACTACACCAAGTATCATGCGCCCACCTATAATCCCGCCACAATGTCATTTTACAACCAGAGCGAGGTGGACTGTGGTAATTTTGCCATTGCCGATGTGTATGCTAATTTCAAGCTCAAGAAAGCACGCTTCTATGTGATGTATAGCCACGCCAACAAGGGCCTTGTGGGAGGTAATAACTATTTTTCAATACCTCACTATCCGCTCAATCCCGCTTGCTTCAGGATTGGTGTTTCAGTCGACTTTGTGAACTAAATAATAAACTGTATAATGATCAAGAAATTCTCCAAAATAAAGACGTGGCAATTGTGGCTCTACTTGGCGCTGCTTGCCGTGGTGATTGTAGCTATGGTCATGCTACGCAATTGTGGCGGCGACAATGTTAAAGTGGCTTCCTACAGTCGCACAGCCAGTGCCAGCGGTGGCGACACTATTGATGTGGCGATAGAGTATTCACCACTCTCGTGTTATGCCTATGGCGACACTTTGGGCGGTTTCAACTACGACTTCCTGCGTCTGCTGGCCGATAGTTGCGGAGTGGTGATGAAATATCATCCCATTGTGAGTCTTAAAGTCGCGCTCGACGGATTGCAGAGTGGCCTCTACGACGTGATGGCGGCACAGTTTCCTGTCACTCGCGAGAACAAGGCCCGCTACCTTTTCACCCAAGCGCTTTATCTCGACAACCAGGTGCTGGTGCAGCGGCGGGCACAGGACGGTAGTCTGGCCATCAACTCGCAGCTTGACCTTGCCGGCGACACTGTCAACATTGTAAAAGGCTCTCCCATGCGCGACCGCATCATCAGCCTCTCTCGAGAGATTGGCGACACGATTCATGTGATTCAAGACTCTATCTATGGTCCCGAACAGCTATTCCTGATGGTTTCGACCGGCGACATCAAGTATGCGGTCATCAACGAGTCAATAGCCCGCAAGATGGCTGCTACTCATCCCAATGTCGATATCTCCACCGCAATCAGTTTCTCGCAGTTTCAGTCACTGGCTTTGCGCAAGGACAGCCAGGAACTGCTCGACAATTTCAACAAGTGGATTACACGAGTGAAAAAGATGCCGCAGTATAGGGCTATCTACAACAAGTATTTCAAGGTGGGGGAGTAGTGCCGAAATTCAAGATTAAACCCGGTTGCTATGCTTGATGATATAACTCGTTTCCTCTCGGTCGACGGATGGCTTAACACCACCTTAAAGCAGATTGAAGAGATGCTGTGGGGATGGAACTTCCATAGTATGATATTCATACTTGCCGGTTGTGGAATCTATTTCACTCTGCGCTCACGCTTTGTCCAGTTCAGAATGTTGCCCGAGATGTTTCGACTTCTCACCGAGGCTGTGCCCAAGAACGACCACAAGCATCACATCTCATCTTTTCAGGCATTTGCGGTGTCGCTTGCTACGCGTGTGGGAACAGGCAACTTGGCCGGTGTTGCCACTGCTATTGCCGTGGGTGGCCCCGGGTCGGTGTTCTGGATGTGGATTATAGCACTCATTGGTGCCGCTACGGCCTTTGTGGAATCGACTCTGGCACAACTTTTCAAGCGCAGGCATGGCGAGTCGTTCATTGGTGGTCCTGCCTACTACATCTTGCATGGGTTGCATTGTCGCTGGATGGCTGTGCTTTTTGCTGTTTTGCTCACACTCACCTTCGGGCTTTCCTATAACTCCATTCAAAGCAATACCATTGCCGGTGCCATGGAACGGGCATTCGGTGTCGACCACGTCGTTGTGGGTGTTGTACTCACGGTGGTGGCGTTGGCAATAGTGTTTGGCGGTATTCATCGCATTGCGCGTTTCAGCAGTGTGATTGTGCCGTTGATGGCGATAGGCTACTTCTTGCTGGCTTTGGTGATAATTGTCATGAACTACGATCAAGTGCCCGCTGTGATGCGTCTTATTATTGATGACGCCTTTGGTGTGGGTTCCATGGCTGGTGGCGCCATCGGTGTTACCATGCGTGAGGGAATAAAACGAGGACTCTTCAGCAACGAGGCGGGTGAAGGCTCGGCGCCCAATGTGGCGGCCACAGCATCGGTCACACATCCGGTTAAGCAAGGCTTGATACAATCGTTGGGTGTGTTTACCGACACTATTGTGGTGTGCACATGCACCGCGTTCATCATCCTGCTGAGCGGCCTTTATGGCACCGGCGACTCCGGTATTGTGCTGACGCAGAATTCCCTTGAATCGCACATCGGGCCTGTAGGGCAATATTTCTTGGCAGCGGCAATTCTGTTCTTTGCATTCAGCAGCATTATTGGCAATTACTATTATGGCGAGGCCAATATTCTTTTCCTCACGCGCAAGCGTTGGGTGCTGCAGGCGTTTCGCGTCCTATCGGGTGGAGTGATGGTGATGATGGGAGCCATGGCAAGCCTTGACTTGGTGTGGAGCTTGGGCGACGTGTTCATGGCATTAATAACGTTATGCAACCTGGTGGCTATAGTGCTGCTAGGCAAGTACGCAATAGCTTTGCTCAATGACTACCGCAGCCAGAAGCGTCGAGGCATAAAAGACCCCACTTTCAACAAGCGGTCTATGCCCTCTATTGCTGGCGATCTTGATGCTTGGGATTAATTGCGAATGTGGCATTTTTATGCAAAAAGATGTTATTGACCACACATTTGTGCTTATGGACTAGGGCAAGATGAATTTTTTTTCTTAATTTTGCAAGTTGTTTGAAACGTTGTAAATTGTTAGAACTTATTATAATCACTCAATCTACGATAGATGAAATCGATATTTTCTAAAAACGCGATAATAGCCATCGTGATATTGCTGGGAATTGCTTTACTTTACTGGGGACTGGAGTTCCTCAAGGGTATTAATCTCTTTGAACCAGCCAATTTCTATGTGGCAAAGTTTGAGAAAGTAAATGGACTTAATGTGTCGGCACCGGTTACTGTTAACGGTTTCCAGGTGGGATTAATCAAGGACATTCAATATGACTACAAAACTAATGAGATAGAGGTCAAGATGAGTCTTGACGATGAACTGAAGATTCCTGTTGGCTCATCGGTGACACTGTCGAGCGACCTGTTGGGCACAGCTTCGCTGGTACTCAACCTTGCGCAAGGAAATACCTATTATAAAAAAGGATCGACTATTCCCAGTGCCATAAATTCCGGGCTCATGGACAAGGTGGGTAAGGATGTCATGCCGCAAGTGAGTGAGATCCTGCCCCATGTCAACGAAATCCTCACCAACGTGAACAAGCTGCTCTCCAACCCGGCATTAAACAACTCGGTATCGCAGTTTGACGATATTGTGGGTAAAATCAATACCAGTGCCAACGACCTTAACTTGATGCTGGGCAATCTCACATCGCTCTCGGGTAGCCTCAATGCCAGTGTGCCCGGAATGATTAACGAGTTTAAGGGCGTGGGCGGCAAGGTTGATGGCACAATGAGCAATTTCCAAACCTTGAGTAGTACCCTTAACACTAAGGTTAATGAGATACCTACCGACCAATTGCAGACTACCATTAACGATCTTAATGCCACGCTCACTAATCTAAAGCAGCTCACAGCCGAGCTTAATGCCAAGCTTAACGACAATAACTCATCGCTTGGATTACTGCTGAATGATAGGCAATTATATGACAATGCCAATGGTGCGGTTATGAGCCTTGATTCGCTCTTGACCGATATAAAAGCTAACCCAAAGCGCTATATAACTATCAAAGTTTTCTAAAAACGGGCGTTTTGATAATAAAATGCTTATTAGGAATGATTCCAAATAAGCATTTTTTTTGCTCTTCATTACGGTGAAATGAATTCACTTGAAAATGCCATAAATACCGCCTTTGCAATCGGCGACAAAGCAGTATGATTATGCACAACTTTTCTAAATAGTTGAAAAATAGAAGTGTGCATTTGCTATGAGCCACCAATAGGGGTGTAGTTGCGTAAGATGCTGATTTCCATGGTAGTTATAAGCGTTTTTAAAAATGCAAATTTTTTTCAATTTTTTTTTATTAAAAGATATTTGGAAATTTGTACTGCTAAAACAAGCGCCTATTAGGCAAATTGAAGTAAATGAACAAAGAGAATACAATAGAATTGTGGAGTAAATGCTTGACGATCCTCCGTGACAATCTCGACCCAGAGCAGTTCAATGCCTGGTTCGAGCCCATTGTTGCAGTTGGATTCGAAGGCAATAACCTTACTCTAAAATTGCCATCACTGTACTTTGTTCAGCAAATTGAGGAAAACTTCTTCCAGTTGTTCAGCGCTACACTGCGCAGGGTTTACGGGCCTAATGTGAAACTGTTCTACACCTATGATATAAAAGAAGGCACTCCAAGCTCGTCGGTGACCATGGCTCACGACAACTCGAGTGCAAAGATATCAAGCAAGGTTGCTAAGCAGGCTCAGCAGGTGGCTAACCCATTTGCGCCAGTCGAGCTTGATGATATCGACCCTCAACTCAATCCGCGATACACATTTGAAAACTACTGCACCAGCATGAGTAACAAGCTCGCGGTGAGCATTGGCAAGACCATTGCCGAGGATCCCGACTGCAAAACATTCAACCCGTTGTTTGTTTTCGGAACTACTGGAGTGGGCAAAACTCATCTCATCCAAGCTATAGGCATCAGGATTAAGGAACTGCGTCCGCGCACTCGGGTGCTCTACACCACAGCGCGCATCTTTGAGATGCAGTTTACAACAGCATCGCTCAAGAACAAGGTGAACGATTTCATCAGCTTCTATCAAAGTGTTGATGTGCTTATTCTTGATGACATTCAAGAACTTGCTGGAAAACCAAAGACCCAGAACACGTTCTTCCACATTTTCAATCATCTGCATCAAAACCAAAAGCAGCTCATTATGTCGAGCGATTGCCGCCCATCCGAAATGGATGGAATGGTGCCACGACTCATCTCTCGCTTCAAGTGGGGAATGACTGTAGAGCTCTATAAACCCGATCTTGAGTTGCGGCGCGAGGTACTCAAAATGCGTGCCGCCCAGGATGGATTGTCGATAAATGATGAGGTTATCGAGTTTATTGCCGAGAATGTGACCGAGAGCGTGCGCGACCTTGAAGGTATTGTGGTGGCTTTGCTGGCACATGCCACAATGCTCAATCAGGACATTGACCTGCAGCTGGCTAAGACAGTGATTGGCAATAGTGTGAAAGTTAACAAGAAACAGTTATCGTTTGAGTTGATAGCCGAAACTGTTTCGCGGTTCTATAATCTTGACATGGAGTTGCTGTATGGTAAGTCGCGCAAGCGTGAAATTAGCGACGCGCGTCAGCTTGTAATGTACTTGACCAAGAAGTCGACTCAAATGTCGTCAACCAACATTGGCCTCAAGCTTTCTCGTGACCATGCCACAGTTTTGCATGCCTGCAAGCAGATTGAGCAGCGCCTGTCAATTGAAAAGAAATTCCGCCATGAGGTGGAGATGATTGAGAATGAATTGCTTCATTGATTGTCATGTTGGCATTGCCATCGATGATAATCATGCAAAAGGCAGAACTTTAACGGAGTCCTGCCTTTTGTTTTTTCATCATTATTGTTGGGTTAAAACCATCGGTTAGATATAACATCTAGGCGTTAAGCGATACAATCTATTGAAAATAGGCGCCCTTGAGTGAAAGTCACGGTTGAACTCTATAATCTTGTTGCTGGAGGCGACCTCTGGTTTTTGCTGACACTGGAATTATAAACACATTACCAGCTCCCGTCCTGTGCTGGAATGGGAGCCGGTAACATGTGGGTTATCAATAAATGAAATTGCTTAATCTAAATCACAGCAGGTCAACCGAGCGCTTCAAGAAAGCTGTCAATGCCTCGCCCTTTAGCAGGCCATTGCCTAACAAGGCAATGTCGATAAGCTGCTTGACGGTGTCTTGACCGGCTGCATAGCGAGCCACGATTTCTTCCTTCTTGTCGCGAAGCGCTTGAGCCTTATCTTCGTTTTTCTTGAGATCTTCTTTCTTGTCCTCGGGCACGCCCTTGTTGTCCTTGTCGAGGTCACGGATTGCCTTGATGACGGCATTGGTGGCGGTGAGTTCTTCGTCAAGTGGCTTGAGCTCAGCACCCACTGTCGCTGTGGCATCACTAATCACGCGCTTAATCAATGGGTGATTGGTGTTGAGCGTGAAGTTGTAGGCATTGGGGAACTCGCCATAGAAACTCATGCCTGGCTGGAACACTGCCATGTCTTTCATGCGACGCATGTACTCGCTTTGGGTAATGACAACCGGCTGGGCCTCGGGCGCCATGGGGGCATAAGTTACCATGAACTCACTCTTCTCGATAGCGGGAATTTGTGATTTGAATAGTGTTGTTGCCACCTCACGTTCTTGCGTGGTGAGCTCATTGTCCTTGGCATCTTCCTTGCGCACCAGGTTGTCGACAACATCGCTGTCAACACGCACAAAGCGAGTTTTCTCATTCTTTTGTTCCATCATTCCTACAAATGGAATGTCGAGTTGACCATCCATCAGCAATACATCGTAGCCCTTGTCTTGAGCGGCCTTGATGTAGGGGTATTGCTCCTCCTTGTTGGTCGTGTAGAGGTAGACGAGGTTGCCGTCCTTATCGGTCTGGTTGGTCTTGATGAGTTCTTTGTATTCCTCAAGTTTGAAGAATTTGCCATCGGTGTTTTGCAGTAAGGCGAATTTTGAGGCGCTCTCCTGGAATTTCTCATCGCTGAGCATTCCGTATTCAATAAAAATCTTGATGTCGTTCCATTTCTCCTCAAAGGCCTTGGCGTCGGTCTTGGCGATTTCCTCAAGGCGACTGGCAACCTTCTTGGTGATGTAGGATGAAATCTTCTTCACGTTGCGGTCGGCTTGCAAGTAGGAACGCGACACGTTAAGCGGAATGTCGGGACTGTCGATAACACCTTGCAGTAGCATCATGAACTCGGGAACTACGCCCTCAACGCTATCGGTGACAAACACTTGGTTGCAATAAAGCTGAATGCGGTCTTTGCGAATGTCGAGGTTGTTCTTAATCTTGGGGAAGTAGAGGATGCCGGTGAGGGTAAATGGATAGTCTACATTCAAGTGAATCCAGAACAAAGGATCGTCTTGTGCTGGCTGGATGGCATGATAGAACTTGATGTAGTCTTCATCCTTGAGCTCGCTGGGCTTGCGTGCCCACAGTGGCTCAATGTCGTTGATGACCTTGTCTTTCTCGGTATCGACATATTTTCCGTCTTTCCACTCTTGCTCTTTGCCAAAGACTACAGGCACCGGCAAGAATTTGCAATACTTGTTAAGCAGGGTGTTGATGCGGGATTGCTCCAGGAATTCCTTCTCCTCGTCGTCAATGTAGAGAACAATATCGGTGCCGCGACTGGTCTTGTCACACTCGCTCATCTCATATTCGGGTGAGCCGTCGCACGACCATAGCACTGCAGGAGCATCCTGATGATAGCTCTTGGTGCGAATCTCAACCTTCTTGGCTACCATAAAGGCCGAGTAGAAGCCTAGGCCAAAGTGGCCGATGATGGCGTTGGCGCTGTCTTTGTATTTGTTAAGGAACTCTTCGGCTCCCGAGAAGGCGATTTGGTTGATATACTTGTCCACATCCTCGGCTGTCATGCCAATGCCGTTATCACTCACGGTGAGGGTGCCGGCATCCTTGTTGACACTCACTGTCACCTTGAGGCCGTCGGTGCTCTCGTTGAAGTCACCGGCAATGGCAAGTGTTTTTAGCTTTTGAGTTGCGTCTACTGCATTTGAAACCAGCTCACGCAAGAAAATCTCGTGGTCGCTGTATAAGAACTTCTTGATAACGGGGAAAATGTTGTTGGTAGTAACCCCTATTGAACCTTTTGACATAATGATTATATTTTTTAATGTTGTTTTATTCCGGTGATTTTACCATGCAAAAAAAATGCCACAACCGGTGTGGATGTGACATTTTGTGGGGATGGTGAAATATTGTCACCTTAACTCATCGAGGCGACAATCTCTCCATCGTTGACATCGATGGTTATGGTGGCACCACTTAAGTCCTCGTGGCGCAATAGCAATTCCGACATCGGGTCCTCGATGTGGGTTTGAATGGCGCGCTTGAGCGGGCGGGCTCCAAACTGGATGTCAAAGCCTTTCTCGGCAACAAAGTTCTTGGCGGCTGGCGTGATAATGAGTTCGTGACCAAGTTCATGCACGCGCTTGTAGAACATTTCAAGCTCGATGTCGATTATCTTGAGTATTGCTTCGCGGTCAAGGCTTGAGAATGTGATGATGTCGTCAACGCGGTTCAGGAACTCGGGCGAGAAACTGCGGTTAAGCGCTTTGCGAATCACCGAGTCGCTGCGCTCCTTGGTGAGCTCTTGTGTGTTGAAACCAACGCCGGCACCGAAGTCTTTAAGCTCGCGTGTGCCTATGTTCGATGTCATGATGATGATGGTGTTCTTGAAATCCACTTTGCGTCCCAAGCTGTCGGTGAGAGCACCTTCGTCAAGAACCTGAAGTAGCATGTTGAACACATCGGGATGGGCTTTCTCAATCTCATCAAGAAGCACTACCGAGTAGGGATGACGACGCACCTTCTCGGTCAGCTGTCCACCTTCCTCGTAGCCTACATAACCTGGAGGCGCACCCACAAGGCGCGACACGTTGAACTTCTCCATATATTCGCTCATGTCGATGCGAATCAAGGCGTCGGGCGAGTTGAACAGAAACTCGGCAAGGCGCTTGGCGAGCAACGTTTTGCCCACACCGGTTGGACCAAGAAACATGAATGAGCCAATGGGGCGATTGGGGTCTTTCAAGCCCACGCGGTTGCGTCGAATGGCCTTGGCAATTTTGTCGATGGCCTCGTCCTGGCCTATGATTTTGGTCTTGAGTTCGTCGTTCATTCCCAGCAACCTGATGCCTTCGCTTTGGGCAATTCGTTGCACTGGCACGCCAGTCATCATTGCCACAACTTGCGCAATGTCGTTCTCGTCGACCGACTCGCGTTTCTTGTCGAGCTCGGCTTCCCACTTGGCTTTGAAGTCCTCCAATTCAAGCTTGAGTTTTTCCTGACGGTCACGATAGTTGGCGGCACTTTCAAAGTTTTGTGCCTGGACAGCCTTTAGCTTGTTCTCCTGAGCTTCGAGGATTTGTTTCTCAAGCTCTTCGATTTCCTTGGGTGTCTCGACTTTTGATATGTGAACTCGTGAGCCGGCTTCATCGAGGGCGTCGATGGCCTTGTCGGGGAAAGCGCGGTCGCTGATGTAGCGGTCGGTAAGAGTGACGCAGGCTCGCAGCGCGGCCTCGGTATAGTTAACGCCATGATGCTTTTCATAGGCATCCTTGATGTTGTTTAATATCTCAAGTGTCTCTTCGGGCGAGGAAGCGTCAACTATCACCTTCTGGAAGCGGCGTTCTAGAGCTCCGTCTTTTTCGATGTTCTTGCGGTACTCGTCGAGGGTTGTGGCACCTATGCACTGCACTTCGCCACGGGCAAGGGCAGGCTTGAGCAAGTTGGCGGCATCCATCGACCCGCTGGCGTTGCCGGCACCAACAATGGTGTGAATCTCGTCGATAAACAAGATTACGTCGTCATTTTTAGAAGCTTCGTCGATGATGGCCTTGATGCGCTCCTCAAACTGGCCTCGATACTTGGTGCCGGCTACTACCGATGCCATGTCGAGTGCCACTATGCGCTTCTCCATGAGGCCACGGGCAACCTTGCGCTCAACGATGCGCTGTGCCAGCCCTTCAACAATCGCCGACTTGCCCACTCCTGGTTCGCCAATGAGCACGGGGTTGTTCTTCTTGCGGCGGCTCAGAATTTGGGCTATGCGTTCAATCTCACGCTCACGACCCACAACCGGGTCGAGCTCGTGATTGGCGGCTTGGCGAGTGATGTCCTTGCCATACTTGTTGATGGTGGGTGTCGCATTGTCATTTTTTGTGACATTTCGTCGTTGTGTGCGCTTTTCGGCACCAGCGCCAGCCGATGCCTGATTGCCTCCACCCATGCCGTCATCCATGTCCTCATCTTCTTCATCGCTGGCGAAGTCCACACCATCGACAATGGGGGTTACATCGAGTTGGGCTAGGGCCTGAAGCTCGGCTCGACTAAGCGTTTCAATTGGTTTAATATTCATTATGTTGTATCGTGTAGAATTCTGAAAAATGATTAATCATTAATAAACTCTCTTTGCGTGATGATTATTTCATGTCGGCTTAGTGGGCAGCAAAATTAGTAAAAAATATTGATGCCGCACTCGTGCCGAGGCGTGAAAAATCTAAATAATCTTAAATGCAATTTCCATGCCAATTTTATTGTTAAAATAATGTGCTAAAAATGTGGCGTAATTCAAGTAAAATCATTATCTTTGTAGGTTAAAAATAATAGTTAAAATTATTTGTGGCATGCCTGTGAGGATTGAGGCATTTTTTCGCTGGATTTGCAGCATGCCGATGTGAAATTTTAAATTTTTTGAGATGAACAACGATCGAATTATTGAGATCAATATCGAGAACGAAATGAAAACCAGCTACATTGACTATTCAATGTCGGTTATCGTTTCCAGAGCATTGCCTGATGTGCGTGATGGCTTCAAGCCTGTGCATCGCAGGGTGCTCTTCGGTATGGAGAAACTGGGGAACTTCTCTAATGCTCCCTACAAGAAATCGGCGCGCATTGTGGGTGATGTGCTTGGTAAGTATCACCCCCATGGCGATTCGTCGGTTTACCTGGCTATGGTGCGACTGGCTCAAGACTGGGCTATGCGCTACCCGCTGGTTGACGGACAAGGAAACTTTGGCTCGATTGACGGTGATAGCCCCGCGGCTATGCGTTACACCGAGGCTCGTCTAGGCAAAATGGGCGAGGAGATGATGCGCGACATGGACAAGGATACCGTTAACTTCGTACCTAACTTCGACAACACTCTCGATGAGCCCGAAGTGCTGCCCACTCGCTTCCCTAACTTGCTCGTGAATGGTGCATCGGGTATTGCTGTGGGTATGGCCACCAACATGGCTCCGCACAACCTCACCGAGGCTATCAACGCTTGCCTCGCAATGCTTGAGAACCCCGACATCGACACCGACGGGTTGATGAAGCACATCATCGCTCCCGACTTCCCGACTGGTGGTATCATTCATGGTTATCAAGGTGTGCGCGACGCATTTGAGACCGGTAAAGGACGCATTGTCATTCGCTCTAAGGCCGAGATTGAGACTCACAATGGCCACGACAAGATTGTCGTTACCGAGATTCCCTACAACGTGAACAAGCGTGAGCTCATTGAGAATATTGCTTCGCTGGTTGAGGACAAGCGCATCGACGGTATTTCCAACATCAACGATGAGAGCGACCGCCACGGTATGCGCATTGTCATCGATGTGAAAAAGGACTTTAATGCCAACGTCCTGCTCAACAAGCTTTACAAGATGACCGAGATGCAGTCGTCGTTCAGTGTAAATAACGTTTGCTTGGTAAAGGGACGTCCGCAGACGGTGAACCTCAAGCAAATGCTGCAATACTTCCTGGAGCATCGCCACGAGGTGGTGATTCGCCGCACTGAGTTTGAACTCAAGAAAGCTAAGGAACGTGCTCACATTCTCGAGGGCTTGATTATTGCCAGCGACAACATTGATGAGGTTATCCACATCATTCGCAGCAGCAAGACCACTGACGAGGCTCGCCAGCGCTTGGGTGAACGATTCAACCTCGATGATTTGCAGACCCGCGCTATCGTTGAGATGCGTCTGCGACAGCTCACCAATCTTGAACAAGACAAGCTTCACGCCGAGTTGGAGGAGCTGTTGAAGACTATTGAGCATCTGGAAGAAATATTGACCAATCCCGACGTGTGCCGCAAGGTGATTGAGGATGAGTTGATTGAGGTGCGCGATAAGTTTGGCGACGAGCGCCGCACTCAAATAGAATATGCAGCCGAGGAGATGAACGCCGAGGACTTCTTCCCCGACGACCCAATGATTATTACCATCTCGCACTTTGGATACATAAAGCGCACACCGCTCAGCGAGTATCGCACTCAAAACCGCGGTGGCGTGGGTGCTAAGGGTAGTGCGACACGCGATGAGGATTTCATTGAGTATATCTATGAGGCCACCAACCACAACTATATGCTCTTCTTCACTGCACTAGGCCGTTGCTACTGGCTGCGTGTGTTTGAGATTCCCGAGGGCGCCAAGAATTCTAAGGGACGTGCCATTCAAAACCTGCTTAACATTGGCCCCGAGAATCGCATCTATGCCTTCATTCGTGCCACTAAACTCAAGGACCCCGAATATAACCAAAATCACTTCATCGTGTTTGGCACCAAGAATGGTGTGGTTAAGCGCACACGCCTATCGGAATTCTCACGTCCACGCACCAATGGTGTCAACGCTCTCAACATTCGTGAGGACGATCAGCTCATTGGAGCCGTGCTCACCGAGGGCGACAGCGAGATTGTTATGGCCAACCGCAACGGTCGTGCAATACGATTCTCGGAAACTACAATCAGGCCCATGGGACGCACAGCTACAGGTGTGCGCGGCATGACGCTCGATGGCGGTGATGATGAGGTTGTGGGCATGATTTGCATGCGATCCAGCGCCAACGACGATGTACTCGTTCTATCGGAGCAGGGTATGGGCAAGCGCTCGAAACTAGATGATTATCGTGTTACAAATCGTGGTGCCAAGGGCGTGAAAACTATAAACATTACCGAGAAGACAGGACGCCTCATCTCGATTCGCAACGTGAACGACAGCAATGACATCGTCATTATCAACAAGTCGGGCATCACTATTCGCCTGAAGGTTGCCGACCTGCGAGTGATGGGACGCAACACTCAGGGTGTGCGACTCATTAATCTTGAGAAGAAGAACGATGAGATTGCATCGGTTTGCAAGGTTGATTCCGAGCCCGAGAAAATTGAGGAATACATCCCCGAGGGCGAAGGACTGCAGCAAAATATTGAGTTCGCACAGCAGTCGCAAGAAATCAACGAAAATAATGACTCTCAATTAAACGAAAACGATGATAACAAGTCTTATGACCAAGAAGGCACTTTGCCTTTCAACGACTTGGACAATTAACTTGTAACCAAACTGAATTACTAACAATAAACAATTATTGAATTATGAAAAAGTTTTATTTCTTAGTTGCTTGCGCATCACTCATGGTGATGGGAGCAAATGCCCAAACAGCCGAGGAACTCTACAAGGCTGGTAAGGCCGAGTTTGAAAAGTATGACAAACTCTATGGAGAGTATGTCCTCGCTCATCAGCAGAAAGAAGACGCTCCCGATGCTACGGCTACCGAGCGTGCTACTGCATTGATGAAAGGTTTTGAACTGCTGCAAAAGGCTCTGCCTCTCGACACAGTGATTGAGAAGAACAAGGACGGGTCGGTAAAGATGGACAAGAAGACCGGTAAGCCCAAGTTCAAGACTAAGTATTCTAAGGACATCGTGCCATTGCTCACTTCTCACATCAACGACGTGGTGGGCGTGGGTAACTCGGGCATTCAGGCTCAAGATTTCCCCATGGCTTTCAAGGCATTCAACTATTATCGCACTTTGGTTAACGCACCATTTGCCGCTAGTCTTAAGCCCGACCCCGAGATGGTTAGTGAAATTGCTTTCTTCGAGGGTTATTCAGCCTATTTCATGAAGGACTACGATGCTGCCTACTCTGCTTTCAAGAGCGCGCTCAACGGTGGTTACACTCAGAATGGCGATCTCAAGGTTTCTGACTTCATGAACGACTGTGTGGCACAAAAGGTTAACTCATTCTGCAACGACAACAAGTTTGCCGAGGCCAACCAGTACATCGACAACATCATCGCCGGTGATCCTAGTAATGGTTTTCTCCAGAACGCCAAGGGCTTCGTTGTTGAGATGAAAGACGGTTTTGAGGCAGCCGAGCCTGTTTACAAGAAGGCTACTGAGCTCGACCCAAAGAATGCCGACGCTTTCTTCAACTATGGCCGCGTAATCTACGAGAAAGCTGTAAAGATTGCTAACGACAACTCCAGTAAGACCAACAAGGAGCTTGCTCCAATCATTAGCCCATTATTCCGCGAGGCTAAGCCTCTCTTTGAGAAGGCTAAGGCTCTTGATGAGAAGAACGAGTCGAAGTACACTCGCTACATCGAGGACATCGACTACAAGCTCGACATGCTCAAGTAATTTTTTAGCACAATTTTAATTATAACGCTGTGCATGACCTATTCACTGGTGAATGTTGTGCACAGCGTTTGACCATTTTTTAAGAGATGAGAAAAATATTTGCAGCCATTATTTTGGTTTCGTCATTTTGTTTTGCCGCTAATGCACAGCAGCGCCTCGTTGATGAGGTGAAGAAAGAGATAAGCGGCATGTCGCTCACTGTAGATAATTACAAGAACTCTCTCAAGAAAATCAACAAGGTTCTTGAGAATGAGTCTACAGGCTCTAAAGCTGAGCCTTGGTGGGTAGCTGGAAAAATTCAGTATTTAATTTACGATAAAATGATGAACAACAGGGCTGCTGGTGAAAACATTAAGTCGACCGATGCCGGGAAGGCACTAATCGACGGATATGATAAGTTTCAGCAGGCGCTTGCCAAGGACACGGTTTTCTCTACCGACAAGCGCGGCAATCCTGTTATCGACAAGAAAACCGGGAAAAGGAAATTCAAAACGAAGTATTCGCATGACATCATGAATCGCGTGGTTGACCATCTCGTCGATTATAGCGCGGTGGCGGGCGACTTCTATTTGGCGGGCGATTGGGCCAGTGCCTACAAGGCTTGGGAAATTTATCATAACACCGCGCGTAGCAGTTGGGCCAGGAAAAAGAAAATTATTGAGCCCGACTCGGTGATTGGCTATAACCGTTTTTTTCAAGGCATGGCGGCCTATCAGAATAAGGAGTATGATAAGGCAGTGGAAATGCTTGCCGACGCGCGCAACTACGACTACCGTAAAAAACGCCTCTACGACGCATGGATTGATGCGCTGATGAAGGTGCAGGACACAATCTACCTTGTGAGTGTGGCTCATGAAGCCCACGACCGTCTGGGTGCCAAAGACCCGAGATATGTGCGCATTTTGATTAATCATTATCTCAAGTCAAAGAACTATGACGAGGCCGGCGCGCTCCTTGATGAGGTGTTGAAGACCGACTCTACGGTTGCTGAGTATTACGACCTAAAAGGACGCCTCATCGACACGCAACAGGGTCATGACGCGGCGCTCCCTTATTATCGCAAAGCAGTGGAGCTAGACCCCGACTTGCCTATGGCGCTTTTTGACTTGGGAAATGCACTTTATAGCAAGGCAATCGGTGGTGACGACCATCGCTCACCACAGGCAATGGCTTTATATCAAGAGGCCACGCCCTATCTTGAGAAAGCTCACAAGCTGATGCCGCGCAACGAGGATGTAAAGAAAATACTCAGCCGCATCTACTACGTCACGGGCAACACCAAGCTGGATGAACTATAGCATGATGGCAGGGATTAAAAAACAAAGAAGAGTGGCTAGCCACTCTTCTTTGTTTTTATTGGTTGTCAATTAGGAATTCGCAACTTTGGCGCTTTTATATTCCCATTCTCACAATGCCACGCTTGGAGTTCTTCACAAAGTCGACGATGGCATCGCGCTCGGGAGTCTGAGGAATCTCGGCAACGATTTTGGCCAAAGCGTCGCGAGTGTTAAGCCCCGACATGTATAGCATGCGATAAACATCTTGAATGTGATTGATTTGGGTGTCGCTGAAGCCACGGCGATGGAGGCCAATCGAGTTGACGCGTTCATAGCTCATTGGATAGCGGCCGGCCATGATGTAGGGAGGCAGGTCTTTGTTGGTTAGAGTGCCGCCTTGAAGCATCACGTGCTCGCCAATGTGAGTAAACTGGTGAACCAGCGCGCCGCCTCCAAGCACTGCCCAGTCGCCCACTACGACCTCACCGGCAAGCTGAACGGTGTTTGACATTATCACGTTGTTGCCTATCACGCAATCGTGAGCCACATGGCAATAGGCCATGATGAGACAGTTGTTGCCTATCACGGTTTTGCCCTTTGAGGCTGTGCCGCGATGAATGGTGACAAACTCACGAATGCTGGTGTTGTCGCCAATTATTACCACACTGTCTTCACCTTGGAATTTGAGATCCTGAGGTATGTCGCTAATCACAGCGCCCGAGTGAATGTGGCACTTCTTGCCGATGCGTGCGCCCGAGTGAATAACAGCGTTGCTGTCGATGATGCACTCGTCGCCTATCTCAACATTGTCTTCAATATTAACAAAAGGACCGATTTTCACGTTATCGCCAATCTTGGCGTTCTCATTAATGCATGCTAATGGTGAAATGTTGCTCATTTTCTTCTATAGGTTTACTTGAGTTTTTATTTGTTCTTAACAATCTGAGCCATGAATTCAACTTCACTCACTATCTTCTCCCCAACAAAGGCATAACCCTTCATCACAGCGCAACCACGGCGCAAGGGGGTCATGAATGAAATGTGGAAGATGAGAGTGTCGCCTGGCACCACCTTCTGGCGGAACTTCACGTTATCAATCTTCATGAAGTAGGTGGAATAGCGCTCTGGCTCATCAACGCTGCTGAGCACCAGCAGGCCGCCCACTTGTGCCATCGCTTCGATTTGAAGCACGCCCGGCATTACAGGCTCCTCGGGGAAGTGACCTTGGAAGAAGGGTTCATTGCTGGTGACGTTCTTCACGCCCACGATGTAGCTGTCGCTCATTTCAATAACCTTATCGACGAGCTGCATGGGGTAGCGGTGTGGCAGCAGTTCCCTGATGCGGTTGATGTCCATTATCGGCGCGTCATTGGGATTATATACAGGAGCCTGAACGTTCTGGTAGCGCAATTCTTTGCGAATCTGGTTGGAGAGCTTGGTGTTGATAGTGTGACCGGGACGTGTAGCCACGATGCGACCCTTTAGAGGACGTCCTATCAAGGCCAAGTCGCCCATCACGTCAAGCAACTTGTGGCGTGCGGGCTCGTTGGGGTAATCCAGTGGCTTATTGTTGAGATAGCCCAACTTGTCGGCCTGGCGACGTTCAACGCCTGCCACGTCGGCAATCTTGTTGAGCTCGTCTTGGCTCATAGGCTTGTCATAGATAACAATGGCGTTGTCAAGGTCACCGCCCTTGATGAGATTATTCTCTACCAGAGGCAAAATCTCACGAACAAAGACAAACGTGCGGCTACCGGCAATCTCTTTCTTGAAATCCTTGATGGAATTGAGAGAGGCGAACTGATTGGAAAGCACCGGGGAGTCAAACTCAATCATGGTGTCGATTGAGAAATCGTCGTCGGGAAGTACAATGAGTGATGAGCCTGTGGTCTCGTCAACAACTTTGATGCGATGCTTAACCACATAGAATTCTTTCTCGGCGGCTTGCTCGGCAATGCCGGCTTCTTCAATTTTGTTGCAGTATTCTATTGCACTACCATCTAGTATAGGCAACTCGGGAGCGTTGAGTTCAATCAGGCAATTGTCGATGCCGGCGGCATAGAGGGCAGCCAAGGCATGCTCGATGGTTGATACTTTCACCTCCTTGTTGCTGCGGTTGGCGACAACAGTGCCGCGATTGGTAGCTACAACATTCTCGGCGAGAGCTTCGATGGTTGGAGCTCCTTCAAGGTCGATGCGCTTGAAAACGTAGCCTGTGTTCTCGGGAGCTGGATTGAATGTGGCTTCCACGTCTATCCCTGTGTGTAAACCTTTGCCAGCAACGCTGAATGGAGCCTTCAGTGTGTTCTGTTTCATTTTTTATGAGTGTGTGTTGTTATTTCTCTTTTTTCAGTTCTTGAATATCTTTTTTCAAAGCCTTGATGTCGCTCATCATCTCGGGGAGACGCTTGAAGTAAACGTTTTGGCGGGCGAAGTCGAGAGCGTTGATGCCGGGAGTGCCAAGGATGCGCTGGTTGCTGCCCACGCTGTTGGGAATGCCCGACTGGGCGCCAATGCCGTTGTTGTCGCCCACGGTGATGTGGCCCGAGAAGCCCACTTGACCTCCCACCATGTTGTGCTTGCCAATCTTGGTGGAGCCAGCAACGCCCACTTGTGCAGCCATCACTGTGCTCTCGCCAATCTCCACGTTGTGGGCAATCTGGATGAGGTTGTCGAGCTTGACGCCGCGCTTGATAACTGTTGCACCCATTGTTGCGCGGTCGATAGTGGTGTTGGATCCAATCTCGACGTCGTCCTCAAGAACGACGATGCCAATTTGCGCAATCTTCTCATAGGTACCATCTCCTTTGGGTGCAAAGCCAAAGCCGTCGCCGCCTATCACGCTTCCTGCATGCACAATGCAGCGGTTGCCAATCTTGCAACCGTGATACACTTTAACGCCGGGATAGAGTATTACGTCATCGCCCAGTGTCACGTTGTCGCCAACGTAGACTTGAGGATAAATTTTCACATTCTTGCCCATTGTCACGTTGGCACCAATGTAGGCAAAGGCACCAATGTAGGCATCGACTGGCACTTGAGTTCCCTCACCTGTGAATACAGGCTGCTCAATGCCTTTTTTCTCGGGAGCTTGAGCGCTCACCATGTTGAGCAGGTGGGCAAGCGTCTCATAGGGGTCTTCCACTCTAATCATCGTGGCCTTGACCGGTTGCTCGGGAACAAAGTCGTTTCTCACAAGCACTGCGGTTGCTTGAGTGGTGTAGATGAAGTGAGTGTATTTGGGGTTGGCTAGGAATGTGAGACAGCCATCACTGGCTTCTTCAATCTTTGCGTAGTTGTTTATATAAGCTTTACCGTCGCCCTCAACGGTGCCATGCACCAGGGCTGCCAGTTCTTCTACTTTTATCCTCATTTTTTAGAATAGAATAATTGCGATTTTAATTTAACTTGCAAAGTTGCGAAAAATCGACGATACGGCAAAGTATATTGGCTAAAAATTCTTTAAAATAGCCATTTATCACGCTGTTAGTGGTAAAATAGTCCATCAATGCCCCAAAATGGAATAATCACACTGTGTCAACTTTGGGGGTGCCGGCGATGCGTCATTTTTCATGTTTTATTGAAATGGTCGATAAAAATATTGATAAATGAGCCGGGTGTTTCATTTTTTTTGTAACTTTACAACGTGAAAACATCCATGACAATCAGCGACCTGAAAGTGATGATCGCGAGCGATGATGCCGTGAGGGGCATCGCCTGCTCAAGCAGGGGAGAAATTGTGGAATTCAGGAACCCGGGTGTTGCCGACTTGTTCAACCTGGTCGACAAGTTTCCTCATTTCCTTGAGCGAGGACTTGTCGCCGACCGCGTCATTGGCCGTGGGGCAGCATTGCTGCTGGTCAAGGCAGGGGTGACTCGGGTCTTTGCCTCTATCATGAGTGAGCCTGCCCGCGAGGTGCTTAGAGATGCCGGCATTGATGCCGGTTGCGACCGCCTTGTTCCCAATATCATCAACCGCACCGGCACCGGAATTTGCCCCATTGAACAACTCACAGCAAGCATTTCCAACCCCGCCGAGGCCATGGATAAAATAAGATTATTTCTAACTAAATCTATATCAAAATGAAATCAACCAATTCTAGCGTAGCGTTATACCAGCTGAGCTGCAGCCAGGTGAAAACCTATCTCGTTGCGGCATTGTTTATTGTTGGCAACATTGCTTTGCCACAATTGTGTCACTTGATTCCACAGGGCGGCTTCATTTTCCTGCCCATCTATTTTTTTACTCTTGTGGCTGCCTATAAATATGGTTTCACTGTGGGTCTTACCACTGCTGTGCTTTCGCCGGTGGTTAATAGCGCACTCTTTGGCATGCCTGCAGCAGCGGTGCTGCCTATTATTCTCATCAAGAGCGTCACTCTCGCCATCGCGGCGGCGCTCATTGCCAAGAAAACCAACAAGGTGACTGTGCTCACCGTTGCGCTTGCTGTGATTGCCTATCAACTGATTGGCTCGGTTGCCGAGTGGGCGATGACAGGCTCAATCGCTAAGGCTACTCAAGACATTATCTTGGGATGGCCCGGATGCTTGTTGCAGATTGCAGGTGGATATGTGGTGTTGCGTTACTTGCTTAAGAAATGAGGTACAAGGATTTTAATGGCATCGGTCTCTCAAGGCTTGGATTCGGCAACATGCGATTGCCCGAGAAAGACGGGCGCATCGATCGTGTAAAGGCTGCTGAGATGATTGATGTGGCTATGAAAGCCGGCGTGAACTACTACGACACAGCATTCATGTATCACAGTGGCGACAGCGAGGCCTTCTTGGGTGAGGTGCTGCCGCAATATCCGCGTCAAAGCTACTGTCTTGCCACAAAGTTTAATATCGACTTCGACAGCGATTACAGGAAGGTGTTTGCCATGCAGCAGGAGAAACTCAAGACCGATTATTTCGACTTCTACCTCATTCACTGCATCACCGATTCCAATGTGCATCGCTACGTCGATGAGGGCGGAGTCGACTTCCTGCTCGAGCAGCAGCGCCAGGGACGCATTCGCTATCTGGGCTTCTCGTGTCACTCAGGGCTTGAGTCTCTGCGATGGTTTGCCAATCATCACAAGTGGGATTTTGCACAGTTGCAGCTCAACTATTTCGACTGGCTCTATTCAGCCACACAACAGGAGTATAAGATTCTTGAGGAGCGCGATATTCCAATCATGGTGATGGAACCGGTGCGCGGTGGCAGGCTTTCAAGTCTTAACCCCGAGGCCGAGGCAATTCTTCATGAGGCTCATCCCGACTGGTCGATTGCTTCATGGGCCATGCGCTTTGTGCTCAGCCTGCCACAGGTGCAAACTGTCTTGAGTGGAATGAGCCGCATGGAGCAAGTGCAGGACAATTTGGCAACCTTCAGCGATGATTATGAGTTCACTCACGAGGACAGGGATGTGCTGTTCAAGGCATGTGCGGCATTTAAGCGGCAAGTGCAGGTGCCATGCACCGCTTGCCGTTATTGTTGCGACGAGTGCCCCATGGGAATTAACATTCCCGAGTTTCTCAAGGTGTACAACAAGTTTAAGGTTGATGGAACTAATGGCATCAAGGCCAAGCTCGATGCCATCGACTCAATGAGCACTCCAGCCGACTGCCTCACCTGCGGCGAGTGCCTGCGCCATTGTCCTCAGGGCATCAGGATTCCCGAGATTATGACCGACCTCAATGAGCGCTTCTATTAACATGCTATTTGTTCTTATAGAATAAAGCAGCGAGCCCCCCGACTTAGGAGCTCGCTGCTGTTATAATGGTGACTGATGTCGTTAATATCTCACACTCACATGCGGTAAATGTGACACTCTATTACTTGCGTTCCCAAGTGTCGCCGGCAAGAATCATATCGCGCAGGTTCTTGAAGCGGTGCTTTGACTGAATCTTGCGCATCTGTACGGTGACATCGGTTTCATAGCTCGGTGCGTCAACGTCGCGAATCACACCCAGAGCCACAGGCAGATTGGTGCCGTCCATCATGGCGAGTTGCTGATGCAGGAAGTTGTCCTGGCAGTGGGCGTCATGAATGAGTACATCATCAATGGTGTACTCGCCATCGTCGAGGCGAACAGCCTTAAGGCCGAAGCCGTCTTGCACGATACCCATGTCGCGATTTTTGCCGAAGAGCATCTTCTCGCCGTGAACCAGGTGGATGGTGCGGTTGGCACGCACAGCCTTGTCGGTGATGTGATTGTGGATGCCGTTGTTAAAGATCATGCAGTTTTGCAAAATCTCTACCACCGAGCAGCCCTTGTGGCGAGCTGCCTCAACCATAATTTCCTGATTGATCTTGAGCTCCACGTCAATGCCACGGGCAAAGAATGTGCCACGGGCGCCAAACACTAGCTCGGCGGGAATGAACGGGTCCTCGGTAGTGCCATAGGGCGACGACTTCGACACGCAACCGCGGTCGCTGGTGGGACTGAACTGGCCCTTGGTGAGGCCGTAAATCTTGTTGTTGAGCAATAATAGATTCAGGTCGACATTGCGACGCACCTCATGGATGAAGTGGTTACCGCCAATGGCAAGGCAATCGCCATCGCCCGAAATTTGCCACACGGTGAGCTGTGGGTTGGCAACCTTCACGCCGGTGGCGATAGCTCCACCACGGCCATGAATGGTGTGGAAACCATAGGTGTTCATGTAGTAGGGCAGGCGTGAGCTACAACCAATGCCCGACACCACTGCTGTCATGTGGGGTGGAATGCCCAGCTCGGCCATTGCCTTGTGAAGCACGTTGAGGATGGCATGGTCGCCACAACCGGGGCACCAGCGCACTGCTATGTCGTTTTTGAAATCTTTAGGTTCAAACTGTTGATACATATTCTCTGCCATGATTATTTGCCCTCCATAATTTTAATTACACCTTCTTCAATCTCGTTGACAAGGAAGGGCTGGCCCTGAACCTTGTTGATACGCTTGATGTTAAGCTCCGGAATTTGGCTCTGCAAGTAGGTAGCAAATTGCCCGTTGTTCAGCTCGGCAACAATCACTGTCTTGTAGCGGCTCAGCACCTCGCGAGTGTTAAGAGGCAGTGGATTGATGTACTGGAACTGTGCGAAGTCAATCTTCTTACCTGCCTTGTTCAAGTGTTCAAAGGCTGTGTAGATGTGGCCATAGGTGCCACCCCAGCCCACTATAATGGTGTCGCAGTCTTTGTTCTCGCTTTTTACCTCGAGCGCGGGAATGTGGTTAGCGACGTTGGCTATCTTTAGCGCGCGGGTCTTGACCATTCGCTCGTGGTTGTCGGGACTGTTGGAAATCACGCCGGTGTCGTAGTCGCGCTCCAGTCCGCCCACACGGTGCATCTTGCCGGGTACGCCGGGGAATGACCAGTAGCGAACCATCTCCTTGTTGCGGCTGTAGGCATGCCAAGATTGTTCTTCCTCTTCGGGAACAAAGTTGGGCTTTATTTCGGGATAATCACCGGGTTCGGGCACGCGCCACGCACTCGAGCCGTTAGCGATAAAGGCATCGGTGAGCAGGATAACGGGGGTCATGTGCTCAATGGCTATGCGAGCTGCTTCAAAAGCCATGTGGAAGCAGTCGGTGGGCGACAGTGCTGCTAGAACCACCAGTGGACACTCGCCGCTGCGGCCGTAGAGAGCCTGCATCAGATCGGTCTGCTCGGTCTTGGTGGGCATGCCGGTCGATGGACCGCCGCGTTGCACGTCGATGATAACCAGTGGAAGCTCCGACATCACTGCCAGGCCCATAGCCTCGCTCTTGAGCGACAGGCCGGGACCACTGGTGCTGGTCACTGCCAGGCTGCCTGCATAGGCAGCGCCAATTGCCGAGCAAATGCCGGCTATCTCGTCTTCCATTTGACAGGCCTTCACGCCCAGGTCGCGGCGCTTGGCAAGCTCGTGAAGAATGTCGGTTGCAGGGGTAATGGGGTAGCTGCCCAAGTAAAGTGGGCGACCACTTTTCTCGCTGGCAAGAATAAGGCCCCAAGCGGTGGCCTTGTTGCCATTGACGTCAACATAGATGCCGGGGCGCATGTCTTCGGTCTCGATGCGGTATTTTGATACCGAGGCATGGATATTGTGGCCGTAGTCGTGACCACCTTCCAGCACCTTGCAGTTGGCTTCATACACAGCCGGCTTGTTGCCGAACTTGTGCTGCAAGAAGCGGCGGGCGCTTGCCAATGGCATGTTGAACAACCAGCAAATCAAGCCCAGCGCAAACATGTTGCGGCACTTCATCTGCGACTTGAAGTCCATGCCGATGTCTTCGAGAGCGGCTTTCACCATCGTGGTCATGGGCACTTCCACAATCTGGGTTTTCAACCCAATCTCCTTGTAGGGGTCGTCGGTCTTGAATTCGGCCTTCTTGAGGTCGATGTCCTTGAACGAGTCGATATCGACAATTGCAACACCATTCTTGTTCAAGAACTTCACGTTCTGCTTCAAGGCTGCAGGATTCATCGCAACCAACACGTCACACTCATCGCCGGGGGTGTGAACGCCATGGCCAATGTGAACTTGAAAACCACTCACGCCACTCAACGAGCCTTGTGGAGCTCGCACCTCGGCAGGATAGTCGGGGAAGGTGGAAATGATATCTCCCATCTCGGCCGACACGCTTGAGAAGATGTTGCCGGCCAATTGCATACCGTCGCCAGAGTCGCCCGAAAAGCGAACAACAATGCTCTGACGGAATTTTACGTTAGTTTTTCCTAACATGCTTGTTTGTTACGTTTTTTAAAAAGATTAGCAACAGTAAATGTTTTAAACTTATCTCTCTTGTTTCTATCAAAAATTGGTGCAAAATTAAATATAATTAATCACATAACCCCCTTTCATTCCATTTATTTCCTCCTTTTTAAACACTTTTCAACATTTTAACCCAAATTCACTCAACAACATCTTTTTCAGCATTGAGTTTTACTTGATTGATTACAATTGATTATCTTATTTTGATTGGCTGGCATGATGAATTGATTTTGGGGTGTCAACGGACTTTTTGCTTTCTCGGTTCATTAGTTTTTTTATTTCTCGATATTTTTATCTAAATTTGCATAATTGAATTTATACCCATTTATTTTATGGCAAAGAGAGATAAATTAAATTCGTTCAAGATAGAGCGTCGCGAGCTTCACGACAGGGTGATTAATTTCTTCAACACTCATGATGAGGCGGCGTTCAACTACAAGCAGGTGAGTGCGCAGGTGGGAGCAAAGAGTCCCAAGCAGCGCGCGCTCATAGTTGAGATTTTGGAACAACTCTCGGTCGATGGCTTCATCAATGAGATTGCTCCTGGTAAGTTTCGTGCGGCTCAGCGCAACAATGTTGCCGCCGGTGTTTTTGTCCGTCGCAGTAATGGCAAGAACAGCGTGATTTTGGAAGGTGACGACTCCACTCCCATCATGGTTGCCGAGCGCAACTCGATGCACGCCCTTAACGGCGACAAGGTGATGGTGCACATCAGCGCCGCTCGCATGGGTTTTGAGCCCGAGGCCGAGGTCATCAAGATTGTGGAGCGCAAGGAGCAGGTGTTCATTGGAACGCTCAATGTGAAGAAATACTTTGCTCATCTTGCTATCGACAGCAAGTTTCTGGCTACCGACATTTTCATCCCGCTCGACAAGCTGGGCGGTGGCGTTACAGGCGACAAAGTGGTGGCACGCATCATCGAGTGGCCCGAGGGGTCCAATAGCCCCATTGGCGAGGTGGTCGACGTGCTGGGAAAGGCCGGCGAGAACAATGCCGAGATTCACGCCATCCTGGCAGAGTTTGGATTGCCCTACCGCTACCCTGAAAATGTGGAACGTGTTGCCAATAAACTTGAGCCCGGCATAACCGATGAGGAAATTGCTCGTCGCCGTGATATGCGGCAGGTTACAACTTTCACTATCGACCCTGCCGATGCCAAGGACTTTGACGACGCGCTGTCAATAGCAAAGCTGCCTAACGGCCGTTGGGAGATAGGTGTTCACATCGCCGATGTGACTCACTACGTCAAGCCGGGTTCGGTGATTGATAAGGAAGCCTATGAGCGCGCCACTTCGGTTTATCTCGTTGACCGCACCGTGCCCATGTTGCCCGAGCGCTTGTGTAACTACATCTGCTCGTTGCGTGCCGGCGAGGACAAGTTGTGTCACTCGGTTGTCTTTGAGATGGACGATAACGCCAAGGTGCACAAGTATAAAATCTGTCACACGGTTATCAACAGCGACCGTCGCTTCTGCTATGAAGAGGCGCAGGAAATAATAGAGAAGGGTGAGGGCGAACTCGCTCAGGAAATTCTTGTTTTCAACGACTTGGCCCAAAAGTTGCGCCGCCAGCGCTTTGCCGAGGGTGCCGTTGAATTCAATCGAGAGGAAAAATATTTCGACATCGACGAGAATGGTACTCCCACGGCAGTGCACTTGCACGTCTCTAAAGAAGCCAACCAACTCATCGAGGAGTTCATGCTGCTCGCTAACCGCACTGTGGCCGCTCACGTTGGCAAGGTGCCGGCAAGCAAGAAAGCAAAGGCCTTTGTCTATCGCATCCACGAGGAGCCCGACCGTGAGAAACTCAACAATGTTGCCGACATAGCGGCCCACTTTGGTCACAAAGTGAAGCTCACAGGCACGCCTCGTGAGGTGAATCGCAATATTAACAAGTTGCTGACCGATATTAAGGGAAAGCCCGAGGAAGAACTGATTTCGCTGCTGGCCATCAAGTCGCAAGCTAAGGCGATTTATTCCAGCGAGAACGTGGGACACTACGGCTTGGCCTTCGACTATTACACTCACTTTACTTCACCCATTCGCCGTTACCCCGACGTGATGGTACACCGCCTGCTCGACAAGTATGCCACCAAGGGTGCGCGGTCGGTCAATCAAGAGAAGCTTGAGGAAGACTGCAAGCATGTGAGCAGCCAGGAACAACTGGCCGCCAATGCCGAACGAGCATCAATCAAGTATAAAGAGGTGGAATTCATGGGGGCTCATCTTGGTGAGGTCTACGAAGGTAAAATCTCGGGCGTGACCGAGTGGGGTGTTTACGTTGAGCTTAACGAAACGCATTGCGAGGGCATGATTGCCGTGCGAGATCTTGATGATGACTTCTACGAGTTTGACGAGAAGAACTACATGATTCGTGGCAGGCGTCGTGGCAAGCGATATCAGTTGGGCGATGCTATCACTATTCAGGTGGCACGCGCCGACCTGGTGAAGAAGCAGCTTGATTTTGTGCTCGTCGACAAGGAAAATCCCGCCGGCACTCACCGCATCGACAAGGCTCCAATCACCTATGCTTCCCGGATGTCGCGCGAGAGCTCTATCGACAAGATGCGGGCCCAATATGAGGGTGGACGGGCTTCGCGCCGCCAGAAGCGTGGCCAGCGTGGCAACAGCACTCGCCGCGAGGTGACCGGTGGCCGCGCCGCCAAGGGTGGAAATCGTGGCAAGAACCCAAAGAGTCGTCGCCGCCGTTAATTTTCATCCCCTCTCGGTTGCGAGAGAACCAGTCAAAGAAAAAGGACAATTGTCAGGCATAATAAAGCCAAGGCAATTGTCCTTAATTAATGGGTTTTATTGTGTATTCATCACATCATTGACGCGGGGTCGAGGTGTTGGCTCTCGATGTCCTTGAAATAGCGGTAGGTGCCCACTTTGAGCTCCATGGTGGCATCCTCGTCACACACGATAATCGCCTTGCGGTGCATTTGCAGTGCGCTCAGTGTGCACATGTGCGACACACCGCCTTCCACAGCCTGCTGCAGAGCACGAGCCTTCTTGTAACCATTCACGATAATCATCACTTCGCGAGCAGCCATCACTGTGCCCACACCCACTGTGAGTGCTGTTTTGGGAACTTTGTTGATGTCGTCGTCAAAAAAGCGGCTATTGGCGATGATGGTGTCTTGAGTGAGGGTTTTCATGCGAGTGAGCGAAGTGAGCGACGACCCCGGTTCGTTAAAGGCGATGTGCCCGTCGGGACCCACGCCACCCATGAACAGGTCGATGCCGCCGGCTGCCTTGATGCGCTCCTCATATTGTGCGCATTCCAGCTCAAGGTCTTCGGCATTGCCGTTAAGGATGTTGACGTTCTCGGGCTTGATGTCGATGTGCGAGAAGAAGTTGTTCCACATGAAGCTGTGATAACTCTCGGGATGCTCCTCGGGTAGACCCACATACTCGTCCATGTTAAATGTCATTACGTTTTGGAACGAAACCTTGCCGGCCTTGTTGAGCTCGATGAGCTTGTGGTACATGCCCAGTGGTGAACTGCCTGTGGGGCAGCCGAGCACGAATGGGCGCTCGGGAGTGGGGGTGGCTTGGTTGATGCGTGCTGCGACATAGGCGGCAGCCCACGCTGATACTTGCTCGTAATTGGGTTCGATAATCAGTCTCATATAATTCGAAAAGTCTTTAGTGGTTATAAATTTCAGTATTTGGTTTTATCGGTGTTTTGAATCCCGTTTATTTAAAGTGACAGCGATGGTATGCTCATCGCCGGGCGTGAATGGGATGCTACGCGCGTGGGCTTAGCGGCGGCGCGAGGGTTTATAAACCTTGATGCGGTAGTCGCAGTCCACTTTGCCCTTAATCATGTTGTTGAGCTTGTTGCGAATCATCTGCTTGCGAATGGCCGAGATGTGATCAATGAACATGTGACCTTCCAGGTGGTCACACTCATGCTGAATGACGCGTGCCAGATAGGTGTCGATGTCCTCATCGTGTTCCACCCAGTTTTCATCGAAGTAGTGAATGTGAATCTTGGTGTGGCGAGTCACGTTCTCGTGAATCCCGGGCACACTCAGGCAGCCTTCTTCCCGAGTCTCGGTGGGGCTGGTTTCATCGACTGTTATTTCAGGGTTAATGAGCACCAGGCGCTTGTCCTTGAGTTCGGGAAACTTGTCTTTAAGCACATCCACATCAATGTAGACGATGCGGGCACTAACTCCCACCTGTGGAGCGGCGATGCCAATGCCATCGCTGTCATACATTGTATCTTTCATGTTCTGGATGAGTTCATCCAGGCCAGGGTAGTCCTTGGTGATGGGTTCGGCAACTTTGCGAAGCACAGGTTGGCCGTAAATATAGATTGGTAGAATCATGATTGTTGATTAAATTGTTTGCTTTGTAGATAGTCGTTAAGAATAATGCTGGCGGCGATGCTGTCAACACGTGCCTTGTCGCGGCGGTCACTCTTTTTCATGCCGCCGGCAAGCATTGCCTGGTGGGCAAGGGTGGAGGTGAAGCGCTCGTCGACCATCACCACCGGCGTGGCCGGCATTTCCTTTTTGAGCCGGTTAAGGAATGGTGTGATGTATCGCATGCTCTCGCTGGGTTCACCATTGAGCTGGGTGGGCTTGCCCATGACAATGAGTTCCACCTGCTCGCGGCTCATGTAGTCCTTAAGGAAGTCCATGAGCTGGTGAGTGGGAACTGTGGCAAGACCATTTGCAATAATCTTGAGCGCGTCGGTCACCGCGATGCCACACCGCTTGCGACCATAGTCGATAGCTAATATTCGTCCCATAAAATCATGCAAAGTTACTATATTTCCTGAAAACACTAAAATTTTATACCCTTTTTTATAGAGCGCAAAAAAATGGAGAACTGTGCAAGGCTAATAAAAGGCAGCAGCGCTCGTGCTGTTGCCTCCCAATTTTTTAGTTGCTCCCCCTGTTTTTCAGGCTTTGTCCCACCAGTGGGTTAACAACTCTCTCGCCTATGAGGCGTGCTATTTTTTTTCGTGTCTCAAAGAGCTGCTGCAATTGCTGAAGCAGGGTCTTGGCACGGTCGCCTTGCGCATGCTGCAGTTGTTGCTGAACGTCAATAATCTGGCAGTTGATAAGCGCGTTCTTGAGGTTCATGATGGCTTGTGGCACGGTGGTGTTGAGGTGGTTCTCGATGGCGTGCTCAATATCCTGTGCCGAGTAAATTCTGCTCAACTGGTGGCGCTCGCTCACGAGCATCAATGCGGTGTTGCGCACCTGGTCGCTGGGATGAGAGCACAACTTTTTCTCAAGGTAGTTCTTGCGAAACTCATCAATCTTGCGGTTCATCTCCTTGTTGATGCCTTCGAGTAGCTCATTCTCGCGCTTTTCGATGGCGGCGGCGTTCATGCCGTCGGGGTTTATGGTGGTGAGTGCCTGCTTGAATTGTGCCTCGGCAACGCTGCGCTCTTGGCTCTCGCACCGGGCTAGTGCTTGATAAAAAGGGTTAACGCATTCAATGGCGGCAATGAAGGTTACCTTGAACGCCTGGGTGTAGAAGATAATGTTGTCGAGGGTGAGCTCGCTGTTGATATATTCCAGCACTGTTGTGGGGTGCTGGTTCCCATTGTTATCAATGGTGTCGCACAGGTAGCACATGCCATACTTGACAGCATTGCGCATCACTCCTAGTTCGGCAGGATAAAGTATTGACTGCTTGGTGGCGAGGGTGCTCGGTAGAGTGATAGTGTTGTCGTGCTGTGGCTCATGTGTTGCTGCCGTGGCGGCTTGTGGCTGCTCGGGAAATGGATCAACGGGAGGTGGAGCGTCCCACTCGGGTGGCTCGGGGGTGCCGGCAGGTTGCAACTCGCTCACCGGTGGCACATCAACCGCGGGCGGTGGGGGAGTGCCGGGTATATCATTAAAAGAAGGAGCGGGTGGGTTGGCTGCAGGTGCCTGGTGTGATTGCTGCCGCAAGGCGCGGTTATCGTCACGCTGCTTGCGCTTTAAGGCCTCTTCCTTGTTGCGGGTAATGTTCTTTGAAATCTCACGCAGGAGCACGTCTTCGCTTATCTCGAGCCGGATGCTGCACTCGCGGGCGTAGACCGAGCGTGCTATAGCATCGGGGATGACGGCGATAGAGCGCACCACATCACCAATCACAGCCGCGCGCTTGATTGGGTCGTGCTCGGTGCCCTGGAGCAATATCTTGGTCTTGAAACTGATGAAGTCGGTTTCATTGTCGGCAATGTATTGCTTGAACTCGCCGGCACTGTGTGTGCGGGCAAAGCTGTCGGGGTCTTCACCATCGGGCAAGAGCAGCACTTTTATATTGAGACCCTCGGCCAGCAGCATGTCGATGCCTCGCAGCGAAGCGTGGATGCCCGCCGAGTCGCCGTCGTAGAGAACGGTGACGTTGGTGGTAAAACGGTGTATGGCACGAATCTGCCCCTCGGTGAGCGAAGTTCCGCTCGACGCAACCACGTTCTCAATGCCTGCTTGGTGCATTGAGATAACATCGGTGTATCCTTCAACGAGGAAACATTTCTCTTCCTTGACGATAGCGCGCTTGGCTTGGTACAGGCCGTAAAGCTCGCGATTCTTGACATAGACTGTCGACTCGGGTGAGTTGAAATATTTTGCTACCTCCTTGGTTTTTTTGAGTGTACGCCCGCCAAAGGCTATCACCTTGCCGGCAATGTTCATGATGGGGAACATGACGCGCCCATGAAAGCGGTCAAAGCCGCCTCCACGATGGTCGTCGATGCACAAACCCGTGTCGAAGAGGAATTTCTTGTTATACCCCTTGCCTGTGGCAGCGGTGTAGAAGGCTTTACTGTTCTCAGGTGAGTAACCCAGGCCAAACTTCTTGATGGTGGCATCGTTGAATCCACGCTCGTAGAAATAGCTCAAGCCTATGTCTTTGCCCTCACTGGTGTTGAAAAGCTGATGCTGGAAATATTGAGCGGCAAACTCATTGAGCACCAGCATGCTCTCACGCTCCGACTGGGCAGCCTTCTCCTCGCTGGTGAGTTCCTTTTCTTGAATCTCAATGTGATACTTGCCGGCAAGGTAGCGCAGTGCCTCGGGATATGACATCTGCTCATGTTCCATGATGAAACCCACGGGGCTGCCGCCCTTGCCGCATCCGAAGCAGT
Source organism: Porphyromonadaceae bacterium UBA4259 (assembly GCA_002396125.1). Lineage (GTDB taxonomy): Bacteria > Bacteroidota > Bacteroidia > Bacteroidales > Muribaculaceae > Sodaliphilus. The sequence continues at coordinate 35,468 of DGWL01000013.1, forward strand.
GGCAAAATTGCTTGGCCGGCGATACCGAGAACGACGGGGTTTTCTCGTCGTGGAACGGGCACAAGCCAATGAAGTTTGCACCACGGCGGCGCAAACTCACAAAATCGCTCACAACTTCTACAATGTCGGCGGCGTCGAGAATTCTATCTACGGTTTCCTTGTCTATCATGCCCTCGGTCCATTTTCTAGCACAAAGGTAATGGAATTTTTGCTAATCCATGACAAAAAAGAACGTTATTTTATTAACAATGTCCTCAAGGTGGTGCTGGTAAACCACAATGAGGACATTGAAATGAAATAAATAACAGAATTTACTTTATCAGGTTGCCCAGGATGCTGCGGCCCAACTCGCGAGTGATGGTGCGAGTGGCGGCGCTTGTCGCGCTCTTGGCAATCTTGCCTGTGGTAGTGGTTGAGCTCTTGCGCTCCTTGGTGCCCGATATCTTGTTGCTCACCTTGTTGCCGATGATGGTGGCAATGGTAGCGGTGACAGCAGTTATAATGGCTTTCCAAATCTTGCTGAACAATCCCGGCTTCTTGCTTTCTTTCTCTGCTTCCTTTGCCTCCTTTGCCGCTTGCTTCTCGGCCTCGGCAGCAGCTGCGGCCTCGGCGGCTTCTTTCTCGGCTTTCTCGCTCTCGGCCAGCAGCACCTCAAAGGCACTCTCGCGTTCCTTGGACTCGTCATACTTGCCATATATTGCCGAGCCGTTGATGATGCTGTTGCGGGTCATCGGGTCGATGGGGCCAATGTGGCTAAGCGGGAACAATATCTTTGCTTTCTCCACCACGCTGGGAGCCCCCTTCTCGTCGAGGAAAGAAACAAGAGCCTCGCCGGTCTCGAGAGTTGAGATAACCTCCTGAGTGCTGAAGTTGGGGTTGGCGCGGAAGGTGTCGGCAGCCACTTTCACAGCCTTCTGGTCTTTAGGAGTGTAGGCTCGCAAAGCGTGTTGCACGCGGTTGCCAAGTTGCCCCAGAATTATTTCGGGCAAGTCGGCAGGGCTTTGCGTTACGAAATAGATGCCCACGCCTTTACTGCGCACCAGGCGAATAACTTGCTCAATCTTGTCGACCAGTGCTTTAGATGTGTCCTCAAAGAGCATGTGGGCTTCGTCGAAGAAGAAGATGAGCTTGGGCAGGTCGCGGTCACCTACCTCGGGCAGGGTGACGTAGAGCTCAGAGAGCAACCACAGCAGGAACGTTGAATAGAGCTTGGGGTTGTGCATTAGCTTGTCGGCAGCAAGCACGCTCATCACGCCGCGACCGTTTTCTTGGGCAATGAGGTCGTGGATGTCAAACGACGGCTCGCCAAAGAACAAGTCGCCACGCTGGTCTTCAAGTGCCAGTAATGAGCGCTGGATGGCACCGATGCTGGCAGTGGAAATGTTGCCATACTGCGTGGTGTACTCGCTGGCATGCTTACCCACATAGTTTATCATTGAACGCAAGTCCTTGAGGTCGTCAAGGAGCAAGCCCCGCTCATCGGCAACCTTGAAAACGATGTTGAGAACGCCGCTCTGCACCTCATTCAATCCAAGCAGGCGCGACAGCAGTAAAGGACCCATGTTGCTGATGCGTGTGCGCATGGGGTGTCCCTGCTCGCCAAAGAGGTCGTAGAACCTCACGGGACAGCCTTCAAACTCCAATTCGGCTTGATTCATCCCAAACTCGGGAATGCGTTTTTCAATAAAGCTTGAAATGCTTCCGGCCTGGCTGATGCCTGAGAGGTCGCCCTTCATGTCGGCCATGAAGCACGGCACACCGGCTTTACTGAAACTCTCGGCAATTACTTGCAACGTGACCGTTTTTCCGGTTCCTGTAGCGCCCGCCACCAGTCCATGGCGGTTTGCCATCTTACCATTGATACAGATTGCTCCCTCGGGACCGTGAGCAATGTAAAACTTGTTGTCCTGTGTGTACATGATGTGAGTGGTTTTGTTCTATTTCCTACAAAAATATACATTATTTATTAACTGCACAATAATTATTAACAAAAAAGTGCTTTAGAGTGGCAAAAACACTCAACATTAGTGAAAACGCTTTCTACCACTCAATTTCGTCACATTTCATGCGTTCTCCATTGATATAAACAACTTTGTTTTTCTTCAGTTTATAGTTTGAGATTTCGCATTCGTTTCCAACTCTGAAGGTGCCTGTAATGGTTTTGGTCTTCTTGTCAAATACCGGGTCAAGAATATCATAGAAATTTTCAATCATGACAAAGCAGTGGCGTTTTGTGTCCCATGCATAACCATCATAGGTGAAACCGCCATAAGCATTGGTGGGGCCTAGGCAAATCATCAAGTCGGGGATGCCGTCGAAGTTGATGTCGTCCTCAACGATATCGCCAAATCCGTTGTAGTATTGAGGATCAAGAGGCATTGTGTGGCTCACGATGGTGTAGGTGCCTTGGCGGTTGGTGACGTAGGTGATGATTGAGTCGGTCACTGTGTTGCCTTCATCGTCGGTGCTAGTGCACACTTGTGTCCTGAATGTGTAGTCACTGCGCTTGGGAATATATTTCTTTTGAGCATATAGTCCTGCGGCAATTAATGTGAATAAAGAAATCAATAAAGTTATACGTTTCATGATTATAAGTAATTTTAAGTTGGACTAATAATTGCAAATTTAAAGATTATTTTCTTAATAAGTAAAGATTTTGTCGTCTATTTCTTGAAAAAATAATATTTAGTTAATTATTCTTGTGAACTTTTTTGTTCTTATGAATAAACTTGCACTAATTTTAGATAAATTAGGCTGCGGCTCTGAAATAAAAATAAATTTCCCTTGTCATTTATTTTGTATTTCACTCGCCTTGCACTAATTTTGCATTATGCTAAACGAAAATCAAGTACTACAGGAAATAAAGGAAATGCTGAGCAATGGCTTGGCAGGGGAAGCTGTTACTCGGTGTAATGAGCTGATTGACAGTGTTGTTGAGAACGAGGATAATAAACGGTATGTCGCTCAACTATATTACTTGCGAGGCAGCGGACTGCACCGCATGGGTGAGCAACGAATGGCGATGAACAGTTATCTTGAGTCGATTGACCGCGACCCTAATGGGCCTGCAAAAATGGCATATAACAACATCATAGAAATCCTCGACTTCTACAATCACGATCTTTACAACCCCTAAGTGAATTTATAGCGGTTCAAGATTTCTTGTATAGCACAGTTGCACTCATGTTTTTTGGGGGTGTCATTCTGTGCGGGTGATGTGTGCTCCCAGGGCGTTGAGGCGACGGTCAATGCTTGTGTAACCTCGATCAATCTGTTCAATGTGTCCAATATGACTCACGCCATCGGCACTCATTGCTGCAATTAGCATTGCGATGCCGGCGCGAATATCGGGCGAAACCATCTTTTTGGCGCGCAGGTGGATGTTGTGGTCATGACCAATCACAACGGCTCGATGTGGGTCACACAAGATTATTTGAGTCTTGACATCAATGCCGAAGGTGTTGTGCGAGAGCAACGAGTAATTAATATCTTTCTTTATAGGCATAGTTTTTTTCTATAGAATAAAATCTACAATGAGCAAATGTTGCTTGGTTTAAGGATGACAAAGATATAAAAATAGTGTTACAACGCGTTATTTCACCTCTTTTTTAGAGTAAAAAACACGTTTCACAATGTATTGAGAGGAAGTTTTTCCTTTGAAATGTTAGAATTCTACTTGAGCACCACATGCTGTGCCGCCACTTCGTGGTTGACAAAGATTGATGCAACAGGCGAGAAACGCGAGGCATCCTCGGTGGTGCTGTAGAGGCATGTGCCGCCTCGTGAGCAACGTTGTTCCATCTCGGGATGTCGTCGCAGGTAATCCTTAAGGCTTGCCGCTACAATGGGGCCTTGCTCAATGATGTTAACATGAGCAGGGGCATATTTTTTGATTTTGGCAACGAGCAGAGGGTAGTGAGTGCAACCCAGGATGATTGAGTCGATGTCGCCGCACTGCGACATGAGCGCATCAACATCTTTTTTTACAAAGTAGTCGGCTCCGGGCCCGTCGCTTTCGCGATTTTCAACCAGTGGAACCCACATGGGGCAAGCATGGCTGTAGACCTTGATGTCGGGGTGCATCTTTCCAATCTCGATGTCGTAAGACAGGCTTTGAACAGTGCCGGGGGTACCAAAGAGGCCCACCTTGCGAGAGCGGGTGATGTTGCCTATCTGCTCCACGGTGGGGCGAATTACACCCAGCACACGGCGGTTGGGATCGAGGCCTGCCAGGTCGCGCTGCTGAATGGAACGCAATGCTTTGGCCGACGCAGTGTTACATGCCAAAATCACCAAGTGGCAGCCTTGCGCAAAGAGGTGCTTTACAGCTTGAAGCGTGAATTCATACACCAGTTGATAGGAGCGGTTGCCATAGGGTGCACGGGCATTGTCGCCCAGGAAGATGTAATCATACTGTGGCAACTCCTTGCGGATTTCGCGCAAGATTGAGAGTCCGCCAAAACCGGAATCAAAGACGCCTATTGGCGCGGGCTTGGAGCTATATTGTGTTGTCATAATCGATATGTTTTTATGTTCTCTTATGGGCCTTCACCTTGAGGACTTTGTTTTATAGAACGGGTTTTTGGGTGATTTCTTGTTCTGCTCATGATAGGCGCTGTCGAGCAGTATTTTGCACCGCGCCGAGATTAGATGACCTTGCTTGTCATAGTAGAGATACTCATTGCGTGTGTAGCCCGGCATCGAACTGAAGTCATGAACTTTGTCCTGGCCAAAGATGGTTTTCATCAGCCACAGGTCGTGTGGATGAAGGTGGGGCTTGGCGTTGCATGGCGGCACGAGAACAATGTAGTTAGTCTTGTTTTTGTCAAGAACTTGCTTGATGGCAAGGAGTTTTTTCTCCACATCTTCGCTGCCACTGAAACCTGTGGGTGTATAGTTGGGGGCATGAACACGAGTTGCCAGGCGCTTGGGAGTGAAATACTTGGCTGGGGCGGTTGCGATTAGCGAGTCGATATAGCCATAGTATAATTCATTAATAGGCTCAATGCGGTCGGGACGATGACCATCCACCACATCTTCATTGATTACGTTATCGTTCCCTATCAAGCATTTTTTAATTCCAAGGTGCCTGAAAGCGTTGAAGTAAAGCATGTGGAAATCAAGCCAGTCATGAGCTCCAGTTGTGGCAGGGTGTTGAACATAAAGGATGTCCTTGTCGCGAGGCGCTTTGGTCAACATCACACTCTCAATAATGATTAGTGCATTCTTGATTGTGGAGCCGTGGTTGTTGAGAAAGTTCATCTTATTGATGATGCCATCGAGGGTCTCGCTCGAGGCATCGAAGTGGAGAAACGAGGCTGTGCTGTCGAGATAGGGTTTCCAGTAGCTGGCCTTGTAGTTCTGCGACATCGACGAGCCAAAGATGAAGGAATCGTAGTGACGTTCATCGTTGTGAGCAAGATAGGTCTCAACCGACAGGAATCCGGCATTATTACCCGCCATCACCGAGTCGCGCCCATTGATATCGGTGCCCACGGGATGTATCACGTGGAATGGGTCTCTCCAGGCGTAAAACGCAATGAAGAGCAGCACCGGCATGGCTGCCAGCAACGACTTGAGGATGAATTTCTTTATTGACTCGTTCATTGCAGTTTAGAATTGGAAATAAATATACTGGATGTTGGCACTGGCGCCATAGAAAGCGATGAGCAATAGAAGTGCCCAATAGATGAACCAGCGAAGCACTGCAGGCATGGGCATGACAGCTAGTGGAAATTCCTGCTTGCGTCCCAGCCATTCCACTACTATGAAGGGGACTATGTAGTAGAGGGCTGAAATTCCCACCGGCATTGATAGATAACTTCCACTTAGAAGGACACCGATGCATTCTTGCAAATGTGAGATGTTTGGAGATCGGAATGCGAGGAATACCAGTGCAAAAAGCAGGAATGTGAGCATGCACAATGGGATATCGTGCCAAGTGGCATGCTCGGTTTTGTGGCTTTTCATCGGTAGGAATACGAATGGAAGAAGTAACAGCCCATTCACCGCCCCCCAAATGACATATGTCCAGTCGGCACCATGCCACAAACCTGAAATGGCAAAGACTACCATGATGTTGATGCAAGTGTGTAATTTTCCTTTCCTGGAGCCGCCAAGGGGGAAATACACATATTCCCTGAACCATGTCATCAGTGAGATGTGCCATCTTTGCCACAATTCTTTCATCGATCTTGTGAAAAAGGGAAATTTGAAATTGGGCAAAAGCTTAATGTTCAACAACCGTGCCGAGCCTATGGCAATGTCACTGTAGCCCGAGAAATCAGCATAGATTTGAAAGGCGAATATTATCGCAGCCATGACAATGGAGCTGGCACTCATTATAGATGGTTGATAAAGCAGATTCTCGACGTAACCTGCCAGGTTGTCGGCAATGACAATTTTCTTGACCAGTCCCCACAGTATTTGTCGCATGCCTATTACCGCATTGTGGTAGTCAAAATCTTTTTCTTTAAGGAATTGGGGTAACAAGTTGCCGGCACGTTCAATGGGACCGGCTACAAGTTGTGGAAAAAATGCGATGTAGACAAAGAAAGCCACTGCATCGCGGGTGTGTTCTACCTTGCCACGATATAAATCTAGAGTGTAGCTTATTGCCTGTAGCGTGTAGAAAGAGATGCCCACGGGGAGTATGATATTGAGTGTTGGCATGTCGGGGTTAAGACCCAATAGCCGCAACATCTCGGCTAGTGAGTCACGGAAGAAGTTGAAATACTTAAAGGTTGCCAGTATGCCAATATTCAAGATTATATTGAGTGTTACCCAAGTCTTGGATTGCTTTGAATGGTCGGGCCTTATGGCAAGTCCGGTAAGGAATGTTGATGCCGAAGTGATTAGTATCAACCCCAGGAAGCGCCAGTCCCACCATCCATAGAAGATGTAACTTGCCACAAGCAACATGAGGTTTTGCCACTTGAGGTGCTTGCGCAGTGCCCAATAGAGGATGAAGACAATGGGCAGGAACAGGGCGTAAATGTAACTGTCAAATTGCATCAGTTTTTCTCTCTCTATCTATCGGTCATGGGAGTTATCCTTTGAATCCATTGATTATGTTGGCAATCTCGCGAGCTTCGCTGGCGGTGATGGGGTGGCCTATGGGCAGGCTGATGGCCTCGTCGGCAATGGCGTTGGTCACGGGCAGGCGATAGGACTGGAAGCGGCGATAGCATGGTTGGCGGTGAGGGGGCGTGGCATAGTGTATGTCAGTTCCCACGCCATTCTTCTCAAGATAGGCGCGCATGGCATCGCGATTCTTGACGCGAATCACATATTGGTGCCAAATCTGCAGCATGTCGTCAAAAATGTTGGGTTTGGTTACCAATGGGTTGGTGATGCACGAGTCATAGGCGAGTGCGGCATCGCTGCGGCGCATATTCTCCACGTTGAGGTAGCGCAACTTCACTCGCAGCATGGCTGCCTGAATTTCATCGATGCGGCAGTTCAAGCCCAAATAAATATTGTGGTAACGGCGGTCGCTACCATAGTTGGCAATGGCTTGCACGGTCTTTGCCAACTCCTCGTCGTTAGTGACAACAGCGCCGGCATCGCCCAGTGCTCCCAGATTCTTGGTGGGGTAGAAACTGATGGCGCTGGCATGGCCAAGACCACCGGTTGTGTAGGTGCCGTTGATGCCTGGTGTACTTGCTTTGGCTCCAATTGCTTGGGCGTTGTCTTCAATAATCTTGAGGTCGTAACGCTTGGCTATAGTAATCAACTGCTCGTCCCAGCATGGCGTGCCGTAGAGGTGCACCGGCATAATGGCCTTAACGGCAGGAGTCATCAGGTTCTCGATGAGAGATGTGTCCATGTTCATGGTGTCGGGGCGTGCATCACACAGGCAAGGTGTCATGCCGTTATCGCTGATGGCTAGCACCGATGCCACATAGGTGTTGGCTGGTACAATCACGTGATCGTCGGTGTGCAGCACACCCAGCTCGATATAGGCTCTCAAAATGAGCCTCAGGGCGTCAAGGCCGTTGCTCACAGCAACGCAGTATTTTGCCTCACACAGCCCCGCTATTTCCTGCTCGAGCAGGTTGGTTTGCTCACCGTGAAGGTATCGTCCTGATTTTATAACATTGCAGGCTGCCTCTTGCAATTCCTGCATATAGGGTTCATTGGCCTTAGCCAAGTCAAGAAAATTATATTTCATTTTGCTCGTTTTGTGGAAGTTAGTTTCAGGAACTCGTCGTAGTCGCGCACATAGTCACCTTCGTCATAATGCTCCGATGCCAGCACCAGGCACACTGCCCCCGATGAGAAATTGTTGATAACACGCCAAATTCCGGGTACGATAAGCAACCCTTGATAGGGGCGGTTAAGGGTGATGGTGCGCTGGTTTATACCGTCGTCAATAACAACATCAAACGCACCGCTTATTGCCACTATAAACTGCTTGAGGGCTTTGTGGGAGTGGCCTCCGCGCTCTTCGCCGCCAGGCACGTCATAGAGGTAATACACGCGCTTGATGTCGAAAGGCACCTGCATGCAATTCTCCACAACGGTTAGATTGCCGTTGGCATGGTGGTTTTTCCCAAGCTCAATAAGCCTGCAGTTTTCCACGCGCGACGTGGTGTGTCCGTCAATATTATTCATTTTTCAAGTTTAAGAACTCGTTGAAGTCTTCAATATAATCGCTTGGGTCATAGAGCGTACTGCTCAGCACAAGTGCCACCGAGTTGGTCGAGAAATTATCGATGGCTCGCCACGTCATGCTGGGCACATAGAGGCCATAGTAGGAGCGTGCCATGTGAAAGCGACGCTCGCCGCTGCCGTCGTTGAGCACCACGTCGAAGCTACCCGAGAGCGCCACTATAAATTCCTCCTGCTCGCGGAACGCGTGACCCTCGCGATACATGCCGCCCGGCACATCATATATCCAATAGCTGCGCTTGATGGCAAATGGCACATGTCCCTGGCTTTCAATGAACGACAGGTTGCCTCGCGGGTCACACACCTTGGGCAGCTCAATGATTAGTGGCTCGGGTTTTGTCATATTTTTCCTATCAGGTTTAGCAAGTACTTGCCATAGTCGTTCTTGGCGAGTGGGGTGGCGAGTGTGCGAAGTTGGTCGTCGTCAATCCAGTGCTTGCGGTAGGAGATTTCTTCTAGAGCAGCCACTTGCACGCCCTGGCAGGTTTCCACGGTTTGGATGAAATTAGACGCGTGAAGCATCGAGGCCGGTGTGCCGGTGTCGAGCCATGCGAAGCCACGCCCCAGTGTCTTGACCATAACTCTGTCCTGGTTCAAGTAATGCTGATTTACTGAGGTTATCTCTAGTTCCCCTCGTGCCGATGGCTTAATGGTTTTTGCCACAGCAATCACATCGTTAGGGTAGAAATATAGGCCTGTGACGGCATAGTTTGAACGAGGTTGCTTGGGTTTCTCCTCAATGCTCAACGCCTTGCCTTGATCGTCAAATTCCACCACGCCAAAGCGCTGGGGGTCTTGGACTGCATAGGCAAACAGGGTGGCGCAACCTGTTGCGCTGGTCGTGGCCAGCGCATCCTTGAGCATGCCTGTAAAGCCCTGGCCATAGAATATGTTGTCGCCAAGCACTAGGCACACCGAGTCGTTGCCAATGAACTGCTCGCCAATGATGAATGCTTGCGCAAGGCCATCGGGCGAAGGTTGCTCGGCATAGCTGAACTTCACGCCTATTTCTTCGCCGGTTCCCAGCAGTCGCTCAAACTGTGGCAGGTCGGTGGGAGTGGAGATAATGAGTATTTCCCTTATGCCGGCGAGCATCAGCACCGAGATGGGGTAGTAGACCATGGGTTTGTCATAGACGGGAATTAATTGTTTGGAAATTCCACGGGTTACGGGAAATAACCTTGTGCCCGAACCGCCAGCAAGAACTATACCTTTCATGTCTTTATCAGTTATTATTTAGTAAATAAGTAGACGAGAGCGCAAGTAGCAAGGTAAAAGATGGTTTTACAACCACATTTCATTTGCCTTGTTTGCTCGTCAGCTAGTTATCTGTTGCCATACATTTGCTCGTAATACTGTTGATAGTCGCCACTTGTCACGCTATCAATCCACTGCTGGTTGTCGAGATTCCAGCGCACTGTCTTCTCGATACCCACCGTGAATGGGGTCTCGGGATACCAGCCCAGCCGGGTGGCAATCTTGGTAGGGTCAATGGCGTAGCGCATGTCGTGCCCGGGACGGTCGGTGACATAGGTGATGAGATCATAGTTGATATCCTCGAGCCGGCACTTGAGCAGCGCTTGATATCTAGGCTCATCTCTCATGATGCGGGCAATGGTGTCGATGATGAGGTGCACGATGTTAATGTTGCTTTCCTCGTTAAAGCCACCTATGTTATACACCTCGCCCACTGTGCCACGACGCAACACCAGGTCGATTCCCTTGCAGTGATCCTCAACATAGAGCCAGTCGCGCACGTTCAGTCCCTTGCCGTAGACGGGCAATTTCTTGCCCTCTAGAATGTTGTGGATAACTAGTGGAATGAGTTTCTCGGGGAAGTGATAGGGGCCATAGTTGTTGCTGCAGCGAGTGATATTCACTGGCATGCCGTAGGTGTGGTAATAGGCCATCACAATCATGTCGGCGCTGGTCTTTGAGGCCGAGTAAGGTGAGCGGGGCGATAATGGAGTTTCCTCGGTGAAAAAATGTTTCCCAAAGGTAGTTAGTTCGCGTCGGCCCTCAATTACCTTCTTTAGCTCATCGCTCACATGAAGCGGTTGTGCTTCGTCATAGTCTTTCTCGAGTGAGCCATACACCTCATCGGTCGAAATTTGCAGATATTTCTTGCCGGCCTTGTAGGTGGGGCGCCCATTCTCGTCCTTGCCGGTGAGCCAAGCCTCGCGGGCACAGTCGAGCATGTTTTGCGTGCCCAGAATGTTGGTTTCCAGGAAGAGACGAGGGTTCTCGATGCTGCGATCTACATGGCTCTCGGCAGCGAAGTTTACTACAAAATCTATGTCGTTCTCAGCAAAGATTTTCTTAACTAAATCATGGTCCTTAACATCACCCTTGACAAAGGTGACATTAGGCAAGTCAATCTCTTGCTTGATGGAACTGAGATTGCCGGCATAGGTGAGCGCGTCGAGCACTATCACATTGATGCCGTCGCCATGCTGGCCTATGATATATTTCAAGAAGTTGGCGCCAATAAAACCGGCAGCGCCAGTCACGAGATAGGTTGTCATGCTTGTGAGTTTTTTTAAAGTGACTTTTCAACTTTAACTTACAAAGGTAATGATTATTGGCCAAAAACCAAAGGATTTTAAGTTTTTATAATGCTTTGACAGCTCTTATGTGCACACTGCAATGTGATTTAATAGCTGTTGAGCCCGATTCAGGTGTTGCCATCGCATTATTTTGCATCTTTCCCGGCTTTAGCAGCAGGTTGAGGATTATTCCCGCCATTGTCGCCACTCCCGGTTCCCGGGCTGTCGCCATGGGATTTAATTAACACTCCTCATTGCACTATGACCGCTGCTTCTTCCACTCGTTCATGATAATGTCAACCTCGCGGGGGCAGGCTGGCACGTCAATCACGTGATAGTTGCTGTAGTGCGGGTGCAGCACCACTAGGTGCATGGCGCTGATGATGAGGCCATAGTTCTTCTCTACAATGCGCTTGTAGAGGTTTTGTTGCAGCACGTAGTGCCAGTAGCTGGTGTCGGGCACATGCTCCAAGCCATCGATGCCACGCGTGTGGAAGCGGTTGTCGCGGCACAGCTCGCCACACTCGTTAATGAGCGACTTGCTTCGCTTCCAGTCATATAGCTCATAGGTGCCGTCGGCGCAGCTGCACGTCAAGTCGATGGTGCCGGCAATGCCCAGTTCCTCGTCAAAGACACGCCATTCGGTGCGGAATGGGGTGAATTTCACTTCTTGGACAAACTTGTGGAACAGCTCAATCTCATGGTGAATTCCAATGGGTTCCTGCACGTGCACATGCTGGCCGTTGTAGGTGAACAGGCAGTAGGGATTCATGTCATGGTCACCATTGAGATATTCTTCAATCTGCTTGTGCATGTGGGTGCCCACGCTGCTTGCCCTTAGTGCATTGCAATCCCAGCGTTCTTTCATTTCACGGGCACTTATGCCCTCCTGGGCAGCTTTGCGCGGAGCCCAGTAATCGCTGTCGAAAGGCACAAAATGACGGCTATAGACTGTGCTCACCGGCGTGAGCCTGCGCTCACCGTCGAGCAGATAAATGTGGTCATCTTCCTGAAATGATATTCTCTCGTCCTGTGGAAATGATATTGTGGAATTGTCTAGATTTCTTGCCATAGCGTTGATTTTTCCGCAAAGGTAAGAAAAACTCTTTTAACAAATAGTGTGAAAGAGACGGTTTTTCCAGTTGCAGGCAGGTGTGGGGTGATTAAGAGAATTTTCTATGGTTAACCGGGAAATGTGTGAATTGGAGTACTTTGTCATGCGATTTATAGAGATTAAATTTTTTTGATTACTCATTAAAAAAAAGTTGATGATAAATTTTGAATTACTATCACAATTGATTAATTTTGCACATTCTTAATATTTTTTAAATAAAAGACTGATGCCAGACCAGGGAATAATATATGGATTGATAGGAAAATCGCTTGTTCACTCATTCTCGATGGATTTCTTCAACCAAAAATTCATTGCCGAGGAGATTGACGCGCAATATATCAATTTTGAGCTCGATGAGATAGGAGACTTGATGACAATATTCAGTGAGTACTCTAATCTCAATGGGTTAAATGTCACCACCCCCTATAAGGAGGCCGTTATTCCCTTTATGGACGAGCTCGATGAGAGCGCGAGACTTGTGGGCGCGGTGAACGTGATTAAAATAATAAGAAGTGAGAATGCCGACGTTCTCAGGCTTGTGGGCTACAACAGCGACATGATGGGCTTCAAGAACTCGATTGAGCCTTTGCTCACTCCCTCGATGAACCGCGCGCTGGTGCTTGGTACCGGTGGAGCCAGCAAGGCGGTGAGGGTGGCACTTGAGCTGCTGGGTGTTGAGGTAGAGCTCGTGTCGAGGCAAAAATCGGCGTCTACCATCACCTATGAGGAACTCACAAAGCAGATGATTCACGACCACAAGGTGATAGTGAATACAACACCCCTGGGAACCTACCCACGCGTGAACGAGTGTCCTTCCATCCCCTATAGGTTCCTCACTCCTGCCCACCTGTGCTACGACCTTGTTTATAACCCAAGCGACACAGCTTTCATGAAGCACTCACAGGCCACTGGCGCACAAGTGAAAAACGGCCTTGAAATGTTGCTGTTGCAGGCCTTTGAGTCCTATCGCATCTGGACCGAAATCTAATCTTTATCTTCTAAATATGGCGACCGGTTATGAGCGATTCTAACTTGTTCTCCCGCTTGCCGGTGTTGCGATTGCTGCTGCCATTGGTGGTGGGAATCATCTTGCATGATGCATGCTCGGCATTGTGGCTCCCGATTGTGATTGCTGCGTTGGCTGCCATGGTAGCCATGGCGATGTGGATGGCGACAAGGTCGCCACAGTCGCTGCTGCGCTTGCGTGCGTTGCGCTATGTGCCGCTTGCTCTTGCCATGATTGCAGTGGGGTGGGGAGCGGCATGGATTGGTGAGCCGGTGGCTCTCAATCTTGATGAGATAAACGGCAAGGTTGCATGCGCGCGGGTTGAAACAATAGGCTTCGGGGAGAAAAGCATGACAATGCAAGTTAAATTGCTTTACTCAATTAACCCATCTAGTGGCGCCGGAACAAAGTTTAGGGGAACTCATGTGATGCTCTCGACGCGTGGCGTGAATTATGAAATGAAAGCTGGCGACCTGGTTGTTACCCGGTTAGGACTTGTGCCGATTACCAACATGGGCAACCCCGACGAGATGGACTATGCGCGATTCATGCGTAACAAGGGAATTGCCTATCGTCAACACACGGCGGAGGAAGACGTGAAGCGGGTTGGGTGGTCACCAACGTTGATGACTCGAGCTTTCAATTTCAACCAGCAACTTCAGCACAAAGTGCTTAATTCTACTCTCTCGCCCGCAACCCAGGCGATGGTTATAGCAATGTTGCTAGGCAATGACGACTTCATCGACCGCGGCATCCGCGACGAGTTCTCCCTCTCGGGGGTGGCGCATGTGCTCGCCTTGAGTGGGCTGCACGTGGGCATCATCACGTTAATAATATGGTTTCTGCTCTTTCCGCTCGATTACATTGGTGCACGCCGATTGCGCCTGGCACTCACGCTTGCCATTCTCATTGCCTATGATGTGTTGACCGGCATGTCGCCCTCGGTGATTAGAGCAACGGTGATGATGGCATTTGTCTTTGCCTCAATGATGTTTTATCGCAAGTCACATCCTCTCAATGCTCTTGCCACGGCAGCCCTTGTCGTGCTGGTGTTTTCGCCCGGAGCACTAAGTGGCGTGGGATTCCAGTTGAGTTTCATTACCGTGACGGCGATAATTGTGTTTTACAAGCTGTTCAACGTGGGAAGCAAGCGCAGCAAAGTGCTTAACTATCTCTACACCACACTGGCAACATCGGTAGTGGCGATGCTTGCGACCATCATGCTCACCGCCTATTATTTCAACACTATCTCACCGCTTTCGGTGGTGACCAACTTTGTTTTGTTACCCATTATTCCGGTATTCATGATTGTGGCAGTTGTGGCTTTACTGCTCTTGATGATGGGTGTTACGGTCGACCTTCTAAACAGCGTGCTTGATGCGCTCTCGGCATTTATCAACTCGGCAGTTGGTTGTTTTGCGCGGCTGCCTCTCTCGAGCGATAACGTATATGTCACTTGGGTAGCAGTCGTGATTTTTTACATGGTGTTGGTGTTGCTTCTCCTGTGGTTTAAGCGTCGCAACCCGCGGTGGCTCATTGCTGCTGGATGTTTTGTGGTTTTGGGACTCATTCACAATATCATCGTCGATGCACGAGCCGAGCGGCAAGGATTGGTGATTTTCAATTCTTATAATTCTACGCCGGTATTCTATTTCAATGGTTCACGTGCAATGTTGTGGATGCCAGATGTGGATGAAGACTTCGATCGTGAGTCATTCATGCGACGGCACAGAGCTTTCCTCGCTCACCATGGTATAGACTCGGTGACTATTGTCGACAGCACCGAGTGTCGAATGCCCGGTGGAGTGATAAAGCCTCCTTATGCCCATTTGGGAGGAACTAGCCTAATTGCTGTAGGCAAAGGACGCTGGAAACATTATGAACGTCTCGATAGTAGTGACGTGCGATTTGATTTGCTGGTTGTAACCAAGCGTTTCCATTCACAAATTTCAGTTCTCAACAGCCTTATTAAGGCCGACACTATTTTATTCTCGGGCGATATCTACGATAATGATTTGCCCGCTCTCGTTGACGAGTGCGACTCTTTAAGTGTGCCTTATTATAATGTGAAAACAAGTGGGGCTTACGCAAGAATGAAGTAGATTTTCCTTTTTGTTTCTTGTGCAGGCTTAAATATGCCTAGATTTTTACTCTGCCGGCGGCATAATAGTGCTCAACGTAGTATTTCTGTGTCAAGTCGCTCACTATAACCCCTCGTGATGATGAAGCGTGGACAAACTTGTTATCTTTCAGGTAAATGCCCACATGGGTGATGCTGTCGCCACTACCACCGTGAAAGAAAACCAGGTCGCCTTCGCGCAAGTCTTCCTTGTCGATGGGAAAACAGTTGTGGGTATATTGTAAACTGGCGCGACGTTCGAGCGACATGTCGTAGACCTTGAGATACACTTCCATTACCAACCCCGAGCAGTCGGTGCCTACTTGCTTGGTGTGGCCTCCACCGCTATAGGGAGTGCCTAGCCAGCTCTTCAGTTCATTATAGAGCGCCTTGTTTTCGTGTCTGCCAAGCTTGATGTTGAGCGCTTTCCATTGGTCTTCGGTTGTTTGCGACCGGGTGGCATCAATGCCGCGTTCGTCAAGATTTCCGTCATCGTTGGGCTTTGTACGAGCCCAGTCGCGGTTGTGATGACCGCCATTGCGCCACACGGCACCCGGGGTGCGAGTTGGGCGGGTGGGGTAGTCGCTCAGGTCCTCACTTTGCTTTTTCATTATTCCACACGACGTGCTTCCTATTGCCATCAGCATTGCTGCGGCAGCTATGAGCAGATGATTTTTATGTCGTGTGTATATCATTTTTTCGTTAAATAATGGTGTGCCGGAATTTAGCTTGTGGCCGGCACACCAGTTTTTTGTAGAATTTCTGTTACTCCTCGGCTTTGGCTTCATCCTCGGCATTCTCCTCTTCTTTGGGTAAGAAGTCGGTCATGCCACTGTTGATGAGGATGTTATACCAGCTGATGAGCTTCTTGATATCGGTGTTGTACACGCGGTCTACATCAAAATCGGGTACTACACCCTTGAAAAACTCCTGCAAAGCCTCGGGTGTCTTATAGTCGGCAGTGTTGAGGGCTTTTGCGTCATATTTTGTCTTAATAGCATCAAGCACCTCGCCCAGAGGTTTGTCGCCGCTTTCGGTATACATAGAGATGTCGCCTAGCGAAATCACCTTGTCGCGCTGGTGAGCTGTGCTGCGTTTCTTGTCGGATATGTTTTCAACTATAATTACGTTCTTGCCGTAGGTCACGAGTTTGTATAAACCGGGGCGTCCCGAAATTGCCAAAATTTCTTTTAACATGATTTTTCTTTAATGTGATTATTAATAAATAATGTTATGTGATATTCGATTATTAGAGGTATAGTTTAACCTAATAGTTCAATAATCTTGTTGAGTGCAGCCTGCAAGCCGTCCACGTTCTTGCCTCCAGCTTGAGCGAAACCTGGCTGACCGCCACCGCCGCCTTGAATGAGTTTTGCGGCTTCGCGAATGATTTGACCGGCATTCATGCCCTCTTTGCACAAGTCATCGCTCAGCGAGATTGTAAGCATTGGCTTGTTCTTGTCGTGAGTGGCTGCGATGAAAGCGGTGCGAGGTTGCTTGTCGCCTTTGATTGAGAGCCCCAGTGCCTTCACTGTGTCGGAACTGATTTCGCCATAGAGTTGGAGCACGGTAATGTCGCCCACAGTGATTGCCTTGTTCATGAGGTCTTTTTTGATAACCTTAACGCGATCCTTGAGGAACTCGTCAACTTGCTTGTGCAGGCTGGCATTCTCAAGAATTGATTTGTTAATGGCTGCCATGATGTCGGGGGCGTTGTTGAACAGCTCCCTGATTCCCTTGATTGTGTCTTCGATAGCGTCGATGGTCTTCTCCACTTTCTCGCCAGTAATGGCTTCTATGCGGCGAATTCCTGCTGCAATAGAGCTCTCGCTCACAATCTTTATCATACCGATGTTGCCGGTGTTGTTCACGTGGGTGCCACCACACAACTCAACCGATTCGCCATATTTAATCACGCGCACCTTGTCGCCATATTTTTCGCCAAAGAGTGCCATGGCACCCATCTCGCGAGCCTCGGCGATGGGCATCTCGCGATGCTCTTCGCGTGCAATGGTTTCACGCACCAGAGCATTGGCGATGTGTTCCACTTGCCTTATTT
>DGWL01000082.1 GCA_002396125.1 Porphyromonadaceae bacterium UBA4259
CTGTTGGTTATTAGTGGTTTAATTGTGGAAAAATTTATTTAAATGCCAAAGTGTTAAATAGTCTTTAGAAATTTGTTTTGCTAAATTTTTGCGAAAAACGCCCTATTTTGCCAAGTGGCGCCGGTAGCCAGTGGATGCCAACTGATAGGCTGTAACATCGCTGTGGAGTGCTTGCCGGGCATCAGGATTACCGGTAAAGGAATCGTTTGATGCTGCGCTTGGGTGTCTTCTCAAACTCGTTGACCATGATTTCTATTTGCGAAATGCGCTCATAGGGTGCCACGAGCTTGTTGAGCTCGGTCTTCACTGTGTCCATGTGGGCAGGCAACTGGTCGCGGGTGATGCCGTCGCGATCCATAGCGTCGTAGTCGGGATAGACTAGGGCCACCAGCTTGTGGTCGCGGTCCACTACAAGGCTCTCGCTCACATAGAGCATGTTGTTGAGCTTGGCTTCAATCTCCTCGGGGTAGATGTTTTGGCCGTTGGCACTCAGCAGCATGGTCTTAAGGCGGCCGCGAATGAAGATAGTGCCGTCGGCGCTCAGGGTTCCCATGTCGCCGGTGTGTAGCCATCCGTCGTCGTGCAGCACCTTGTCGGTAGCCTCGGTGTTGTGGAAGTAGCCACTCATCACGTTCTCACCCTTTACACAAATCTCGCCGGGGATGTTCTCGGGGTCGTCGCTCAATATCTTGCACTCCATGATGCCGGGAAGCACGCGGCCGGCACTGTGAAGCACAAACTCGCGCCATGGCGTGTGGCTCACGAGCGGAGCACACTCGGTCATGCCGTAGCCCACGGTGAAGGGGAACTTTATCTTGTAGAGGAAATCCTCAACCTCGGCGTTGAATGGCGCGCCGCCCACAATCACTTCCTCAAACTCGCCGCCGAAGGCTTCAACCAGGCGTTTGCGAATTTGGTCATAAATCTTGCGGTCGAGGTAGGGCACAGCCAGCGCCCAGCGCAGCTTGGTCTTGCTAATCATGGGCACTATCATCTTGCTATATATTTTCTCAAGCACCAGTGGCACGGTAATCACCAGGTGGGGCTTGATCTCTTGCATGGCCTTGACAATCACTTTGGGAGCGGGGATGCGACCCAGCAGGGTGATGTGCGAGCCCACGGCGAGTGGGGTGAGCATGTCGAAGGCGCAACCGTAGGCATGTGCCAGCGGCAGGAACGACACGCATCGGGTGCCGCGGCGGTGCAGCTGTGAGTTGATGCCGTAGACAATGTTGCCGGCCAGGTTGTTGCCGGTGAGCATCACGCCCTTGCTGAAGCCTGTGGTGCCACTGGTGTAGTTGATTTCCATGAGCTGGTCGTTGCCTCGGTCAATGTAGTTGATTGAGGCTGCAGTGAAACCGTCGGGGTAGGCTTGACGCATGAGAGAGTCGATGTTCTCAAGGGTCTCGCCCATTTTCTCGCCCTCTTTCTCGGCAAGCAGCTTGTCGGTGTCGAGCGAGACGGCAGCGCGCACGTGACGCATGTTGTCAAAGTCGAACGACTCCCAAATGCCGTTGCTGGCAAAGAGCAACTCGGCCTCGCTGTGGTTGATGATGTGCTGCGCGTCGCGTGGGTTGAATTCCTGGAGGATGGGCACTATCACGGCTCCATAGGTAATGGTTCCCATGAACACTATTACCCAGCTGGGGGTGTTCTTGCCAATGACAGCCACGCGGTCGCCGGGCTTGACACCACACTCTTTATATATAAGGTGTAGTCGGGCAATTTGCTCAGCAAAGTCGCCGTAGGTGAGTGTTTGCTTTGTGTTGTAGTCGCTCAAGGCAGGCAGTTCCCAGTTGTTGCGGAAGCTCTCCTCGAAGATTTTGATGGTATTCTCTTTCATCATAATAGTTTAGAATGCAAGATGAGTGGTGTTAGCTATTATTCTGTCTTTGTTTGCAATAGTTTTGTTTGGGCTACAAAATTAATAAATATTTCCAAACTGACAAAAAAGAGTCGCGCGGCTTGCCGTTTTTTTGAAATCGGTTACCTTGGCAAGTTGCACTTTTTAAATGTATTGAAACGGCTATTTCATTTTAATTGTGTAACTTTGTGGCGAGACACTAATCGAATAACACATTATATATAATATATATCATGAGAAAGAAAACGCTTGCTCTCATCAAGGACGACCCTTGGCTGGAACCGTTTGAGGACGCCATCGTGGGCCGACACAACGACTTCCTGCGCAAAGAAGAAGAACTCACCGGCGGCAGTGGCTCGCTGGTCGACTTTGCCAACGCCTACAACTATTATGGTCTGCATCACGACAACGGCGGCTGGACACTGCGCGAGTGGGCGCCTAATGCTACCGAGATTTTTGTCATTGGCGACTTCAACAACTGGACCGAGTGCGCCCCCTACAAGATGCGTCGTCTTGAGGGCGACAGCGGCAATTGGGAGCTATCGCTGCCCGAGCGCGGCATGAAGCATGGCGACCTGTTCAAGCTCAGCATCCACTGGCAGGGCGGCCAGGGCGAGCGCATTCCGGCCTATGCCACACGAGTGGTTCAGGACGATAACACCAAGATTTTCTCGGCGCAGGTGTGGAACCCGGCCGACCCCTATGAATTTAAGGTGAAGGACTTCAAGCCCAACGTGAAGCCGCTACTCATCTACGAGTGCCACATAGGCATGGCGCAGAATCGCGAGGGCGTGGGAACCTATGAGGAATTCCGCACCAATGTGTTGCCGCGCGTTGAGGCCGATGGCTACAATGCTATTCAAATCATGGCCATACAGGAGCATCCCTATTATGGCTCGTTCGGCTACCATGTGTCGAGTTTCTATGCCGCTTCAAGCCGCTTTGGCACGCCCGAGGAGCTAAAGCACCTCATCGACGATGCCCACAGTCGCGGCATTGCCGTTATTATGGACATTGTGCACTCTCATGCAGTGAAAAACGAGGTTGAGGGCTTGGGACGCTTTGATGGCAGCTACGACCAGTATTTCTACGGCGACGGCCGCCGTGAGCATCCGGCATGGGACTCGCTGTGCTTCGACTACGGCAAGAACGCCGTACTCAATTTCTTGCTGAGCAACTGCAAGTTCTGGCTCGAGGAATATCGCTTCGACGGTTTCCGCTTCGACGGCGTGACATCGATGCTATACTATAATCACGGGCTGGGGCAGGCCTTCGGCAGCTACGACGACTACTACAACGGCAATCAGGACACCAACGCCATCACCTATCTCACACTTGCCAACAAGCTCATCCACGATGTTAATCCTCGTGCCATCACCATTGCCGAGGAAATGAGCGGCATGCCTGGGCTGGCGCGCAAGGTTAAGGACGGCGGCATGGGATTTGACTATCGCATGGCGATGGGAATCCCCGACTACTGGATTAAGACCATCAAGGAGCTCAAGGACGAGCAGTGGAAGCCGTCGTCGATATTTTGGGAACTCACCAACCGCCGTGCCGACGAGAAGACGATTTCCTACGCCGAGAGTCACGACCAGGCTCTGGTGGGTGACAAGACCATCATCTTCCGCCTCATCGACAAGGAAATGTACTGGCACATGATGACCGGCGATGACAATGGCGTGGTGAGCCGCGGCATGGCTCTGCACAAGCTCATTCGCCTGGTTACAGTCTCAACCATCAATGGCGGCTATCTCAATTTCATGGGCAACGAGTGGGGGCATCCCGAGTGGATTGATTTCCCGCGCGAGGGCAATGGCTGGAGTCACAAGTATGCCCGTCGCCAGTGGGACTTGGTCGACCGCAAGGATCTCAAGTATCAGTTCCTCAACAATTGGGACAACGACGTGATGCATCTGGTGGGTGGAACCCACAACTTCCAGGCTCTGCCCATTCGCAAGCTGTGGGACAAGGACGACGACCAGGTGCTGGCATTCATGCGTGGCAACTTGCTCTTTGTGTTCAACTTTAATCCTGTGCAGTCGTTCAGCGACTATGGTTTCCTTGCCCCCGAGGGTGAATATCATGGGGTTATCGACAGCGACAACGAGCGCTACGGCGGCTATTGCAACGTCGACGACGCGGTGAAACACTTCACTCAGCACGACCCGCTTTATGCCACTGCCCACTTGGGATGGCTCAAGCTCTACATTCCCGCGCGCAGCGCACTGGTGCTCCGCCTCCAGCCTTCTAGAGCCAAAGTTCCCGCCAAGAAGAAAGCAAAGAAATGAATATAGTTGTCTACTGTTCGGCTAATAATGACCTCCCTGGCGAGATTGTCGCAATTGCCGCTGCCTTGGGGCGGTGGATTGGGGAGGGGAGGCACACTCTCGTCTATGGCGGGGTGGATGCAGGCCTCATGCACGTGACAGCGCTGGCCGCCGACGGCGCCGGATGTCGCCACATTGTGGGCATAGTGCCCGAGTGCTTTGAGCATCGTGCCGACCCGCTGTGCACCGAGCTGCAATTGGCGCGCGACCTGAGCGACCGCAAGTCGCGGCTCATAGCCCTGGGCGATGTCTTTGTGGTGCTGCCTGGCGGCCTGGGCACCATCGACGAGTGGATATCCACCCTGTCGCAGCAGGTGGTCGACGGCACGTCGCGCCCCATCATTGTGGTGAATCATGACGGTATGTTCACGTCGCTGGTGCGTCAGCTCGAGAGTACCGCCGCATCGCAGTTCTCACGCTCGCCACTCA
>DGWL01000038.1:0-742 GCA_002396125.1 Porphyromonadaceae bacterium UBA4259
GGTTGTGATGACTGTGGCATGGGGGCCGACTGCTGCATCGACTGGTGAGGCGTGCTGCCCGAGGGGAGAATCTCGATTGTTACAGGCCTTGTGGCAAGGCGGCGTCCGTCGGCGATAATCGATGCCGAGCCCAGCGTGTGCCGTCCTGGTGTTGTTGCCTGATAAAGCATAGTGAACACTTGTGAATAGCTGCTCGAAGTGCGGCCGTTGATGCTGCTCACGCTCATGCTTGTCGACACCTCGGGGCCGTAGAGTAGTTCGGCTCCGGCAAGGTCGGGGATTGAGAGGTTTGATCCCTCGGCGCCGTCGAGGATGAATTCTATCCTGAATTTTCCACCGGCGGCAACTTGGCTGGGTGCCTGCACGCGGAAGGTTGCCGCTTGGGTTGCGATGGTTGTGAGCAGTAGCAGTGCTAGTGTGGTTATGTGCCTTTTCTTTATCATGATTCAGCTGTTTTTATTGTGTGGCGATATTTATTACCACCTGTTGCGGGTGGCTTGACGCTCGCGTTGGCGTTGTTGCTCGCCCATCTGATAAATCTTTTGCTGAGTTTCTTTTTCTTTGTCTTGCATGGCTTTGAGCACTTGTTGAACGCTGCGCTCATCCATGTTGATGGGTTGCCCTTGACCTTGCTGTCCTTGACCTTGCTGCCCCTGTTGCTCCTTGCCTTGCTCGGGTTTTGCTTTGTCCTGTTGCCCTTGCTGCTGGTCTTGCTTGTCTTGGTCTTGCTTGTCTTGGTCTT
>DGWL01000038.1:805-7433 GCA_002396125.1 Porphyromonadaceae bacterium UBA4259
GTTTTGCTGGTCTTGGTTTTGTTTATCTTGATTTTGCTGATCTTGCTGATCTTGATTCTGTTGGTTCTTGTCTTGATTTTGTTGCTGTTGCTGCTGGAGCTTCAGTTGTGCCATGCGCAGATTGTAGCGTGTGTCGTCGTCGGTGGGAACGTTGCGCAGCGCGTTCTTGTAGGCTAGAATGGCTCGGTCAAACTGTTGAGCATTGTAGCTCAGGTTGCCCATGTTGTGATAGGCCATAGCCTTGAGCTTCTTGTCGTGGGTGACTTGTGCGGCAAAGTTAAAGAGCGAGTCGGCGCGTTGTGCCAGCCCCGTTGTGTCGCCCTCGGCTGCTTGCTTGGCAAGCGCAAGCCCCATGTTGTAGGCTGCCGTAGCCGATTGTGGGTTGGCCTGCAGAGCCTTGCTGTAGGCAATCTCGGCATCGGCATAGTTCTCATCTTCCATTAAACGGTTGCCCTCGCGAATGAAATTTCGCTCGGCCTTGGTCGACTTGGCTTCGGGTTGAGCGAGATCGTCGCCCTTACTGCAGCATGCCAGCGCAAGGATTATTGCCAGTGAGGCAAATATAATGAGTGTGCGGTTGTTAAATTTCATCACTTTTCTTTTCTTTGAGTTTGAAAAAATCGTGTTTCGCAAGCCATGGATTTTGACGGTTCATCAGTAGCACGTTGGCAATGAGCAGGATGAGCGCTATCCAGGCAAACACGGGGAACTGCTCATCGTTCTTGGTGAAGGTGACTTGCGACAAGTTGGTGCTGGCTAGTTTCTTGAGAGCGTCGTCAAGGACTTCTACTGCGTCGGTGGCATCACCTTTGACATAGGTTCCTTTACCGGCTTTGGCAATCTGCTGTGCCTTGTCTTCATCAAGTCGAGAAATTGCTGTTTGGCCCGCGTCGTCGGTCATGTAACCGCCGTCGGTTGAGGGAATAGGTGCTCCCTCAGCTGTGCCAATGCCTATCACATTCACCTGAATGCCGTTCTTTTGAGCCTTCGACGCGGCATCTACAGCATCGTCCTCAAAGTTTTCGGCATCGGTAATGAGAATTATAGTCTTTGATGTTTTAGTGTCTTTAGAGAATGCTGTCATCGACAAGTCGATAGCCGACCCTATGGCCGTGCCTTGCATGGGAACCATGCTGGTTTTGATACCACTCAAGAACATCTTGGCGCTTTGGCCGTCGATAGTCATGGGCATCTGCATGTAGGAACGGCCGGCAAAGACCACTAGTGCCACCTTATCGCTGCGAAGGCGGTCAATTAGTTTTTCCATTATCATCTTGGCGCGTTGCAGGCGTGGCATACCCTGAGGGTCGCTTGTGCAACTGGCGTTCATTGAGTTGGAAACGTCCATGGCGATAACAACCTCAATGCCACGCACGTTGCCGGTACTCTTCTTGGCCGCGCCGGCACGAGGGCGTGCCAGCATGACTATCACTGTTGCCAGTAATAGCAAGATGAGGATGAGGCGTGCCACAGGCTTGCGCCACGACACGTCGGGCATGAGCTGAGCTACTTGCTCGCTCTTGCCAAAGCGTGCCAACTTTCGCTTGCGTGCTGTGCGTTCCAGCATATATAAACCTGCCACTAGCGGTAGCAACACCAGCAGGTAAAGAAATTCGGGATTAGCGAAACTGAACATATATAAATATTATTCTTCTTTTCTTGTCTTCTTGTTATTTTGTCAAGGAATTGTCCTGAGCACCGTGTAACGAATAATTGCGCAAAGCGTCAACATCAGCAACAGGGCGATTGCCCATGGCTGGTAGTTGTCGTCCATCTGGCTGTGGCGTTGCACGTCCATGCGGGTCTTTTCAAGACGGTCAATTTCGGCGAAAATTTCCTTGAGAACACCCTTGTTGGTGGCGCGGAAGTACTTGCCGCCGGTGGTGTTGGCAATTTCTTGAAGCGATTTCTCGTCGATTTCCACGCGTTGACGGGTGTAGGTAATTTGCCCTGTGATGTCCATGGTGGGGTAGAGAGCCTCGCCCATGGTGCCCACACCAATGGCATAAATCTTGATGCCATATTTCAGGGCAATCTTGGCGGCGGTGAGCGGTCCCACCACGCCGGTGTTGTTGCTGCCATCGGTGAGCAGGATAATGCTCTTCGACTTGGCTTTCCCGTCTTTAATGCGGTTGATGGCGGTGGCGATGCCGTCGCCCACAGCGGTGCCATCCTCAAGCATGCCAATCTGCAACTCGCCAATGTGATTCACTAGCGTGGCAATGTCGTTAGTCATGGGCACTTGGGTAAATGCTTCGCCGGCAAAGATTACCAGGCCAATGTTGTCGCTGGTGCGGTTGCTCACAAAGTTGCTCGCCACTTCTTTGGCGGCCTCCAGGCGGTTGGGCTTGAAATCCTTGGCGAGCATGCTGCCGCTCACGTCGAGCGAGAGGACAATGTCGGTACCCTCGATGTCGGTTTTCGACCAGCTGTTACTCGATTGTGGGCGGGCAAGAATTATTACCAGGCATGCCAGCGATAGCATCTGCAAGCCAAACAGCACGTGGCGCATCCACTCTTTCCAGCTGCGGGGCATGTTGTCAAAAGCTTGGGTGGTGGGCAGGCGCAGGGTTGCGTCGTTGTCGCGCTGCTTGAGCATATACCAAGCTATGATTGGTACGAGCAATAGCAATAACCATAGTAGCCCGGGATGCATGAAGTGAAGGTCGTTAATCATTGTGCGGCCTCCTTTCCTTCTTGGTCATTGTCGTCGGTGGCAGCATCCTCAACGGGTTTGGTCTGCTCCACAAAGTTCAGGGCCCGCTGGAAGGCTATCTCATTGTCGTCGGCAAGGGTGTGCATGTTGGCAAACTTCACAAAGTCGGCAATTTCAAGCACATTGTTCAGCTGGTCGTTGGCAATGTGCGCGTCCTTGTTTTGCCTTATTTTTTCCATTATCTGAGTCGATGTCATCTCCACGGCATTGATTCCGAAACGACGGTCGATATACACACGCAGAATGTCGGTCAACTCGGTGTAATACTGTTTCTCCTGGCCATTCTGCCACAGGTTGCGACTCTTGAGGGCATTAAGTGCCTGTATTGCCTCTTGGTAGGGCGGCAAGCGTTTCTTGATAGGCTTGAGTGGGTTGATGCCTTTCTTGAACCACTTGAGGTAGGAATATAGGCCGCAGGCTATCAGTAGCAGGCCTGCCAGCCAAGCCCACCAGTAGTTGCTGATGAAATCGGGAACCCAGTCCATCAATTTAAACGGCACTTGTGCCAGGGGCTTGAAATCCTTGATTTTGCCATTGGGGTCAACCTTGATGGAGTCGACGGTGAGTGTCAGGGATTCCTTGCTTCGCAAGGTGTCGTTTCCCACCACATAGAGGATAGGAGGCAACTGGTAGGTTCCCGGGTCGAAAGCTTGTAGCGTCACATCGTGCCGGATTTGCACGCGGTTGTTGTCGAGTGCTGTGGTGTCGGCCTTGCCTTTATCGGCAATCTCTACCATTGAGTTGAGCGTGTCGGGCACAAGACTCAGCAGCAGCCCGTTTACGTTGTCGTCCTGCGTGATGTTGATGTGCATGGTTATGGTCTTGCCCATTACCACATGGGTGGAGTCGAGCTTGACGCCTATGGTGGTGTTTCCGGCAGTGGCTATTATGGCAGTGAGTGTCATTGCCAATGCTGCCAGTGAGTGCTTTATGTGTTTCTTAAAAACCATTATATAGTAAAAAAACAGGGTGTCTCTTTTTATCGGCGCTTGAATAGGGCCATGAGCGATTTCACGTAGTCTTCGTCGGTAGCAACTTGTGCCAGATCAACATTGCTGCGGGTGAGAATGTCGGTCATAGCACGCTGGCGGTCATACCACCACCGGTCGTAGGCTTGGCGCACGCGTCGGCTACTGGTATCGAGCCACCTCACGCTATCGCGCTCGGCGTCTTGCACCTTAATCAATCCCACGTTGGGCAACTGTGCTTCTCTCTTGTCGTAGACCTGCACGGCTATCACGTCGTGCTTGTGGTTGGCTATCGACATGCTCTTGTAATAGTCGCTTGAGTCGAGGAAGTCGCTGATAAGGAATGCTGTGCAGCGCTTTTTAATGGCGCTGGTCAAGTATTCAAGAGCAAGGTTGAGGTTGGTGCCGCGGTTTTCGGCCTTGAAACTCAGTAACTCACTGATGACGCGCAGGATGTGTTTGCGCCCCTTCTGCGGTGGAATGAATTTCTCAATCTTGTCGCTAAAGAGCAACACGCCCACCTTGTCGTTGTTCTCGATAGCCGAGAAGGCTAGTGTGGCGGCAATCTCGGTCATGATTTCCTGCTTCGACTCGCCCACTGCACCAAAGTTTTTGCTACCGCTCACGTCAACCACAAGCATTACGGTGAGCTCGCGTTCTTCCTCGTAGACCTTGACGTAGGGATGATTTTGCCTGGCGGTAACGTTCCAGTCGATGTCACGCACATCGTCACCATACTGGTACTCGCGCACCTCGCTGAATGTCATGCCACGCCCCTTGAAGGCGGTGTGGTATTCACCGGCGAAGATGTTTTGAGACAGCCCCTTGGCCTTAATCTCAATCTTGCGAACCTTCTTTAGCAATTCATTTCGTTCCATGATTTTGGAAACTTTATAG
Organism: Porphyromonadaceae bacterium UBA4259; assembly: GCA_002396125.1. GTDB lineage: Bacteria > Bacteroidota > Bacteroidia > Bacteroidales > Muribaculaceae > Sodaliphilus. Next base: position 5,387 of record DGWL01000038.1, read on the forward strand.
TCTCACATTATCGACCTCACGCCATCACATCAGACGTGAGAACCGAAACTTTTAAGGCACTGCAATCTTGTCGAGGATGTTGCTGATAATCTCGTCGGCGCCAATGTTGTTGGCCTCGGCCTCGTAGCTCAAGCCCAAGCGATGGCGCATAACGTCGTGACACACGGCGCGAACGTCCTCGGGAATCACGTAGCCGCGACCGCGCAAGAAGGCGTAGGCGCGAGCGGCAAGGGCCATGCTTATTGAGGCGCGGGGCGATGAGCCATAAGAGATGATGCCTTTCAGGTCGCTCAATCCGTAGTCGTCGGGGAAGCGGGTGGCAAACACGATGTCGACAATGTAGCGCTCAATCTTCTCGTCAATATAAATTTTGCGAACCACCTCGCGCACGTCAACGATGTCGGCGGGGGTTACGAGAGGCTGAATGCTGGTTTGCTGGTCATTGATGTTCATCCTGATAATCTCTTTCTCCTCCTGACGGCTGGGGTAACCTATCATTACTTTCATCAGGAAACGGTCGACTTGTGCCTCGGGCAGGGGATAGGTGCCTTCTTGCTCAATGGGGTTTTGGGTTGCCATTACCAGGAATGGCTCATCGAGGGCAAATGTGTTGTCACCAATGGTAACCTGGCGTTCTTGCATAGCCTCGAGCAGAGCACTTTGAACCTTGGCGGGAGCACGGTTGATTTCGTCGGCAAGAACGAAATTGGCAAACACGGGACCGCGCTTAACCTCAAATTTCTCTTTCTGTATGCTGTACACCATGGTGCCGATTACGTCGGCAGGCAATAAGTCGGGGGTGAACTGGATGCGGCTATACTTGGCATCGATGAGCTGCGCAAGGGTTTTGATTGCCAGGGTCTTGGCGAGGCCTGGAACGCCCTCAAGCAGCACGTGACCATTAGCTAGAAGCGCTATCAACAGCGAGTCTATTAAGTGCTTCTGACCAACGATTGTTTGATTCATTCCCTGTGTGATAGTGTTGACAAAACTGCTCTTGCTGGCAATGATGTCGTTCAATTCGCGAATGTTTACTGTATCACTCATGTTTTCAAGCTTTGTTATAAGTGTGTGTTTATAATCTTTCTAGTTGCAAAATTATCACTTTGCACATTATTAATGTACAAAAATCACGTTAATTAATAATATTTTTGAGATATAAATGTTAAAATAAACAATGTTTTAACATTGTTAAGGTTAAAATCAAGAATGATGGATTAAAAGGATGTGTTTTAAGCGGCAGGTGCTGATACCATCATCAGCTTTCATAAACCGAATATCTATACACTAACGTCTACTTGGTGGCGAACTTGTAGGTGAGACCGAAACTCAGGATTTCCTTGAACTGCCAGTAGCGCCAGCCGTCGACCCATGGGCAGGAATTGTCGTAACGCAGATGGGTGAAAATCTGAGTGCTGAGGAAGCTGTTCACCTGGAATGAGAATGTGTTTTCCCAGTCGCCTTGCACATGGTGATAGTCGGTAAAGGCATAAAGTCTTGATTTCCAAGTTATGCTTGGCGTGATTTTCCATTCAAACTTTGCTTCCACATTCGAACCGAAACTGTGCTTGGTGTGGTGACCGGCGTCGATGCCAAACTTGGTTGGGTCGATTCGCTCAATCTCGCGGCATATCTTAAGGTTATAGGACAGGGGGGCTATCGACAGGTTGAAAACCTTGTAACCGTCCTTGTCTTTATAGTTGTAGGTCATACCGAGACCCACCGTCAACTCGCCCGATGACAGGAACGACGCGGCTAGGTCGCGAGTGTTGGTGATATAGTTGTTGAGCAGCTGGGTCTTGAACAGCAGTGTGGCCGAGTAGTACCAGTTTTTTACCGCTTTGTAGCCAAGTTGTGAGTTAAACTGGAAGTTATCCTCATTGATGCTGTACTTGCGCAAGCTGTCACCCTTGGCGGTGGCAATGCCCAGGCGGTAATGCAGGCTGTTGTTGAACAGCCACTTGGGGTGTAGCTTTTGGTTAAGGTTGCAATCCCACTGGAAGTCGGCGAGAAGGTTGAGGTTGTTCTCGCCGCCCTGATACCAGTT
>DGWL01000055.1 GCA_002396125.1 Porphyromonadaceae bacterium UBA4259
GTTTCTCTAACTCGTATGCCCGCTCTAAATCCTTGGCTCACGGGGTCTGTCCCCGTGAGTCATCTCTGATGAAGAAAAAAACATTTTACTCAATGCGCTATTTTCTTTCTAAGGAACCAAGGAATCAAGGAAACAATCCTGAATTCCCAGATTCCTTAGACCAAAACAAAAACCAAAACCTAAAAAAGCTATGAAGAAAGAAACATGGAAGACGCTGGTGCAGATGCTCATCAGCATACTCACCGCACTGGCCACTACACTCGGCGTGACGAGCTGTATGGCGTAAAGAGAAGAAAAGAAAATGAGTATTGAAAAGAAAATCCCCGCCAAGTGATGACTTGACGGGGGTTTGTTTATTGCGATTGAAGGGATTACTCCTCAACAGCAGCCTGGGCGGCGGCGAGGCGTGCGATTGGCACACGGTAAGGACTGCACGAAACGTAGTCCATGCCGAGGCCTGCGCAGAACTTCACGCTCGATGGTTCACCACCGTGCTCGCCACAAATGCCCACTTTGAGTTCGGGCTTGGTTGCACGGCCTTTCTTGGTACCCATCTCTACGAGTTGACCAACGCCTTCCTGATCAAGAACAGCAAATGGATCAACCTTGAGGATGCCAAGTTCCTTGTACTTACCCAAGAACTTGGGTGCGTCGTCGCGCGAGTAACCGAATGTCATCTGAGTGAGGTCGTTAGTACCAAATGAGAAGAAATCGGCAACCTTGGCAATCTGGTCGGCAACGAGAGCAGCGCGTGGAATCTCAATCATGGTACCTACCTTGTAGGCAACGGTCTGTCCGCGCTCGGCAAATACCTTTTGAGCTGTCTCGTTGATTATGCGTGCTTGCATCTCAATCTCGGGCAGTACGCCAACGAGGGGAACCATAATCTCAGGATGAACATCGATGCCGCGAGCCTTAACGTTGAGGGCTGCCTCAATGATGGCGCGTGCTTGCATCTCGGTAATCTCGGGATAGGTGCAACCGAGGCGGCAACCACGGTGACCAAGCATTGGATTGAACTCCTCGAGGGTAGCGCAAACGTTCTTTACATTCTCAAGAGTGATGCCAAGTTCCTCGGCAAGCTCCTTTTGGGTAGCCAGCTGGTGGGGAACAAACTCATGCAATGGTGGATCAAGCAGGCGAATGGTAACACCATAGCCGTCCATTGCCTCAAAGATACCTTCAAAGTCACCACGCTGCAGTGGAAGCAACTTGGCAAGAGCTATGCGGCGACTCTCCTCATCACTGGCGATAATCATCTCGCGCATTGCTTTAATGCGGTCGCCCTCAAAGAACATGTGCTCGGTGCGGCACAAACCAATACCTTTGGCACCAAACTTGCGTGCTACACTAGCATCACGTGGTGAGTCGGCATTGGTGCGAACGTACATCTTGCTGTATTTCTCGGCCAGATTCATGATGGCTGCGAAGTCGCCACTCATGTCGGCATCAACTGTAGAAACAAGACCTTCGTAAACTTCACCGGTGCTACCGTTGAGTGAAATCCAGTCACCCTCATGGTAGAGCTTACCGTCCATCTCAACGGTCTTAGCCTTGTAGTCAACCTTGATTTCTCCAGCGCCACTCACGCAGCAGCGACCCATACCGCGAGCAACAACAGCTGCATGGCTTGTCATACCGCCACGTGCGGTGAGAATACCCTGAGCCACGCTCATGCCGCGCAAGTCCTCGGGCGAAGTCTCAAGACGAACCAAGATGACGCGCTTGTTTTTCTTAGCCCAAGCTTCGGCGTCGTCGGCAAAGAACACGATGTGGCCTGTTGCGGCACCGGGGCTCGCGGGCAGACCCTTAGCGATGACCTTAGCATTCTTCACAGCGCTAGCGTCAAACACTGGGTGGAGCAGCTCGTCGAGCTTCTCGGGTTCCATGCGCTTGAGCACTGTTTTCTCGTCAATCTTGCCTTCACGCAGAAGGTCCATGGCAATCTTCACCATTGCAGCGCCTGTGCGCTTGCCGTTGCGGGTTTGGAGAAGCCACAATTTACCATTTTGGATTGTGAACTCCATGTCTTGCATGTCGCGATAATGCTCCTCAAGGCGATGTTGAATCTCAACAAGCTCCTTGGCGCATTCGGGCATAGATTCCTCAAGTGAAGGATAGTTGGCGGCACGGTCGGCTTCGCTGATGCCTTGCAGGGCAGCCCAGCGGCGGCTTCCTTCGGTCATAATTTGCTGTGGTGTGCGAACTCCAGCCACAACATCCTCGCCCTGAGCGTTAATCAGGTACTCACCATTGAAAAGGTTTTCACCGGTGGCAGCATCACGCGAGAAGCAAACGCCGGTTGCTGAGTTGTTGCCCATGTTGCCATAAACCATGGCCTGAACGTTAACAGCGGTACCATATTCCTCGGGAATGCGGTTCATTTGGCGATAAAGGATAGCACGCTCGTTGTTCCAGCTGTCAAACACGGCACAAATTGCACCCCACAGCTGATCCCAAGCACTGGTTGGGAAGTCTTTGCCGGTATTTTTCTTAACGGCTTCCTTAAAGAGAGCAACAAGCTTCTTGAGGTCGTCAACATCGAGGTCGGTGTCAAATTTTACACCTTTCTCGGCCTTAACATTCTCTATAATTTCCTCAAATGGATCAATGTCGGTCTTGTTTTCTGGCTTCATGCCCAGCACAACGTCGCCATACATCTGAACAAAGCGGCGATAGCTGTCCCATGCAAAGCGTGGATTGCCACTCTTCTCGGCAAGTGTCTCGGCCACCTCATCGTTAATACCCAGGTTAAGCACTGTGTCCATCATGCCGGGCATCGACACGGGAGCACCCGAGCGAACCGACACCAACTGTGGGTTGCTGGGGTCGTTGAACTTATTGCCCGTGAGGCTCTCAATGTGGGCAATTGCCTTCTCAACGTCGGCTTTGATGAGTTTAACAACTTCGTCACGGCCCTTCTGGTTGTAAAGGCGGCACATGTCGGTGGTAATAGTGAAACCTGGAGGTACAGGAACTCCAATCAGGTTCATCTCGGCCAGGTTGGCGCCTTTTCCTCCCAGGAGGTCTCTCATCTCGGCGCTGCCCTCAGCTTTTCCGTTGCCGAAAGTGTAGATTGTCTTCATATAAATCAGTTAGAGTTAAAAAGTATATAATAGAAAATAATTGCAAAATGATGTAATTTGCTGATTCGTAATAAAATATAAGGTGCAAATTGAACCATGCATTTTTCAGTGTGCAAAGGTAGTGAAAATATCGCAAAAATAATAATTATTTAAATATTTTAAATAATAAATACTCAATGCAAACCATTGACGTGTCATGTAAATGACCATAGTGTCATAGTTGTAATTTGGCATGGTTTTTGCAAGTTTGAAATTATTAATAAAAGTGTATTAAATTTAATTATGTCTATTATTCAAGAAATATTGTCATTAATACCAGGTTACAACACTCAAAAGAATGTTGACCAAAATGTTGCTGACTTTAGCGACAAGGTAAAGGGACTATTGGTAGGGGCTGCACAGGCAGCACCTGATATATCATCTCAATCGGTTGAGAATGTATATGCGGTTGAGCCTGCCACTGTGTCGCAAGAGTCAATTTTCCTCAATTCTCTAAAAGAGTTACAATGCAAGCCTGAGCGGGTGGGAGATGAGAATAACACCAATCCTTTTTATAAGTTTGAGTTTCAAAGTAAGACCTTTCGTGCTCATTGCATCAACAATGATAACATAGTAAACATGTGTTTTCCATGTTTTTATGCCGCCAATATCGATGACTTGAATGCGGTGCGACATCTGTGTAATCAATTCAACGACAGCTTACTGGTGCCTAAAATCACTTATAGTATTGATAAGGAAAAGGGTAATGTTTATGTTCATGCTGAGCTGGTCATGAGCGACTGCTCGACTGCAAACTTGAAGAAATGGCTAGACGCATTCTTCCAGATTCAGCAGTCGTTTTCGTTACGCATTGAAAAGGAACTCGAAGAGAATCGTGGTGGCTTTTTCCATGATTTTGAATATCAAAGTGCTATCTCGGCGCGGGAATTGACACTCTCTCGAGAACTTGAAATTGCGCATCAACAGCAGCAGGTAGATGTGCATCGTGGCAATAATGAGTTTAATTTCACTATTGCCGACTTTATGGGTATAGCCTATCATCGCAACTCAGTAGCATTTTACAAGAAATTACGCATTATTAATGGAGATAAAGTAACTGTTATTGACGGTAATGAAACTATCGCACAATGGGCTCTACACTCAGCTTTGATAGATTGTCATGGGCAGGGAGTTGCCAACCCTGAGAATTCTAAAACGGCTCGTTTTATTACACAAGATGCTGTCGTGATAGTCAACTTTGTTGATGCTGGCGAGAAAAGGCACTCTATTACAATTAATTTGAAGGCAAAAGGTGAGAATGACGACTCGCTCTATTATCGTGCTTATGCAATGCTTGAACCTCATGACATTGACCGCGAACACTCGATAGAGGCTAGTGGTAAAAACACTGTAGCTGCCGATGCCACTTCACTACTCTTGGTCTTTGATAAGCGCGACATCAATAAGAAGTTACAAGAGTTTGACTACATGTGGAAAGATGCCATTATCAAAGAGCGTGATAATGATCCATCAATCACTGACGAAGAGTTGCTGCTGGCGCAAATCACCAGCCCTGCTGTGGGGTTGTCCTATTACTGGGGGAAACGTTGTTTTGCGGCTGGATATTATGCTCAGGCATTGAAGCATTTTCTTAATGCCTTCAGTGACGTCAAGTCATCGCCTAAGGTGACCGATGCCATGGAGTCATTGTGTTATTACATCGGGTTCTGCTATATTAAGATGGGAATGCTTGATCGAGCCTATTATTATTTAGAGCTAAATCGCAATTCAGGCGAGATGAGCCATTGCTGTGCGCTGGTAAATCTCCTTGCCAATACCAGCGATGTTAGAGCGTTCCACTATATTAATGCCTACATGAAGGCGATCGAAGAGAACTATCCCGATTTCGAAGAAGCTCCCGAAAATGTGAGGAAATTTGTTTCATTCTTGAAGCGTCGTCATGCCTTTTGCCTAGTAAATGCCGGATTGCTTGATGAAGCCATACAAGAGTTTGAGCAAATGCTTGATGACCCCTTGAGTTGTGATTATGCTCAACAAGAGCTTGACTATATTGCACAGTTGCGCAAAAGCAATGACAATGCAGCCAATAGTGATGCCGACAGTGGGGGTGTGCCTTCGCATGAGCAATAGGGTAGAGGTGTTGACTCAAAAATAAAGGCCTCTAACCTGATGGATAGAGACCTTTATTTCGTTAAATCGCTAAAGGAAGCTTATTTAACTTTGTCAGCGAGTTCAGCACCAGCTTTGAACTTAACCACTTTCTTTGCGGGGATTGTGATCTTCTTGCCGTTAGCTGGGTTTACACCCTGACGCTCACCCTTCTCAACAACACCAAAAGTGCCGAAACCGATAAGAGCAACTTTATCACCCTTTTCGAGAGCGCAAGTAACAGCGCCAAGAGTAGCCTCGAGGGCAGCCTTAGCTTGAACTTTTGTTAATTTTGCTTCGTTAGCAATTGCGTTTACTAATTCTGTTTTGTTCATAATAAAAAGTTAATTTTAGATTTAACAAAATAGTTGTTAGAGCTTTATTTGTCGCAAATATAGAAAATCAAATTTTTCTGACAAAAAAAAATGGAAGATTTTTTATATTTTTTATTAAAAAAGGTCATTTTTATGGGTTTTAATGGTGTTTTCTCATCATTTTACTTTAAATTTGCCATCGTAAATGATTCTTGCGTCAATGTGGCTTAATTACTTTGACAACTTGATCAAAATACGCAAAATATCAATAAAACAATATAACAATAGCTATGTCTAATTCTAACCGCTGGGGTGCTATTATGCCTCCTATTACTAAAAATATCATCATAATCAACGTTATAATGTGGATTGCGACAATTCTGCTGGCCAACCGCAACATTGTCGACCTTAGTGACGTTCTTGGATTGCATTATTGGCAGGGAAGTGATTTCCACATTCATCAACTGTTAAGCTACATGTTTATGCACGATACCGGTTATCCAGTGCAACAGGGTATTCTGGGCGCTATGTCGACAAGTGTGTCGCACATATTCTTTAACATGTTCTCGCTGTGGATGTTTGGCATGTTACTTGAGCGAGTGATGGGTGCTAAGCGTTATCTGTTTTTCTATATATCGTGCGGACTAGGTGCGGGACTGGTTCAAGAGCTGGTGTGGCAAATGTCGTGGGAAAGCATTCTTGCCGACATTAACAATGTATCTACTCAGGAAATAACTAATGCCATTGTCATTGGTGACATTGATGGCCGCTTTCTTAATGAGTTCTACAATAATCTTCTTACTGTTGGAGCCTCGGGCGCGGTGTTTGGCATTTTGCTTGCTTTTGGCATGATTTTCCCCAATATGCCCATGTACATCTTTTTCATTCCCATCCCCATCAAGGCCAAGTGGATGGTGATTGGTTATGGAGCCATTGAACTCTTCTTTGGAGTGACCGGCACTATGGACAATGTGGCTCACTTTGCCCACTTGGGAGGCATGCTCTTTGCTTTTATAATTTTAATGTACTGGAGAAAGAAAGGACTATTCAAAAATAGCCATGGACTTTATTGATAAGCTGAAACAACGTTATGGCAGCGCCTCGCTGCTCATGAGATTTATCTATATCAACATCGCTGTTTTTGTGGTGTTGCGAGTCACCGGGCTCGTGTCGTTCTTGTTGACAGGCTCGGGTGACAGTTTTGTGCAATGGGTGGAACTTCCCTCTAGCCTTTTAATGCTGATGCAACGCCCATGGACAATTATCACCTACATGTTCTCACACTACGGCTTGCTTCACATCTTGTTCAACATGCTGTGGCTGTTTTGGCTGGGACGAATATTCCTGGATTGCTTCACCCCAAGGCAATTGGGAGGTCTCTATGTGCTGGGTGGATTAGGTGGTGCCGCGCTCTTTGTGCTTGCTTATAACCTACTGCCTTCTCTGGCTTCACAACAAGCGATGCTCATTGGCGCGTCGGCATCGGTAATGGCTATTGTGATAGCAATTGCTGTTTATCGCCCCGGCTATCAAGTGGGGCTGCTGTTCATTGGCCCTGTTTCTCTCAAGTGGATAGCCATTGTAACTGTGTTTCTTGATCTCATCAGCATTGAGGGTGCAAACGCAGGTGGGCACATAGCCCATTTAGGAGGGATGCTGGTGGGCTTGTGGTTCGCGTTAGGCATAAAGCGTGGGCACGATATTACATCGTGGATTAACCGGGCGATTGATGCCGTGGTATCATTATTCAAGAACAAAAAAAGTGATGCGATGCGACAACCTGTTGGTGGTAAACGTTATAAATATCATCAATCGCAACCAGAGAAATCAAGCAAAAATGCTTCGTCGAATAATACCCGTGACGAAGCGCGACTTGATGAAATCCTGGGCAAACTGAAGCGCTCGGGCTATGATGCGCTAACCGACGAAGAAAAAGAATTTCTGTTTAATGCATCTCGCAAGCGGTTCTAATTTTTTATATTTATGAAGGGCATAAAAATAGGGCGAAAAACGATTAAGGTGTTACTCCTGAGCATCACACTCATTGTGTCGGTGCTTTTGGTTGCTTCGGCATGGGGAGGACTTGTCGACCCCAAGCATGTGCGCATTTTGCCTTTTTTGACTCTCGCATTACCTTTATTGTTGGTAGCCGATGTGCTGGCAATAGTAGTGTGGCTTGTGCTGATGAAGTGGAAATGTGCCCTGATACCATTTGTTGCTCTTGTGGTGGCTTGGGTGCCGGTGCGGACGGTATTCCCTGTCAATGTGCTTGAAACTGATGTGCCGGCCGATGCCAAAACTTTTAAGGTTATGACGTTCAACACAATGAACTTTGGACCTTACAATCCAAGCAATCACACACCATCGGAGTCGATGCGCTACATCCTTGAGCAGGATGCCGACTTTGTATTGTTGCAGGAAGGTTCGCAGGAGCGTGACTACCTTACACTTTCCAATGTGAGAATGATGCGCGAGGAGATTGAAGCCAAGTATCCCTATCACAGTGATGCCAATCATGACGTAATGATACTCTCAAAGTATCCCTACACCGTTGATTCAGTCAGCACTCTGAAGCGTGGAGCTGGTTCCTTGCAAGCCACTGCCGACTGTTATCAGGTTTATGCACGTGCTTTCGATATTGAAATTCCGGAGCAAAAGCAACTCAGGATTATCAACCTTCACCTGCAATCGGTTGGACTGAGCGATGATGCTAAAAACCTGTATATGCGTATTACCGAAAATCAGGTCGACGGCACCAAGCAAGAGCTGCGCAAAATCAAGAATTCAATTTTCGGGCAACTCTTGTGGGCCTATCGGTTACGTGCCGACGAGGCTTGCGATGTTAGAACTTTGCTTGATGAAAGTCCCGCCAATGTTATCTTGTGTGGAGATTTCAACGACACGCCGTCGTCGTTTGTCTACCGCACTATCCTTGGGGACGATATGCGCGATGCCTTTGTGGAATGTGGCAATGGTTTTGCCCACACCTATCATGACAACCGCTTCTATTTCAAGATTGATCACATCATGTATCGCGGCGCTTTTGAGGCTGTTGCCTGGAAGCGTGACAAGAGAGGCAATAGCGATCACTATCCTCAAGTGGCTACTTTTATATGGAAATAGATTTTAGATACTCATTAATAATAAATTACATCTATGAGAAAGTTATTTGTTTCATTACTTACCCTAGCTTGCTTGGCGATGCCGGCGGCAGGGAAAACACCTAAGAAAGTGAAAACTGCAACTAATGCTAACCCATTCATGACGGAATATACTACTAAGTATAAAATTCCGCCTTTCGAGCAAATCAAGTATGAGCACTACATGCCGGCACTACAGGAAGGCATTGCTCAACACAACAAGGAAATTGAGGCGATTGCTAACGCCAAGGATGCCGCTACTTTTGAAAACACGGTTCTTGCACTTGACAATAGTGGTAAACTGTTCAATAAAGTGGTAGCGGTGTTTGGTGCGCTTAACGAGAGTGACGCCACTCCCGAGATGCAAGCTATTGCCGAGAAGTTTATTCCCATGATGACAGCACATGGTGATGAAATCTACATGAATGACGGTCTGTTCGCTCGCATCAAGAATGTTAAAGACAATGCCAGCAAGCTGGGGCTTGATAAAGTGCAGGAAAGGCTTGTGGATAAGTATTACAAGCGTTTTGTGCGCAAAGGGGCACTTCTGAATGCCGATCAAAAGGAGGAACTGAAGAAAATAAACCAGCGTGAGTCGGAGCTTGAACTTGCGTTTGGTAAGAACGTCATGCGCGAGATGAGCGAGAATGTAATCTATGTCACCAACAAGTCGCAACTTGCCGGTCTCTCGCAGGAAGTGATAGACGGAGCCGCCGAATTGGCCAAGAAGCGCGGTCACGACGGATGGGCTTTCACTGCCACCTCAAGCACACGCCTTGCTGTACTCAATGATGCTGATAACCGCGACTTGCGTGAGAAGATGTACAAGCTCTACACTACTACTGCCAGTCATGGCGACCAGTGGGACAACAGCAAGAACATCAATGAGATTCTGAAACTTCGCCAGCGCAAGGCTAAATTACTGGGATTTGAAACCTATGCCGATTATGCTTGCGACCCTGTGATGGCCAAGACCGTGGAAAATGCCGAGGACTTGCTGATGCAGATTTGGCGTCCCGCAATTAAGAAGGTCGACAAGGAAGTGGCCGACATGCAAAAGTATGCGGATGCTCATGGTGCCAACTTCAAGCTTGAGCCATGGGATTACTACTACTATGCCGGTAAGGTGAAGGCCGAGCGTTACAGTTTCAGTGAGGATGAGATTCGTCCTTATTTTGAACTGAACAGCGTGGTGAAGAATGGCATTTTCTATGTCGCCAACAAGCTCTACGGCATCACATTCACCGAGATGAAAGACGCGCCCAAGTATAATCCCGAGGTTACAGTCTATGACGTTAAGGATGCCAATGGTAAGCACTTGGCTGTGTTCATGACCGACTATTTTCCACGTGCGACAAAGGCACAGGGAGCGTGGATGAACGAAATGCAGAGCGCCTACAACTACAATGGCGTTGTGGAGCGTCCCATTGTGTACAACGTGGGTAGCTTTAATCCACCTACCAAAGATACTCCATCGCTTCTCTCCATCGACCAGGTAGAGACTGTGTTCCATGAGTTTGGACACGCGCTTCACGGCATGATGACTCAAGTGGCTTATCGTGGACTTGCTGGAACTAATGTAGACCGCGACCTGGTGGAGATGCCGTCACAAATCAATGAGCACTGGATGCTCGTCCCCGAGGTGCTCAAGAACTATGCTAAGCATTACAAGACAGGCGAGGTGATTCCTCAAGCTCTTGTCGACAAACTCATTGAGTCTTCAAAGTTTAATCAGGGCTTCATGACCACCGAGCTTGTGGGAGCCGCCTTGCTCGACATTGAGTGGCATAAACTCAACTGGTGCAACGATATTGATGTCAAAGCCTTTGAACGCTCGGTTGCAAAGCGCCTGCGCATGCCCAAGATCATTGAGTATCGCTATCGCAGTCCTTATTTCAAGCACATCTTCAATGATGAGCAATATGCTTGCGGCTACTACACCTACCTGTGGTCGCAAGTGCTTGAGGCCGACGGATGGGAGCGCTTCCAGCAAGAAGGCGCCATGAATCTCAACGTTGCCAACGATTACCGTCGCTACATCCTTGAAGCCGGCGATACCGACGATGCCATGACTCTCTACAAGAAATTCCGTGGCAAGGAACCCGATGCCAAGGCCCTGTTGCGCTTGCGCGGCCTTGAGTAAAAGATTCGTCTTTTAAAATAAAAATGTGGTGCACATTGCTCAATGAGTTGTGCACCACATTTTTATAGCCCTAAAGGCATTGTGTTATTCTACAGTAGTTCCCTTGCTGGATACTTGTTCGTCATCGCTTAATTCTTCTTCAATCTCATTGACGTCTTCCATGCTGAAATCGCCAAGGAGTTGAATGACAATGAGCTGCCTGTCGTGCTCGTTGATGACCAGCACAGCCTCATTGAACTTGTCGCTCCCCGCAGGTCTACCATAGATTGTAATCTTCTCTTCCTTGTTAGAGCGCGAGCTGAAGAGCACCGAGTAATCTTTGGGTTTGTCGAGGTCCTTTAAAATCTTCTGTGCTTTTTTAACCGCTTTCTTCTTGCTGGTCATGATAAATTGCATGCTTGTCACCTTCTTGAGCAATCCGGTGGGAATAGGAGTGGCCTTGAGAATGCTATTGTCGCCCATGCTGCTCAATCCCTTTATCATGAAAGCTGGGAGATATTGAGCGTACACATCGTCGAGTTCGGCAACCTTGTCAACCGGGCTGGTCTGAGCTGTTGCCGCAATGCTCATCAATGCCAGTGCGGCAACGATAAATATCGATTTCAATCGGTTCATTTTTCAATAGTTATTTGTTAATAAAAGTGTTTGTTGGTGGCAAAAGTAGTGCATTTTTTGACAAAAGAGTCTTTTATAATAATTATTATTTCGTTATTAACAATTTTTTTTATACTTTAGCGCACTGAAATGCGATTAAGCGAGAGAAAGCCGGGCTTGCTTGAAGCTTTCTGGGCGTGAGCATTTTGTTTAAACAAAGTGAATATCATTTATATGAACCGATTCTTAATATTTTCCTTCTTGTTGATGGCATTGCTGCTGTGCCGGGGCTGCCATGAAGTTGACAATAAAACCGAGAAGACAGTGACTCTTGCTCCCGACTCGATAACGCAAGAGGGAGCATTCAGGAAAAGCAACGGCGAAATGTGCCACATGAAAGTGAATGTGACTATTTCCTATCCCGCTGGCTATAATGACTCAACAGCTTTGCCTGAATTGCAGCAGTTGTTCAACCGCGAAGTTCTTGGTGCGCCCAAGGCCATAACTCAAGTGAAAGACGCTTTGAGATATTATGCCCAGTCGCTGCTTAACAGCAACACTCCATCGGGCATGGGCTCAACGCGTGCCAGCAGCGATACCATTGCCGGCGACCTCGACGAGATTGATGTCGACCGCTTTGAGTCGAGCGTGAACATCAGTGTCGTGTTCAACAGCCACAACATCATTTCCTTCTGCAAGGAATCAACAATCAGGAAGAACAATCGTGTCAGTTCAGTGTCACATCATTATGTAAACATTGACCTCGACTCAATGAAGCGGATTGGGCTAAACGACCTCTTTCGTGATGACTGTCTGGAGCAGGTAACCAAGAACTTGAAGCGGCAGCTCATGACCGACAAAGATGCCGACAACGAAGATGAGTTGAACGATCTTGGCTATTTCAATCTGCCCAATCTCACTGTAACGGGCAACTTTTTCTTTACTCCCGATGGCATCACATGGAGTTACGATTCAGGCGTGGTGGCTGTAGCCTCGGTTGGAGAACCTACTATTAATCTGGACTATGACGACCTCAAGAGCCTCAAGTGTGACCATTCGTTGCTCGACAGGTTCTAGCCCGAGGTGAATTGTTCAATATATTCCTTAAAGTTTCATTTAAATTGGATTACATTAACAAATATTTCCCGGAACTCTCGTCTCAACAGCGTGAGCGGTTTGAAGTAATGATGCGTCTCTATCCCGAGTGGAATGAGAAAATCAACGTTATTTCACGCAAAGACATTGTTAATCTAGAAGTTAATCACATCTTGCATTCCTTGGCGCTAGTCAAATATGTGAAATTCATGCCTGGCACCTCGGTCATGGATTTGGGCACAGGAGGTGGTTTCCCCGGCTTGCCGCTGGCGGTTTATTTTCCCGATGTGAAATTCCATCTTGTAGACCGCATTGGCAAGAAACTCAAGGTTGCTCAGGACATTGCGCAGCAGGCTGGCCTTGACAATGTCACATTTCAGCATGGTGATGTGCTTGAGGTGAAAGGCAAGTTTGACTTTGTCGTGAGTCGTGCCGTGATGCCCATGGCCGACATGGTGAAACTCGTGAAGCGCTTCATCAGCAATGAGAATTACAATGCAATCCCCAATGGATTGCTGTGCCTGAAAGGAGGCGAGCTGGAGAGCGAGTTGAAGGCATTTAAGAAAAATGTCCTCGTTGATGACATAAGTGCCTATTTCGGCGAAGAGTTCTTTAAGACAAAGAAAATAATTTATTTACCACTTTAGATTTAATGACTGTTGAAGCGATGTCACAATTATCACAATTGTCATGTTTGCTCGTCAACTTGTCTGCTATTTTACTGGAATTATGAAAATCTCTCGATTCACAATGAATCCTTTCGGCATGAACTGCTATGTGATGTGGACCGGTCCGGGGGGACAGTGCATTATTGTAGATCCCGGTATGATGTCGCAATCCGAAAAAGACATGATAACATCATTTGTCGATGGCAATAATCTCACTGTTAAGCACATCCTTCTCACTCATTGCCATGTCGATCATGCTTGTGCGGCACGTTGGCTGTCGATGCGTTACGGAGTGCCGGTTCAAGCCGGGGCTAAAGAGGACATGATTGCCACCCTTATGCCAGCGCAGGCCGATCGCTTTGGGTTGAAAATAGATTCTGAGCCGCTTTCTATTGATATAGTCCTGGCGCAAGGTGATGAAATCGACTTTGCCGGCGAGACGATACAAGTGCTAGAAACACCAGGTCACTCACCTGGCTCGTTGTCGTTCTATTGTCCAAGTAGCTCGGTGGTTTTTACAGGCGACGCTGTGTTCCAGAGCAGCATCGGGCGCACTGATTTGCCAGGTGGCTCCTATAACGTTCTAATCAACAGCATCAAGGAACAAATTCTCACTTTACCGGCCGAGACCGTTATAGCACCGGGGCACGGCGACACTACTACCGTCGCCGACGAGAAGGTTTACAATCCTTACCTGTGACACATGTGCTTACAGATTGTTACTGCCTCTTGAAAATACAGGTGCAAAAAGGGTCAAAAATTGGCCCTTTTTGTGCTTTAAACCGCGATATTGACAATTTTTAAGTAATAATTAGAAAAAATACCCTCCAACTTTTTTTGATATCCAAATAATATTGTATTTTTGCAATTAATTAGTTTGGGACTGAAGTGATGAGGAGACTGCTACTGATATTGACCCTAATGCTGACGATGACAACTGCGGTTGTCACTAATGCTAAGGTCCAGTGGAAAGAGACTGCCGGTGAGGTGCAAGGCAAAAGGCTCACCGCTGCTGATGGAGTGGAGATTTTCCAGCGTAGCGGCACCATCATTATCAGGACCCAGCATGCCATTCAGGTGAAAGTGTTCACCATTCTTGGACAACTGGTCTCGCAAGCCACATTGCCTGCAGGTACCAGCGAGTTAAAGCTCAGTTCAAGGGGCATCTACATGGTAAAGGTGGGAAGCATAACTCAAAAAGTAGCAATTTAAAACAGTATTTACCTGCCATTGAATTAATAGAGAATACTGCTTATTAACAATAAACTTTTTAATACACAATTACTAAATTATGACAAACTTAGAAAACATTAATTGGAGTAGTCTGCCTTTCGGTTACATGAAGGCCGACTATAACGTGCGCTGCACCTACAAGGATGGTAAATGGGGCGAGATTGAGGTTAGTGAGTCGGAGTATGTAAACATCCACATCGCTGCCACATGCTTGCACTATGGCCAAGAAATCTTTGAGGGTCTGAAAGCTTTCCGTGGCAAAGATGGCAAGATTCGCATCTTCCGCCCAGAGGCTAATGCTCAGCGTCTCATCAACAGCGCTAAGGGTATCAAGATGCAGCCTGTGCCCGAGGAGCTTTTCGTTGAGATGGTGAAGAAGGTTGTTAAGCTCAACGAGCGTTTCATTCCTCCCTATGAGAGTGGCAGCTCACTTTACATTCGTCCCGTTGAGATAGGAACTTCAGCTCAGGTAGGTGTTAAGCCTGCTCAAGAGTACACTCTGATTATGTTCGTGACTCCAGTAGGTCCTTACTTCCCCGATGGCTTCAAGCCAACTAAGGTGGCTATCTATCGTGAGTATGACCGTGCTGCTCCTCTTGGCACCGGTAAGTGGAAAGTGGGTGGCAACTACGCCTGCGGTATGCGCGCCACTACGCGTGCTCATGAGAACGGCTTCTCGGCTGTGCTCTTCCTTGACCCCAAGGAGAAGAAATATCTCGATGAGTGCGGTCCTGCCAATTTCTTCGCCATCAAGGGTAATAAGTATATCACTCCCAAGAGCGACTCAATCCTGCCTTCTATCACCAACATGAGTCTGCAGCAGATTGCCAAGGACATGGGCCTCGAGGTTGAGTGCCGTCCAATCCCCGTTGAGGAGCTTGCTGAGGTTGATGAGGCAGCCGAGTGCGGAACTGCTGCTGTGTGCACCCCATTGAGCCACATCTACGACTTTGACAACGACAAGGACTATCTCATCGCTAAGGATGGTGTCGCCGGTCCTGTTGTGACTGAGCTCTACAAGCGCCTGCAAGGCATCCAGAAGGGTGATTTGCCCGACACTCACAACTGGGTTACTGTACTCGACTAAACATTGCTTTTCACTGTGGAGAGTGTGTCATTTCCAGGCTCTCCACAGTTACTATAAACCTTTTCTGCAAGGTGTGACATAATTAGTATCGCTGCATCCACTTTCCCCTTGAGGGCACCCGGGTAAACTTAATAAGGTGGTGCATCGAGAAATTGCCACACCTTGCGTCGTTTCTCGACCTATTCAGGTTTTAAAAAAAACTTGTAATTATGATTGATACTCTTGAAATAATTCACAAGTTCTACACGCCGGGAACTCCATTGTGCGACTTGCTTGTCAAGCACAGCACTCAAGTGGCGCAGCTTGCACAAGTGCTGGCCTGCAGAATCATGGAGCGGCATGTGCCTGTCGACGTGGAGTTTGTGATGGAGGCTGCCATGCTTCATGACATAGGGATTATTGGTACCGATGCTCCAGGCATTTACTGCACTGGCACCGAGCCCTACATTTGCCACGGCGTGATAGGGCGGAACATGCTCGACGACTTGGGGCTGTACCGCCATGCACTGGTGTGTGAGCGTCACACAGGCGCTGGCCTGTCGCTGAAGGATATCGAAACACAACATCTGCCGCTGCCTCACCGACCGTTATTGCCTGTGAGCATTGAGGAAAAACTGGTGTGTTATGCCGATAAATTCTACAGCAAGGCGCATCCCGACGACCCCACGCGCACCCTCGACGTTGCGCGTAGCAAGTTACTGAAGTTTGGCGACGACACCATTACCCGTTTCGACCAGATGGCGACACTTTTTGGCCCTCCATAATAAAAAATGACTTAAAAATATACGAACATATCATTATGGACGATAAAGATTCGATGGCTAAGGACACTTGTTTTATTTAAGTTTAGAAAGAGATGGAATCCGTTACACTGCCAGTGGTGACTGTAAATGCTGGTGATTTTTTGATGGGGTTAATGATGTTTTGTGGTTAAAAAATAAAAAACTTGCCGCATTTTTATGGCTTCAATATTTAATTAATGTCAATGTTGTGATAATATTGGCAGAATTGATTAATTTTGTAGGTTATTTCGGTAACGGCAAATAAAGACAAGTTGAGAACTCGACAATTGAAAATATTATTGTGGTGCGTGATGACAGCAATGATTGCAGTCGGCACTTTGCAAGTGATGGCGTCAGCTCAGGATGTGCGCTCACACCAAGGCGTGAGGCCTGCGGTGCGCATGCGCAATGTTGCCGGCGATTCCTCTCGCATTGCACGTGTAGACTCGGCTAATGCTGTGCCGCGCGACACTGCACGCTTCAAGAAAACACGCGCCATCGACCTTGAGAACTCAGTTAAGTTCACTGCCAAAGATTCAATAATTCTCTTCGGGCGCAATGATTTGCGATTCTATGGAGAGAGTAATGTTGAATACGACGACATGGCCCTCAAAGCCTCGTCTATTAACATGAACATGGACAGCAATGTGGTTCATGCCGTGGGTGTGGTAGACTCTCTGGGCGAGCTCTCGGGAACACCTGTTTTTACTGACCCGAGCGGTGAGTATCAGTCCAAGAAGATGGCTTTTAACTTCAAGACCAAGAAAGGCTTGATTACCGACATCATCACCGAGCAGGGCGAAGGTTACTTGACCGGAGGCATAACAAAGAAGCATGAGGATGACGAGTATCACATTATGAATGGGCGCTACACCACATGCGACAACCATGAGCATCCCCACTTCTATTTCCAAATCACTAAGGCTAAAATGCGGCCAAAGAAGAATGTGATTACCGGTCCTGCCTATTTTGTGCTTGAAGATCTTCCGCTGCCCCTAGCGGTGCCATTTGCTTTCTTCCCGTTCACCAACAAGTATTCGAGCGGAGTGCTTGTACCCACCTTTGGCGAGGATTATAATCGTGGATTCTATTTGCGCAATGGTGGCTACTATTTTGCGCTTAGCCAGTATGCCGACCTTGCCCTCACGGGCGAAATCTATACTCGCGGCTCATGGGGTGTGACAGCACAATCCAACTACGCCAAGCGCTATAAATTCTCGGGACGGTTCAGTGCCAGCTATCTCACCACGATTACTGGTGATAAGGGTGACCCCGATTACTCTAAGATGCACAACTTCTCGATACAGTGGAATCACACCCAGGATTCAAAATCCAATCCCAACATGCAGTTCTCGGCAAGTGTAAACTTCGCCACTAGCGGTTATTCTCGCTACAACCTTACCGATTATTACAGTAAATCGTTCACTGAGAATACCAAGAGCTCTACAGTCAACTGGTCATATAATTTTCCTAACTCGAAGTGGAGCATCTCGGCTAACGCCAACATTTCGCAACGTTCATCTGACTCAACTCTCACCGTATCTTTCCCTAATTTCACGGTGACAATGGCACAGATGGCACCATTCAAGCGCAAGCGTGCTGTAGGCAATGAGCGGTGGTATGAGAAGATTAAAATTTCTTATTCAGGACGTTTCCAAAACTCGCTGACGGCCAAGGAAAAGGAGTTCTTCCACAAGAATCTGGTTAAAGACTGGCGCAATGGCATCTCTCATTTAGTGCCGATTTCGGCGACATTTAATGTCTTTAAGTATTTTAATATCACTCCCAACATCACATTAAACGACCGCATGTACACCAGCAAGATTAAGCAGCAATGGGATCCGAACGCTAGTGCTGTGGTGCGTGACACAACCTATGGCTTTTACAACCTCTTTGATTTCAGTTTCTCGGTGTCGATGAATACTAAGCTGTATGGTTTCTACAAGCCTCTCAAGTTTATGGGTGATAAGCTACAGATGGTGAGACACGTGATTACACCAACCGTTTCCTTCTCAATGGCGCCCGACTTCGGCACCAAATTCTGGGGCTACTATGGCAATTATTCCTATACCGATGCCGCCGGCACTGTGCGCGAAGTGAAATACCCCTATTTCCAACACGGAGTCTACGGCCAGCCGGGAAGTGGAAAAAATGGCATGCTCTCGTTCTCGATAGCCAATAACCTAGAGGCAAAAATCAAGAGCGATGAAGATAGTACCGGCTACAAGAAGATATCAATCATTGAGAACTTGACTTTGAGCCAATCCTATAATTTTGCCGCCGACTCGCTTCGGTGGAGTAACTTGAACACCTCGATATTGCTGCGCCTCACTAAGAGCTTTAATCTTAATCTCAGTGCAACTTGGGATGTGTATAAGTATGGTCTTAATGAGTATGGCAACCCTGTGCGTATCAATAAGCTACGACTGTTCAATGGAGGTGGTTGGGGACGTCTTGCAAGTACCGGAACTTCATTCTCCTACACTTTCAATAACGACACCTTCAGGAAACTCTTCAAGCGTGGCGATAAGAAAAATAAAGATGATGGCAAGTCTAAGCAGCGTGGAGATGAAGACAGTAGCAGCGACGAGCAGCAAGGAGGAACGGTGGAAGGTACCGATATCGCTCTTCGTCCCGACGGTTATATGAAGTGGGAATGCCCATGGAGTCTCACTGTGAACTACTCGCTCAACTACGGTTATGGCGCTTTCGACTACGATAAGATGGAGTATAAGGGCAAATGGACGCAGAACTTGAGTTTTAATGGTAGTATCAGGCCCACCAAGAACTGGAACATAAACTTCTCAGCAAGCTATAATTTTGACACTCACAAGATTGCCTATATGAACTGCTCTATCAGTCGTGAAATGCACTGCTTTGTGATGAGTGCCAGCTTTGTGCCTGTGGGACCCTACAAATCCTATAATTTCCACATAGCCGTCAAGTCTAGCATCTTGAGCGACTTCAAGTATGACAAGCACTCTAGCTATAACAATGGTGTGCAATGGTATTAATGGCTTTAGTTCTTAAATAATTGAGAACTGGTTGAAAAATATTGCTTTTTAACCGAAAAATGATGTTAATTTATTGAAACACATTTGCATATTAGTTTTCTTTGATATATCTTTGCAATGTAATAATAACACATAAGGCAAATCAATAAAAGTAATCACTATTTTTTTCATCAATGGGGCGCCCTTACGTTGTGAAACGTGAACATGACGCCCAAAATGCTTAAGGCTGTAACTACCTTAAGCATTTTTGATTATATATACTTTGACTGGATACAATGCGCGTTAGCGCGTTACATAATTAAGTACAAAAAAATGCGCCATCGGCAATGCGATGACGCAATTTTTATTATTAGGATTTAAAATACCGTGATAGGGGAGATTTACTCTTCG
This sequence comes from Porphyromonadaceae bacterium UBA4259, assembly GCA_002396125.1. Classification (GTDB taxonomy): domain Bacteria; phylum Bacteroidota; class Bacteroidia; order Bacteroidales; family Muribaculaceae; genus Sodaliphilus. Next base: position 19,695 of record DGWL01000055.1, read on the forward strand.
GGCTCAACACCCCACTGCTGGCGAGCCAGACGGCGATAGTTGTTGTAGCGCCACTGAGCGTTCTCCTTTGCAGCTGCAAAGAGTTGCTCGGCCTCTTCGGGATATTGTTTCAATACCGATGCGTAGCGAACCTCACCCTTTAGGAAGTTCTCAAACTCATCCCAGTTAGGCTCCTTGCTGTCGAGTGTGAATGGGTTCTTGCCCTCTTTCTCGAGTTCGGGGTTGTAACGCCACAGGTGCCAGTAGCCACATTGAACGGCCTTGGCCTCCTCGGCTTGCGACTTACCCATACCCACCTTTAAGCCATGGTTGATACATGGAGCATAGGCGATGATTACCGAAGGTCCGTCATAGGCCTCGGCCTCGCGGAACGCCTTCAAGCACTGTGCATCGCTAGCGCCCATAGCCACCTGTGCAACGTAAACGTAGCCATAGGTAGAAGCTATCAAGCCAAGGTCTTTCTTGCGAATGCGCTTGCCGGCAGCTGCAAACTTGGCAATGGCGCCAAGAGGAGTTGCCTTAGATGCCTGGCCACCGGTGTTAGAGTATACCTCGGTGTCGATGACAAGGATGTTAACATTCTTGCCGCTGGCAATAACGTGGTCGAGACCACCGAAACCGATGTCGTAGCTGGCACCATCGCCACCGATAATCCATTGCGAACGTTTAACCAGATATTGGCCAAGGCTCTTAACCTTCTTGTCGGCTTCGGCATCACTGTTCTCGATAGCGGCCATAATCTTGTCGCTGAGCTCACGGCTGCGAACGCCATCTTCCTTGTTGTCGAGCCACTCTTGGTAGAGAGCCTTGACATCGGCATTAACGCTGTCGCTTGCGATAGCTTCCTGAACATAACCGGTAACGCGGTTACGCATCTTCTCGTCGGCAATGGTCATACCTAAACCAAATTCGCAGAAGTCCTCGAAGAGTGAATTAGCCCAAGCAGGACCGTGGCCCTTCTCGTTAACGGTGTAAGGAGTAGATGGAACCGAAGCTGAGTAGATTGAGCTACAACCAGTTGCGTTTGCCACCATTTCACGGTCGCCAAAGAGTTGAGAAATCAATTTAACATAAGGAGTCTCACCGCAACCTGAGCATGCACCACTGAACTCAAAGAGTGGAGTAGCAAACTGTGAGTTCTTGACATTCGACTTGATGTCAACGAGTTCTTGCTTAGAGGTAACATTGGCAGCGCAGTAGTTCCAAAGCTTCTGGTTGTCAACCTGCTGCTCGAGAGGCACCATGGTGAGGGCCTTCTCGCCTTTCTTGCCGGGACAAACGTCGGCACAATTGCCGCAACCCAAGCAGTCCATAACATCTACAGCTTGAACAAACTTCAAGCCGGCAAGAGTCTTGCCAATAGCGGGAAGCTTGTCGGCCTCGGCAAATGGAGAAGCGGCAGCCTCTGCCTCGTTCATGAGGAATGGGCGGATGGCAGCATGTGGACATACTAAAGCACACTTGTTGCACTGGATGCAGTTCTCGGCGTTCCAAACGGGAACGAAAGTGGCTACGCCACGCTTCTCATAGGCTGCTGTGCCAGCGTCCCAAGTGCCGTCTTCACGACCACGGAAGGCCGATACGGGAAGCAGGTCACCATTTTGTGCGTTGATTGGGCGAACAACCTCGTTGATGAATGCGGGAGCGTTATCGTCAACATCGGCATCAACTGGCAGATTGCTCCATGCGGGGTCAACAGCAAGCTGCTTGTACTCACCTCCGCGGTCAACAGCCTGATAATTCTTGTTGACAACATCCTCGCCCTTGCGGCCGTAAGACTTAACGATGAACTTCTTCATTTGTTCAACAGCAAGCTCTACTGGAATAACAGCAGTGATACGGAAGAATGCCGACTGCAGGATTGTGTTGGTGCGGTTGCCAAGACCAATCTCTTGAGCAATCTTGGTAGCATTAATGTAGTAAACGGTAATATTGTTATCAGCAATATATTTTTTAACCTTGTTTGGCAAGTTCTTGGCAAGTTCTTCACCTTCCCACACTGTGTTGAGCAGGAATGTGCCGTTCTTTTGTAATCCGCGCATCACGTCATACATGTGCAGATAGGCCTGAACGTGGCATGCTACGAAGTTGGGAGTTGTTACCAGGTAGGTAGAGCGGATGGGTTGGTCGCCAAAACGCAAGTGAGAGCAGGTGAAACCTCCCGATTTCTTTGAGTCATAGGAGAAGTAGGCCTGGCAATACTTGTCGGTGTTATCACCAATAATCTTCACCGAGTTCTTGTTGGCACCCACAGTACCATCGGCGCCAAGACCGTAGAACTTGGCTTGGAACATACCTTCACCACCGAGAGCAATCTCTTCCTTCTGTGGAAGTGATGCAAATGTAACGTCATCTTCAATGCCAATTGTGAATTGATTCTTGGGAACGGGCAGTGAAAGGTTCTCATAAACTGCGAGAATCTGAGCGGGTGTAGTATCTTTTGAACCCAAGCCATAGCGTCCACCAACAATCAATGGAGCATTGTCGGCGCCATAGAAGCAGTCCTTAACGTCGAGATATAATGGCTCACCCACTGCACCGGGCTCCTTGGTGCGGTCGAGAACAGCAATGCGCTTGGCGGTGCTGGGCACGGCTGCAAGGAAGTGCTTGGCCGAGAAAGGACGGTACAGATGCACTGCTACCAAGCCCACCTTCTCGCCTTGCTCGGTGAGGTGGTCAATTGTCTCACGAATAGCCTCGGTTACCGAGCCCATGGCAATGATAACGCGGTAGGCATCCTTGGCTCCGTAATAGTCAAACAGGCCATATTTGCGGCCGGTGAGGTCGCTAATCTTCTTCATGTAGTCCTCTACGATGG
>DGWL01000029.1:0-17724 GCA_002396125.1 Porphyromonadaceae bacterium UBA4259
CAAAATAGGACTGGATGCCATAGAAGAGAACCCACAATGTGATGCCCGCAAGTGCGATGTAGCATGCAACTTTCAATGTTTTCAATGATGTTTGCTTCATGATGAAAAAGATATTAGTTGATGAATTGATTTGTTTTTCATGATGCAAAGATATAGTTTATTTATCGTAAAACAATAAAAATACATTGATTTTTAATAATTTTTAATCATTTATCATGTGGTTAGGTGCCATGGTGTGTACTGTGTGATAACGCTATGCCCATCAGGCCTTACGTTGGCTGATGTGCAGTGGTGGTTCACTATCCTCCTCTACATCCTTGCCGCTGCTTGCAGTTGTGAAAAAATGGTGGGTGGTTAAAAAATACTATCAATGGATGTATATTGGAAATAATTGTGTAACTTTGCATCTATATGAATGAAAAGCTGCACATAGCACTTGAGGCTGCCAGGCAGGAGAACCGGCGATTGCGGCGAGAGCATCCGTTGGAACAATTGTTTTGGGAATGCACGTTGCGTTGCAACCTGTCGTGCAGGCATTGCGGCAGCGACTGTGCCAAGGACTTGGCTGCCACCGAGATGCCACTCGACCATTTCCTGCCTGTGCTTGATGAGATTGCCCGTCATCAAGACCCTGCACAGGTTATGGTGTCGACGGTGGGCGGTGAGCCGCTGGTGCGCCGTGATATTGTGGAGTGTGGCCGCGAGATTAAGCGTCGTGGCTTCAGGTGGGGCTTGGTGACCAATGGTTATCTGCTCGATGAATCCATGATGCGTGCGCTTGATGAGGCTGGTGTTGATAGCATAGCCATCGATCTTGATGGCACTCGTGAGCAACACAACTGGTTGCGCAACAACGCCCACAGCTACGACCGTGCACTGGAGGCCATTGGACACATGCGCAAAGTGAAAGGTCTCACATGGGACGTGATAACCTGTGTACACTCACGCAATATCGACAGCCTTGACGCAATCAAGCAGCAACTCATCGATGCCGGAGTAAAATATTGGCGATGCTTCACTATCGTGCCTATGGGGCGAGCCGCAGGGCAAGACGACTTGCAGCTGAGCGATGCACAGTTTCGCGATTTGCTCAATTTTATTGTCAAGACTCGCATGGAAGGCAAGATCGACCTGAACTACTCTTGCGAGGGTTTCTTGGGAGCCTATGAGGGGCTCGCGCGTGACTACATCTACTCCTGCGAGGCTGGGCTCACGGTGGCAAGCGTGCGCAGCGATGGTGCTATATCGGGTTGCTTGAGCATTCGCAGCGACTACAACCAGGGCAACATCTACCACGACAGCTTTTGGCAAGTGTGGCAAGAGCGCTTTGAGCGGTATCGCGATCGCGAGTGGATGCGCCGAGGGGTGTGCGAGCAGTGTGGGATGTGGCGCTACTGCCAGGGCAATGGCTTTCACTTGCGCGACGAAAACGGCGACCTGATGCTGTGTCACTACCGCCGCTTGAAAAATGTGAAATTAAATAAAAACTAGCGCTCTGAAGGCACTGAACAAGCTTTCTCTCTCGCTTAATCGCTTTTTTGTGACAACACTTAATACTATTAATATTATGAAGAAAAACAATAACAATCGTGGCAAGGCTGCCATTGGAGCTGTGCTGGCGGCCGGGATGACTGCCGGAGCAATCACAGCCGGTTGCGGTAAAGCCGCTCAGCCCACAACAGCCACTCCGGTTCAGCCTCAAGAGGCCAACGTGGAACTCACCGCTGCCGACAAGGTGGTGATTGATGGCAGGGAGGTGCAACTGGGAGACGACGAGACCCGCGAGCCGCGTCGAGATGTGGCCAAGCCAATGTATGGCGTGCGTCCCAATCCCATCCGTCTGCTCTACGGCCCTCGTCCCAATCCACGTGTCAATCCATTGCCTGCCGACGATAATCAGCCGGCATCAATTGAGCCTCGCGTTATTGAGGTGGTTGCCGCAACTCTCAATGTGCAGCCACGCAGCGTGAAGGTGATGTCGAGCCTGAGCAAGGACCTCAAGCTTGATGCCGAGAAAAAGAAGCAACTGAAAGAAGCCCTTGAACGCCGCTTTGAGGTGGTGATTCCCGACGACCAGTTCAATGCCGCTCGCACCGTGGGCGACCTTGTGAACTGCATTGGGGTGCTCAAGTTTTGATTAGGTGTCTCATGCATCGAGCTTCACGGTAGAGGCCTGAAACAATTTTCTTGGGCCGGGTTCGTTATATAATTATATTATAAACGTTGATATAACTTTGCAAGTTATGAAGATATCAAAATGCTTACTTCTCGCGGCTATTGCCATGACCGCGGCAGTGGCAAGTGCTCAGGTGTCGTTCTTGGGCAACAGTCGCGAGGTGTGGGAAGAGACGCCTGCGGCAACAACAGGCCTCAACCGCCTCTATGTGCTCTATGATGTGCAGGGGGTGTCGATGATGTACACCGCAACCACCTATCCCGATGAGGTCACATGGCTGCAGTTTGGCGAGCAGGGTGGGGCTTATGCAACCGAGGTCACAGGAATCGTGCGCTCGGGAAATGTGACAACTATGCCGCAAGTGCAAGCCAACTGTGGCTATATTATCGAGGAAGGCACCAACCGCACCTATGTGTGGGTGGTCGACTATAGCACCTATAGGCTTAAATTGAACGGTGTCAGTATCGACCCCGAGAGCGATTGCGGCACCACAACAATCCACGTCGACGGCAGTGGCGGAGATATTGAGTATTTCACCATCAATGGTGGCCGTCGTGTGCTTGACCGCCAAGTCAAGATAAAATACAATAACCTCACGTGGGATGCCGACAACCTTCGTTGGACTGAGACACCTGTTGAGGAATCACAGGAAACACTTAAGAGTACGATGGCTGTACCGGCTCCCTATTGCAACACCACCTTCACAGTCGAGGGCGACAGGTTTCTTGAGTATTGGAACGAAGAAATTCAACGCAAAACAACCGACACTTACCAGACCGTTGCCATCAACGTTGAGGTAAACGCTGTTCAGGAAGAGCGCGACAACGATAATGAGCAGAAGACCGACGGTTCCTACTTGGGCGGCTCGGCACCTGCCCACATCACTTTCACGGCCTATTGCACCGATGCCGTCACATTCAAAGAATGGCAAGTGAGCGACACCCAGGAATTTACCAATCTGCTCATGACCTTCTCGCAGGACGAGGTCGACTACACCTTTGAGGAAGCCGGCACAACCTATTGGCGCTTCTATGGTGCCAACAGCGACGGCTCTTGCGAATACTTTGGCGATCCCATAACCGTGAACATCGGCGAGAGTGTGTTGTTGTGCCCCAATATCTTCTCTCCAGGCACCACCGAGGGGGTGAACGATGTGTGGAAAGTGTCCTACAAGTCGATTACCGAGTTCCATTGCTGGATATTCAACCGCTGGGGTAACCAGATTATCGAGTTTACCGACCCCTCTCAGGGCTGGGATGGCACTTACAAGGGCAAGCAAGTCCCTGCCGGTGTGTATTTCTATGTGATTCGTGCCAAAGGCAGTGATGGCAAGGAATACAAGCTCAGTGGCGACATCAACATCTTGCGTTACAAGCGCCATGAAGTGCCTAGCGCAACCGATGACCCCGAGTTGTAACAAGTGAACAAGGCGATACTCTCGGCAGAAAACAGATAATAGAATTTAGATAACAGAATACAGTTAATAAACTCAAGTCGTAGACTTTGAGATTGCGAAACACATTGTGGTGTGAAACGACACTGTGTGATAACAGATAACAAGTATGAAATATATCAAGTCTTTATTAGTGATTGCAACAATGTGTGCTGTGGCGCTAGGTAGTAGCGCGCAGCGCATGAGTGACCGATTCATGACAGTGGCATCGCCCGACGTGCCGGCTGCGATGACCTTTTGCGGCGACCATGTGAATCTCGACCGCATCGACATGGCCGAGCGACTCGACCGCGAGCTCATCACAACCATCTATGGCCAAACCACCACATCGCTAATTATCAAGCGTGCCAACCGCTTGTTTCCCCGCTTGATTGAGATATTAAAGGAGAATAACATGCCCGAGGACCTCATCTACCTTGCTGTTGCCGAGAGTTCTCTTGATATTAACGCCGTTTCACCGGCTAAGGCTGCAGGCATTTGGCAATTCATGCCAGCCACCGGTAAGCAATATGGGCTTGAGGTGAATGACGACGTTGACGAGCGCTTCGACCCCGAGAAGGAGACTGTGGCCGCTTGCAAATATCTGCGCGGAGCCTATTCCCGTTATGGCAACTGGGCAACGGTGTGCGCCAGCTACAATGCCGGCATGGGCAAGATTTCGTCGGAACTCTCCAGCCAGCAGGTGAACACGTCGTTCGATCTGCGCTTGGTTAACGAGACATCACGTTATGTGTTCCGCATCCTGGCCTACAAGCTGTTCCTTCAGGACCCCAAGCAATATGGCTATCGCTTGCGCTCAAGCCAGCTATATCAGCCCATCGACTGCGACATCGAGGAGGTGAGCACACCGGTGGCAAGCTGGGTGACATGGGCCAAGGAGCATGGCCTCACTTATGCGCAATTGCGCGATGCCAACCCTTGGATTCGCAGCACCAAGCTCCCCAACGCCTCAGGCAAGGTTTACATGGTGAAAGTGCCTAAGCAAGAATCGCTTTATCGCAGCAAAGCGGGAAACACTGTTTATAACAAGAATTGGGTGGTGGATTAGTTCATGAAATTTAACGGAAAAGAAACCGACTGCGTGAGCGTGCTGGGTGCGCGCGTGCACAATCTGAAGAATATTGACGTGGACTTGCCTCACTACAAGCTGAGTGTTATCACCGGCTTGAGTGGCAGTGGCAAGTCGTCGTTGGCTTTCGACACCATCTTTGCCGAGGGGCAGCGACGCTATCTCGAGACGTTCTCGAGCTATGCCCGCAACATGCTGGGGGTGCTTGAGCGTCCCGATGTTGATAAAATCTCGGGACTGAATCCCGTGATTTCAATAGGGCAGAAGACCACCAACAAGAATCCCCGCTCAACGGTGGGAACCACCACCGAGGTCTATGACTACCTGCGACTGCTTTTTGCACGCGCCAGCGATGCCTATAGCTACCTCTCGGGCGAGAAGATGGTGAAATACTCTCTCGACAAGATTCTTGCGCTCATTCTCGAGCGCTTCGACGGCAAGAAGATTTACCTGCTTGCGCCGCTGGTAAAGGGGCGCAAGGGACACTATAAGGACCTCTTTGAGCAACTGCGCAAGAAAGGCTACCTCAATGTGCGTGTCGATGGCGAGATGCGTGAGATAACATTCGGCATGAAACTCGACCGCTATCGCAACCACGACGTGGAGCTGGTGGTCGACCGCCTCAAGGTGGCGCATAAGGACGAGGCGCGCCTGCGCGACACTATCAACACCTGCTTCAAGCAGGGCGACGGGCAGTTGCTCGTGATGGATGCCGAGACACAGGCTGTGGAGCACTACAGCCGTTCGCTCATGGACCCCGCCACTGGATTGTCCTATGCCGAGCCGGCTCCTCACAGCTTCTCTTTCAACTCACCACAAGGTGCCTGCCCCAAGTGCAAGGGGTTGGGCTATGTGAACCTCATCGACAAGGAGAAGATTATGCCCGACCCGTCGCTCTCAATTCGCGCGGGCGGCATCACAACATTGGGAAAATACAAGAACTCACTCATCTTTTGGCAGATTCAGGCAATCTGCGAAAAATATGGAGCGTCGATCGACACGCCCTTGAAGGAGCTTCCCGAGGAGGCTATCGACGACATCATGAACGGCACCGATGAACGACTGAACATAAAAACCGAGACGCTCAGCACAAGCAACTATTTTCTCAGCTACGACGGATTGGTCAAGTATATCGAGATGCAACAGAGCGAGAATGCCACCTCCAAGGCACAAAAGTGGGCCGGGCAGTTCTTCTCGCGCACGGTGTGTCCTGAGTGCCACGGCGACAGGCTGAACAAGGTGGCGCTCCATTTTCGTCTGGCAGGCAAGAACATTGCCGAGCTGGCACGCATGGACATCGCCGAGCTGCGCGACTGGATGCTCGATCTCAAGAACATGCTTCCCGAGCGGCAATGGGCTATTGCCGAGGAAGTGGTGAAAGAAATAAACAGCCGCTTGAGTTTCATGCTCGACGTGGGGCTCGACTATGTGTCGCTCAACCGCAGCAGTGCATCGCTGTCGGGAGGCGAGAGCCAGCGCATCAGGCTGGCAACACAGATTGGCTCACAGCTGGTGAACGTGCTCTACATCCTCGACGAGCCCAGCATTGGCCTGCATCAGCGCGACAACCAGCGGCTCATCAACTCGCTCAAGCAATTGCGCGACGAGGGCAACACCATCGTGGTGGTGGAGCATGACCGCGACATGATGCTCGAAGCCGACTATGTGGTCGACATCGGTCCCAAGGCGGGTCGACGAGGCGGCAATGTGGTCTTTGCAGGCACTCCCAAGCAGCTGCTCAAGGCCGACACCATCACCGCCCGCTATCTTAATGGCCAGGCGCAAATCGAAATCCCCGCCGAGCGCCGCACCGGCAACGGCAAGAAGATTGTGCTGCGCGGCTGTTGCGGCAACAACCTCAAGAATGTGGATGTCGAAATTCCACTGGGCACTTTCATTTGTGTCACGGGAGTCAGTGGCAGTGGCAAGTCGTCGCTCATCAATGGCACTTTGCAGCCCATCTTGAGCCAGAAGTTTTACCGCTCGCTCACCGAACCCTTGCCCTACGGCTCGATTGAGGGCTTGGAAAACGTCGATAAGGTCGTCACCGTCGACCAGTCACCGCTGGGGCGCACACCGCGCTCTAATGCCGTGACCTATACCAACATCTTTACCGACATCCGCAACCTTTTTGTCAACCTGCCCGAGGCTAAGATTCGCGGTTACAAGCCTGGACGATTCTCGTTCAACACCAGTGGCGGGCGTTGCGAGGCTTGCAAAGGCAACGGCTACAAGACGGTGGAGATGAACTTCCTGCCCGATGTGCTCGTGCCGTGCGAGGCTTGTGGCGGCAAGCGCTACAATCGCGAGACGCTCGAGGTGAGATTCAAGGGCAAGTCAATTGCCGACGTTCTCGACATGACCATCAATCAGGCGGTAGAGTTCTTTGAGGCCATTCCCGGACTGTTGCACAAAATCAAGGTGCTGCAAGACGTGGGATTGGGCTACATCAAGCTGGGGCAGCCCTCGAGCACTCTCTCGGGCGGTGAGAGCCAGCGCGTGAAACTTGCCGCCGAGCTCTCGAAGAAAGACACCGGTAAAACTGTTTACATCCTCGATGAGCCCACAACCGGCCTGCACTTCGAGGATATCAAGATTTTGCTTGGAGTGCTCAATCGCCTTGTGGCTAAAGGTAACACCGTCATTGTTATTGAGCATAACATGGACGTCATCAAGTGTGCCGACTACATCATCGACATGGGCCCCGAGGGAGGTCGTGGTGGGGGAGAGGTGGTTGCAACAGGCACCCCCGAGCAAGTGGCACAGAGCAGCCAGTCGATCACCGCACGCTATCTTAAAGATGAATTGAAATGACACTGCGCAAGATTATAATACCCGCAATGCTGTTGGCTATCGCAGTTTTACTAAGCCTTGATGCCATGGCACAAGGGCGAATAGCACGCATTAAGCAGGGGATTTTCCTTTACAGCAACTGGGATGCGCCATACCTTACTCTTGACACGTGTCTCGACATGACAATCACCGAGGCTAAGATTTCTGACACAGTCACCTGGTATGGTCGCAATTATCCTGTGGTTGAGATTGGTCCTGGAGCTTTTCGTGGGTGTAGCAACCTTGTCGTGCTTGATGTGGGAAGCATGACAGGTTCTTTTCTTAAAGGAGCCTTCTTTGACTGTCCAAACCTTAAGGTAATCAAGGTTGGCAGAAAAGAGCCGCCAAAGTTCGGGAACAATCATCCCTTCTATGGTGGAAATTGGGACGAAATCATCGAGCCTTATCACACTCTCACCACCATCATTGTGGTGCCCGAGGGGTGTGAGGAGGCTTATCGCAATGCGCCGGGCTGGAAGGAATTTAAAGTCATCCAGTCGCACATGCCCGATGGCACCGAACTGCAAATAGATGAGATAGATGTTCAAATCAATAATTTGGAGAGTGAGTTGAGGAGAACTCAAGAGAAAGAGCGTCGACTATTAATTGAAATAGAGGCCTTGCGACGCGCTAAGGCTACAAATCATCAATAGCATTATCAAAATATACATTAATTTTTCTTATTTTCTTGCGAATTAAGCTTTCGTAATTGTTGCAGTGTTCCTTTAGGGCATATTCTATCTCGGCAAGTTCCTTGCTGGAGAAGCGGTTGCGAATGCTGTTCATGTATTCAGGTATCTTCTTCTCGCCTTGAATAGCCTGATAGTGCCAGTCAATCCACACATATTTTGAGTCGCTCACCGTGTCGATATGCTCCTTGATGTGGGTCGCGGCGTTGGTGGCGTCGATTATGCTTAACCCATCGGCAATAGCTTTGTCTACAATTTGTTGCCGGGCGTCGCGCTCCATCTGTGCCTGGCGCAGCTGCGAGTTGGCGATGTTGAGCGATGCGATAGTGTCGTTCATCCCTCCCACATGATAGCGCAGGCTGTCCTGTGTGAGACGGCTCTTCTCAACTAGAGTCGAGGTTTTCACAAGCTCGTTTTGCAACGAGTCCACTTGACGGCGGGCCTGCTCGTCTTGCACTATCACGGTGGCGGCATTTTTCTTGTTTAGCCAGGCGGCAATTGTGGCGGTGCCGGCAAGGACTCCAATCAGGGCGAGAGCAACGATCCCAATCCTCATGGTGCGACGGCGCGAGGCACGACGCCGCAAGTCGGCCTTCATCTCCTCCATGCTCTGATAGCGCTCGGCAATGGGCATGAGGCAGCGCGCTATGGGTTTCTTGTAATCTCTCCCCAGGTTCATCTCGCGCAGCACCAGTCCCAGCGAGTAGATGTCGTTGCGCACGTCGGGCTTGCTGGTCGATGCCTGTTCGGGAGCCATGTAGTGCTCGGTGCCGGCCGGTTGCTTGAGGATGGCGTGCACATCGGTGTCGGCAAGCCCAAAGTCGATAATCTTAACGTTGTGACCGTTGCTCGTTATCATGATATTGCTGGGCTTGAGGTCACGGTGGGCGATGCCGTGGGCGTGGATGTGTTCCACAGCGTCGAGCAGCTGGCTCGCCACATGCTTGCGGTCGCTTGATGTAGTGTCGCTCTCGAGCCATTTCTTGAGTGTTGAGCCTTCAATCCATTCCATCACTATGCACTCGCCCAGTCGCTCCACCATCTCCATGCCTATGGCTTGCGCCACGCCCGTGTGTTGCAGGCGCATCATGATGTCAAGCTCCTTGTCGAGCATCTGCCGGTACAGCTCCTCATGGGCAACATCGGGCGAGAGGCCCTTGAGCAAGAACCAACGGCCATAACGCTTGGCACGAGCCAGCACGTTGTGACCATGAGTGCCCAGCACCTCCACATTAGTGAAGCGAGAAGATACCTCCTCAAACGTCTCCTCACAAAATCCCGATACCGACAAGTCCTCGTCCATGATGTGATTGGTAATAATTCTATGCACAAAGGTACATATTATTACTTACAGCACCAAATAGCTGTCGGGTTTTATTAATCCATTATAGTGCTTGATGGTTGAAGGGGGCATTGTGCCATGCTGCGCATGGAAATTGAAGAGCTGCGCTCTAAAATTTAAAATGGCACTCCGCGCTAAAATTCCCCGATTATGCAATAACTATTATTTTGAAACCTGTCGGCGGAATTAAGCTGACAATGAATTATAATAAAACATATTGGCTTTCAGGCATTAGCGTCGAAGACGCTTGGCGGGTCGAATACCCGACTTTGTGCGTAAGACCATGCAACCACGAAGTGCTCGGGGAGATTTCAAAGAATAAGTCGCGCGTAGCGCGGTGTGCGGTGCCCAAAGGGCATTGAACTCGACCCAACATTGAGGAACTTCTTCATTATCAATATTTTCTATCATAATGTAATGCCTTATTAATTCCGCCAACGGGTATGGCTTATTTCGAGTAATGATAACGCATAGTGAGAATGGTGACGATGACAGTTTGGTCATTAACCATGTAAACGATGCGGTGCTCGTGGTTGATGCGTCGCGACCACTTGCCTGCGAGTGAGAATCGCAGTGCCTCGGGTTTCCCTATGCCAGTGTAGGGATGCTCGGCAATGTCGGCGATGAGCCTGTTGATTTTCTCCACGAGTTTTGTGTTGCCACTCTTGACGAAATACTGGTATTGCTGCTGCGCCTCGCGGGTGAAAACTATTCGGTACATGCCATTCGACTTAAGAACTCTTCAACCGATTCATCTTGGCCTTGAGCAAAGGTGCGTCCATATTCTACATCTCGCTCAGCGGCCTCGAGCGACTCCATTAGCTGGGGCTGTCGCATGATATACTCGGTTTCCTTTAGGGCATTGTATTCCTCAAGCGAAATCACCACCACACTCTCGTTGTGAGGGCGGCTCACCAGCAGTGGCTCGCTGTCGGCAATGACCTGGTCAAGAAACTCTTTTAAGTTTGAGCGAAGCTCCGTGAAATTTGCCTGTCTCATAATTGCTATAAAACTAAAAACGTACAAATTTAAGTACTTTTTTAAAAGCCTCAAAATTTTTTAGGAGAAAAGTGACAAAGCCACTTGGGGGAGAGTGCCCCAAGTGGCTTTGCTGATAATGGGAATTAATTGCAGTGGAATCGGTTGTTATGGTCTTGGAGACAATTAATCAAGCAGGTCTCGGATGATGTTGGCATCGCTGCGTGAGAAACCGCGGGCAATGATTTTCTGGCCACCGTTGGTCTCAATGATGATGTCGGCAAAAAGCAGGTGCTTGTCGAGCGACACACTGCCTATAGCACTATGCCTTATCTTAATCTCCTTGTAACCAATCACTCGGCCCTTGCGGTAAATGACGCCATCGTCGGTAATAATCAACTTGTCGGGGAACATTGCATTGCCATCGCCCGACACACGGCTTGCGGTAAATTCGTAGTACATATCTTCGTTATCTTCTTCTTCGTCATAATCTTCATTGCTTCTTGCATTGCTGGCCATGAAGTTTTGCAGCACTTGCGTGAGCTCCTGAATTTGATTGCTTGTGGGTGGATTGCCATAAACTCCATATTGTTGTGGTGGTGGAGCCATTGCTGGATGAGGAGGGTAAGGTGGTGGAAGAGGAGGTGGATTGGGTAAAGGTGGTGGCGATAGATATTCTGATGAGTAAGTTTTCTCCTCATTAATCGTGCCGTCATCATTAAGCCAAATCCGTGCTACCGCCTGCGAATCTTCAGTGTAATTCACAACTTTATATTTCCATGTGTCAGAAAGTGGAATAGTCTTTAACTCTATGCTCCATCTCATAATGCTAATGTTTTATTTTTAAAATATATGAAATAATGGCATAAAATTTGAATTTAAAAAACATTTAATTGTCAATATTCACTTATTAAGTGCTGATGCCACTCTCAATAGGATTATTGTTTGATTGTAAGAATCTCAAAACAATGGGACTTGACAGAAAATTGTCATAAGTTAAAAATTTATAGGATAGTTCATTATCCCTATGAAATTCTTTGAAACCCAAGCTGTCTTGAAATCTATAAGCTTTTAAATTGTGATTAGCGCATGTTACTAGTATTTCATAATTATGTTTTAATAAATAATCAAGAATGAAAATCAACCCCTCGTAAGCCAATAACTGGTATTTTGTAGAGTGATAACATGTTCCTCCATGAAAATATAATCTTCTTGTTGATGATGTGGAACTCACAAAATACAAGAAACCAAATAATTGCGAATTCATTTTATCAAAAGTTGACAGAATAATTCGGTCATTATAGTTTATCCAACTATCGAATTCTTCTCTGTCAACATTAGGGAACATAAGTTTCCAGTCTTCTTTACTGTAATGCCCATAAGCATCATCGTTCAACCTATATAACTTGAAGTTGACATTATTGCTGCTTAATTGATGATCATTTAAGCTGCTTATTAAGAAATCCTTTATGTTTAAGTGATTAACAACGTCAGCTCTCATGATGATTACACTTCGAGTTTGTTAACCAAGCAATCAACCAATGCTTCGGTCATTGGCACCCCAAGTTCATCCTCAATCCACCCCCACTGCCCATTAGGATTGCATTCCAAAAAGACGTAATCGCCATTTGGTGTAACAATGAAATCAAAGCATCCAAAGTTTAGATGTAAAGTTCTAAGGAAATTCTTACAAAAATTATTAATTGTTGATGGCAGTTCAACAAGTTCATGTTTCATGTTATGACCGTAGCCTTGTCGCCAATCAATCTTGCCCTCATTCTCATTTTGGTTTTGAGAGTCAATCTTACAAGCAAAAATGTGAGGTCCCATCACGGTAATTCTGAGTTCATATTCCTTGTGAACATAATTCTCACAAAAGTTAACTGATTGAGAGAAAGACTCTTCGGGTTGATTTTTTAAGTCAGCAGAATTAATCTTTGTGGCAAAAAGCTCATAGTTGGCTTCTTCACTTAGTTGTATATGCCCAGAATATAAGGGTTTTAAAAGTATATCCTCATATTTGTCGGCAATCGCCATCAAATCTTTCTTAGTGTTACTAAAGCAGGTATCTGGAATCTTCATACCTAATTTTGTGGCTAAAGACAACTGCACAAATTTAGATGATGCATATCTATCATAAAAGAAGTTGCCGATAGAGTAAAAATCACTCAAGAAATACATCAGGTAGCGATAAAAAGTCTTGGCTTCAAGTAAATTATGGTAGTTTACTTGAGTGCTGTTGTCAAATTTTAATGATTTTGGTTCCTCGGGCCTTCGACACCACACAGACTTAATCTCGCTGCTGTGCAACACTGAACCATTCACCACATTCTTAATATAGAAACTTGCATTATTCTTATTGTCACAGGTCCATGCAAACTCATAATCAAGCAATAAATCCTCTGTGTTCAATCTAAAAAATGGAATGTTTCGCTCATTCAATAGATTGACCACAGAGGTTAAATGTGGGTCTGGTTTGCAGGATACTAATAGAATCTTTTCAACCATAATTCTAAAGACTAGTCATCCATGTAGTAGCGAGCATCATCATCATAAGATGTTGACACACCTCTAGGTGTTCCTTGTGAATCTCTATATACTACTTTATCTGTTCTCTTCCCTCCTTTTTTCGTTTCTGTGTTGCGGCCTCCTCTTGAACTACCGCTACTAGAGCCACCACCACCCATGTAATAGCCAATTTGATTAATTGGGTCATAGACGAATTTAAAATCCGACTCTTCTACAATGCTGTGAGGTTGATTGAAGTTCATCAACAATGGATTACAATTAGTTTTTCTTACAATTGGGTCCATATTTATAATGTATTTAATTTGTGCCTACTCTTTTCAGGATTTTCGGCTTCCTCCTTTTTATGTTAAAGACTTATTTGAGAAATGATCTTGTTAAATAATTGATATCACTAATAATACAATTGACAATATCTTTAATTATTGCATTGTCCCGTATTTTGTGATATTGATAGATAAAAAGAGAATATTTGCCATTTCCACTGCCTTTGTAACTATTATAATAATCTTTGGATGGCATAATTTCTGATGCTTTAAAAATCTTATTTTTTGCTTTAATGTAATCACTTAGCCAAGATTTGTATTTATTTAAATCTTGTTTATTTTCTATTATTATTTTGACATTGTTGTTGTAATTTTTTGTGCGTGGTTTTGTTTCTGACAGAATTTCAAATTGTTTCTTAGTTATCTCAAACTCATAAGCATGTCGATATTGCTCACCTTGCAACTGAATATGAAGTGTGTTGATATTATTGTCAATGTCATTTATATCTTTGCTTTTATCAAGAAACAAGACTATATCTAGTAAAGCACTTTTGTTTGAGTAACCAACAGCAATTTTCATGTTGCTGTTATTTAACTTCCAAAACAAGGGTCTGCAAGGAATGCGAGAAGCAATGCCCTTTTCTGTAATAGCCTTTTTCAGTTCCATGAAAAGTCTGCATACTTGCAGTTTTTGTGCAAGGTCAACAATTCGTAGGTCGCATAGTTTTTGGGAAATATCGTTTTCCAACATATATCTGTCAGAAATCATCCAGTTAGCAGAAATGCTGTTTAATACATTTACAAAGAATCTATAATCATCAATTAAATAATGTATATAAGAATTATGATAGAATGAAATGTTATTAAGACATTGAGCAAGGTCATTATAGGTGACAATAATCCAACCCTTGCTCTCAATGATTTCTTTATCGGCGAAATCATCAATCAACGTTAAAAGAATACAACAACAATTGTTTTGTTGTAGTGCAATTTTTTGCGAATATTTGTCTAGCTGGTCGAATGTTGGTATACTTTTAACTTTATTTTCAAGAATTAAAACAGGATTATTTTCCTTTAAAATACATAAGTCAAAATGTTTATATTCTCTGAGAATAACATATTGATCAGGATGTTGTTTAAACTCAGAAATCCAATCATAATTTTTTCCGTTTAAGAGCATTTTAAGAATATCTATAAAGATGGAACGAGTTGCATCATTCTCTCCCAGCCAAGCTATGAAATTGCTATGAAAAAGCTCTTTTGACCCTAGCGACAAATTGAATAATGGGGATTCTTTTAGCCTGTTTAATATGTCATTAAAAAAGTTGTTCATATTGCAAATTGCCTACTCTTTTTAGGATTTTCGGCTTGGTCCTTATTATGTTATTTTTACAATACTTCTTTTAGCTGAGAAGTGGTGTTTGTGTGTTCAATCTTTTCGAGGGTGTTGCAAGTCAGTCTTTGGATGAATGTGCATTGCCTCGTTCAATTAGGGAGTCAAACACCTTGAAGGCGTTTTGTACTGTATTGTGTAGCAACTCTTCGGCTGGCAGGTGGATGTTTTGTTGCACCTCAATGCCGAAAGCGGTTACGCGCACCTCTGAGTTGTTGCGGTGGTCATGTGTTTGAAGAAACCACTCTTTGGCAATGTTTCGGTCAGTGAGCGCCTCGCGCTGCTTGGTGGTGAGTCCATGCAGTTCCAGCACGGGGCGGCCCACATTGTTCTTGCTGGGTGCGAGAGTGACCTCTCCGCTGTGGGCGTCCAGCACTATGCCGTCGGGCGATGTTGCAAGGCGCAGGCTGTATTTTTCTTTCCCTTGATTGTAGATTGCGGCCATTGCCTTTTGGTAGGCATTCACGCGATCCACTCCAA
This sequence comes from Porphyromonadaceae bacterium UBA4259, assembly GCA_002396125.1. Lineage (GTDB taxonomy): Bacteria > Bacteroidota > Bacteroidia > Bacteroidales > Muribaculaceae > Sodaliphilus. The sequence goes on from DGWL01000029.1 coordinate 15,205, forward strand.
TGCCCTCATATCCTGATGTGGCAACGCTTGCCTGCCCATCGACCAGTTCGCGAATGAAGTGGGCTGGGGCCAAGTTGTTGTAAACGTTTTGCAGAAACGCGCGTTGCTGTGCATCGTCCATGTTGAGTAGGCCTGTGTTTATTTGCACGTGGCAACGATATACGAGCAAGCGGGTGATTTTTTCCTCTATCTCGTAGCCCATTGTGCAAAGCCTAAGTCCAAAGCGCTTAACGAACTCGTTGCGCGCAGGCTGCGAGCCAGAGACATGAGTGGAGAACACAAGGTCTTGAGGCGTGGTGGTGGAGAGCCGCTTGATGCCGAGCAATGGCCAGGAGAAAGTGACCTTGGCTTGAGCTCTTGCCTGCTTAGTGGGCCGCATGTTGATGTAGTAGAACGTGAAATGATGGCTCACGTCGCAATCACCGAAATGGTTGCGTGTGACCTCAAGAAACGTGGTCATAGGCTTCTGTGCCTCGGCTTGAATGACACCGAGAAGTCGGTTTTTTACCATAGGGCTCACGTCCTCTTTGACGACATTCTGATACATTAGATGCAATGTCTTGTTGCGCTCAACGGTGGAGGCGGGCAGGGCAACTGCATTGACCAACCATTTCAAATCTTCCTCAGTGGGTTGTTGGTTCAAATCGAAGAAGTTTGCTCCCTTCAAGTAACAGATATATTGCATGACCCCAGAACTCAGTTCCACGTCATTATTCCTGATCATAGGATATACGTCATCTTCGAGCCACGGCAGGATGTGCTCGCGATAGCTTGCCGCCACATAACGTGCTCCTTCGAGTGGATTGCCCTCGGTAGGTGGGTCGCAGATGCCTAGTTGTGTCATCACATTGACGCTGTCGCTGTCATTTGGGTCCCCTCCGTCGCGGGTGAGATAGACCACCCATATTTTGTCGGTGCTCTTGCCGTCATCGGTCGGGAAAATGGCTTTATCTTCCTTTATCGAATTGATATAACTTCCAAGTTGGTTCTTTCCATCGCTGGCACCGTTCACTTTGTTCTCGATGATAATTGCGAACGCGTCGGGAATCCAGATTAGCCCGTCGATACGCTTTCCGCCACAGGTTCTTTCGCAGTCAAACTGTAAGCTGCTGTGTGTGTCTTGACATTGATCCAAGGCATTCACTCCCCATCGCTCGAGTAGGCATTGCAGGAAAAGATGACTACCACAATCGCAATGCTGGAGTAGTTGCATCAGAATGTTGGTGTGCGAATTCTCAACGATATTTCCTTGCTGCAGGTCCAAGACGTTGAAACGATAGGGTTCATCATGTCTTTTGCCCTCGTTGAGGAACACCTCAAACTTTTTGATTAAGTCCTGTGTTTCTGTTTTCATATAATTTGATTTTGTGATTTTTTATGGGGATTGGTGGGTTTGTCCTTGTGCCTTTATATATTAATATAGGTGTAAGCTGGAGTGGCACAGGCCGCCGGGGTTAGGGTGGGCTGTGCTTTTGGGGTGGGTAGGTGGGTGATAATGGGTGGTTAGATTGTGCTGGCGCAATTGGTGGGGGTAAAATACTGTAGCTCAATGCGTTAGTGTGGTGTATTGAGCGTGTGTGTTGTATTTCGCATTTCAATCGCATTACTATGGTCATGATAATAGTTTTATCCCGATTGCAAATTTAGCGTGGATTTGTGTGTCTTGCAATAGCTTGATTATAAATAATTTATGTCCATTTTGGTCCATTAGCCGTTCATTTTGGTTCATTATGTTTTTTTAGGAAATGAGATGTTGTGGTAGTGCGATTTTTCTTTGTGAATGGGTGGAATTTTGTTACTTTTGTGGCATGAAAGACAACAAAAAGACAGATGCCGTGATGATGGCGCTGCTGCGGGAGCGCGTTGAGGAGGTTACAAAGCGGCCTATGAAGTCGCCACGCGACTTTGAATGGCTCAGTGAGAGACTCGGCGAGATGGGGGAGAGCATGTCGACTTCCACCATCAAGCGCTGCTGGGGCTATGTGGATGCCGACGTTACGCCTCGCCTCCGCACTCTCGACATCCTGGCACGCTACATAGGCTACCGCGACTATGAGCACTTTGCTGTGGCTCACAACACGCTCGAGGACGACACACCCAGTGCTCCGGTGCACGGCACCACGCTGCGCCCGTCGGTGGATCTCGACATTAACGACCGCGTGATGCTCACGTGGCAACCCGGGCGTGTGTGCGTGATTAGGTATCTGGGCAATGAGCAGTTTGTTGTTGAGCGCTCCGAGCGCACTCGCCTGCAACCGGGCAACACTTTCAACTGCGGAATCATCATTGAGGGCGAACAGCTATATCTTCACAACCTCATCACCGAAGGTCGCAAGCCCACCAACTACGTGTGCGGCAAGCTAAACGGTATCCACTTCAAAGTGCTCACACAGGGATGTGACGCGAACCGCCAGTGAGTCACCCCGCCGGCATATTATTAAGACAATTACGGACCAATCGCAAATAATTGGTTTGTCATGTTGTTGTCCTTTGTTGTTTTTGTTTGATGAAAAAATCCCA
>DGWL01000029.1:17851-32923 GCA_002396125.1 Porphyromonadaceae bacterium UBA4259
CGACAAGAAGTTTTGTTCTTATATATTAAGGACAATTGCCGGTGCCTTGATTTTGTCAAACCAATAAAACAATAAATTAACAAAGGAGACAAATAATAAGTTTGTTCATGTTGTTGTTCTTTGTTGTTTTTGTTTGATGAAAAAATCCCATGCGATTAGTTTCAATTAGCGAAATTCGTGTGCCCCAAAAACTGACAACTGATAACTGACAACTGATAACTAATAATTAATAACTGACAACTGATTGTTGTCGTGAGGGTAGGGCAGAAGTCATTGTGTCGGTTGGTCCAAATTTCCTATTTGGCTTATATACATTGTAGCGGTTAACGCCGTGAGAGTTGAAAATTTTTCAGCAGCACGTTGAGCAGGGCTGAAAAATTGTAGTGCCTTTTCATGTGGTTGCATGGGTAGGTGGCTGTGGTGATGTGATGATGATGTTATGCCATGTGTGGCAAGGCAGCGCGGTGGTAGTTGAGCAAGTGTGTAGCTGCAGTAGAGGCAGAAAAATTGATTCCGGGCTATTTTGGTAACAATTTATCACGATTTTGGGCAAATGGTAAGGGGTTCAGGGTTGATTTTGTTGGCTGAAATCCCCGATTTTTGATTTTTCCGGCATGATTTTGGTTCTGTGTTTATTACTGTGGCCAAATGGTGCTGTGGCAACTGATAATCGGCGTTTTAGGCTAGTGGGGGAGTGGTGATTAAGCCCAATTTAACGCCGTGAGAATTCAAAATATGGCCTGACGGCCGAGTCTTTTAAAAATTATCGCCAGGAATCACGTTTTGGGCAACAAATGGTAAGATTACCATTTGTGGTTTGCATTGCTGAATTGCTTAACGCAGGCAGTGCTTTACAAATGTGAACCGGAAATTTCTGCATCAAAAATCAGAATTCCGGCACCTGAGACCTATGTGTTTTTTAAAATTTACAAATTTAAAGTTTGCAAAACCAAATAAAATAACGATTAACAGAAATTTACATTTGGTGTAATTCTCTAAAAATCAAGTTATTGACTATTGCAAAATTGAGGGTTAGGTCATGTTTTCGCCTGGTTTTTGCGTTTTGGCTGGAAATAATCGCATTTGCCGCACTGTATTCTCTTGATACATAATATAATATATGATTTTCTTTAAAGTGGTTGTTTAAGACTTGTTTCAGGGGCGTGAAATTTGCTTTCTCAACCGCCTTTTGGGTAATTAAAAATGCAAATTTGAAAATTTAGGTTTAAAAATTTGGTTTTTTCAACAGGATGTTCTAAATTTGCAAACGAAAAATTTGAAATTGTTAATCGCATTATGGACCTAGTTTCACGTTTAAAACTGTTCTTAGAGCAAAATGGCATAGGCAATTCGCAGTTTGCCGACACGTGCGACATTCCTCGCCCCACAATTTCTCAGTTGCTCAATGGTCGCAACAAGAAAGTGAGCGATGAGGTTATCTCTAAGATTCATCTCGCCTACCCTGCCCTTAATATAATGTGGCTAATGTTTGGCGACGGAAACATGTTTGTAGATGGTGCCACTGCAGGCAGTGAAAGTGGACGCTTGCAAAACTTGTCCAAAAGTCCACAACAGGCCATGGCATTCATGGGCGCCTCGCAGGGCGAGAACACAGCCAAGAAGGCACCGTCGACCATTAGTTTTGACGACGACACAACGGGTGCCAGCGGTCGCTCGGGCTCGGCGTTGAGCGACGCCATCCAGAGTATCGCCAAGAGCGTTAGCTCAACTCCGGCAACATGTCGCAGCCGCCGCATCGTGAACATCCTGGTGTTCTACGACGATAACAGTTTTGAGTCAATCACCCCGGCCCGCTAGTTGACCAGTGTGCCGACAAGCCAGCGAGCCGTCTCGCCAAAATGAGATTACAATAAAACTACTTTAACGCAATATTTCCTTTCCCGAGTCGCCCAGGAGTCTCCCACCCCGGGCGACTCTTTTTTTGCTCACTTTACACTCCCGGTGAGTGGGTGATAAATTATTCAGTGCTGGAATGCGGCAGATGATGATTTTAGTGGACAACAAGTGGCAATTTTCATGAAAAAAGTATAACTTTGCACATTATATTATTATTCCCACATTGAGTGGGAAAGGTCAAGATTACTAAAACTTAAACCATATCAGAAAAATGAAACTTCATCGATTTTTAATTCTCATCGCTGTCGCTATGGTGGCTATGGCTGCACAGGCGCAGAAGCCGGCATTGACAATGCAGGACGATGAACGAAAGCAAACCATCTCAGTTACGCCTATCAATAACGACATCGTGCGCATCGAGGTCACTCCCTATGCATGGAACGGGAAACCGTTGCCGTCGCTGGCGCTCGACGAGTCGCTCAAGGGCGGTGAAGCTACTGTGCTGCGAAACGACAAGGGCAGCGACGTGGGCGTGATAACCACTCAAAGCGGGCTGCGTGTCCTGCTCGACAAGCGGCTTGGCAGCGTGCAGGTGAGCTGCGGTGGCACGTTCTTCATTACCGACTTGTGCGACCGCAAGGAGAATGGAGTGGTGCGACTGCTGCACACCGGCAAGGAATCGTTCTACGGAGCCGGCGAGCGTGGCTACTCGCTCAACCTGGCCGGCGACACTCTAATCAACTACAATAAGCAAAACTATGGCTACGTGGCAGGCGAAAAGCGCATCAGCCAGATGGGAATCACTATGCCATTTGTAATCTCATCTAAGGGGTACGGCATCTTTTTCGATGACTTTTGCCGCTCGTCGTTATATCTTGGAGAGGATGGCATTGAGTATAAATCAACTTCACCACAGCCTCTCACCTATTATATAATTAATGGAAACGGACGCGTGGAGAATGTGGTCAAGAACTTCACAGCGCTGGTGGGACGCCAGGACTTGCCGCCATTGTGGACCATGGGCTACATCACCTCGAAATATGGCTACCACGACCAGCGAGAGAGCGAGGGCGTGGTAGACTCGCTCAAGACTGCGGGCTATCCGCTCGACGGCATCGTCTTTGACCTCTACTGGTACGGCAAGGAGCAAGACATGGGTCGCCTGGAGTGGGACAAGACTCAGTGGCCCGACCATCGCGGCATGCTGCAGCGTTTTAAGGAACGCGGCATCCACGCTGTGACCATCTCGCAGCCCTATGTGCTCACCAACGGCCGCGCCGTCGCCAACTACCGCGAGCTCGACCCCAAGGGTATGTTCTGCAAGACCGGTGGTACCGATACCACTCACACTGTCACCATCTGGGTGGGTCAGGGAGGTATGTTCGACGTGTCAAACCCCGACACACGCCAGTGGCTTCGCAATCGCTATCGCTCACTTACCGAGCAGGGAGTGACCGGCTGGTGGGGCGACCTGGGAGAACCCGAGGTGCATCCCGAGGCAATACGCCACCACAATGGTCTCACAGCCGAGCAGTATCACAACGTGTACGGCAATGAGTGGAGCCGCATCATCTATGACCTTTTCAAGGAGGAATACCCCACAGTTCGACCCATGATCATGATGCGCGCCGGCACAGCAGGCCTGCAGCGCTACTCGGTGTTCCCCTGGTCGACCGATGTGTCGCGCTCGTGGGGAGGTTTTCAGCCCCAAGTCACCATCATGCTCAATGCCGGCTTGAGTGGGCTGGGCTACATGTCGCACGACGTGGGCGGCTTTGCAATCGACCCGGCCAAGCGACGCGATGGCGAGCTCTACATACGCTGGCTGCAACTGGGCTTGTTTTCGCCGGTGTTGCGCACTCATTCGCAGGAGTTGGCTGAACCCTATCACTACACTGAGTTTGGCGACTTGCCACAACGCATCATCCGCTCGCGCTACAACTGGCTGCCCTACAACTATACCCTCGCTTGGGAAAACGCCTCGCAGGGACTGCCCATGGTGCGTCCACTGGGCTTCTACGAGAGCGACAACTGCATGAGCCGCTACGACCATGTCACCGACCAGTACCTGTGGGGCCACGACGTGATGGTGGCACCGGTGATGACGCAGGGCGCTACCAGCCGCTCAATCACCTTCCCCGAGGGCACTTGGATCGATATTAACAATCCCGCAAAGCGCTACGAGGGTCACACCACAGTCACCTATGCGGCTCCGCTCGAGGTATTGCCACTCTTTGCACGCGCCGGCGCTTTCATTCCACAAGCCACCGGCAAGATGGAGAATGTGGGCGACTACAATCCAGCCAAGCTCGACATCGTGTACTATCCTGGCGACGCACCGTCGAGCTACACCCTCTTTGAGGACAACATGCGCACCACCGGCACCCTTGCCGAGGGCCGCCATCGCCTTATAACTTTCGACGCCAAGCCTCAAGCCGGCTCATGTGTTATCACAATTGCCGGCAAGGGAAATGTCGATATGTCGAAGCCCAAGAAGGACTATCGTCTCATTATTCCCGCGCTGCAAGGCAAGCCAGGTGTTGTGAAAATCAATGGCAAGAAAGCCAAGGCGGCATTTGAAAAAGCCAGCGGCACGCTCACAATCCCAGTGAGCATTGCCGACATCAACACTGTCACCACCGTTGAAATTGCCAAATGAGCCACTTGACAAAAAATGCTATCAAATTTTGTTATTTTCACGGCTTGCAGTATATTTGCACCTCAATAAGAAATACACATTAATATATAAACACGATTAAGACAAAGATGAAAAAATCGAAACTTTTAATGTTATCATTGGCAATGACAGCAATGACAATGAGTGCAGGCAACCTGGCAAGGGGCGTTGATCGCAGCAACCTTGACCTGAGCACTAAGCCTGGTGAGAATTTTTATCAGTATGCCTGTGGCGGTTGGATGAAGAACAATCCTCTCGACCCGCAGTATGCACGTTTTGGTACCTTCGATGAGCTTGGTGAGAACAACCGCGCGCAACTCAAGGACCTCATCCTAAACCTGGGCACAAAGAATCCCAAGGGGAGCTTGGCACAAAAGGTGAGCGACCTGTATCGGCAGGGCATGGACAGCACCTTGCGTAACAGTCAGGGCAATGCCGCCATCGAGGCCGACTTGGCAAAGATTAAGGCGATGAAGCGTAGCGATCTGCCTGCTATGATGGGCTGGATGGCACGAGGCATTACAGCACCGTTCTTCGATAGCGGCGTGATGGCCGACCTCAAGAACAGCGACCAAAACTTACTTTACATCACTCCTGGATCACTGGGAATGGGTGACCGCGACTACTATCTGGAGAACGACGCCAGCACCGCGGCAGTGCGCAACGCCTATCAGGCCTATGTTGAGAAAATTCTCATCCTGGCAGGCTACAAGAAGAAGGATGCCAAGAAGGCTGCTAAGAGTGTTCTTGCCATTGAAACCGAGCTTGCGCGAGCCAACATGACACGTGAGGAGAGCCGAGACTACAGCAAGCAGTACAACATCCGCACTCTGGCGCAACTCAAGGCCGACTACCCCAACGTTGATTGGGACGCTTACTTCGGTGCTATCGGCCTGAAGAACGTTGACAAGGTTTGTGTAATGCAGCTCAACGCTATGGCTAAGGCCAACGAGATGATTGCCGGCCTCAAGGAAGAAGATATCAGGAATTACTTGACTTTCAAGTATGTCGATGCCGCTTCCAACTACTTGACCGACGAATATGAGCAGGCCAATTTCGATATGTACAGCCGTGCCATGAGCGGCAAGACTGTGATGCAGCCTCGCTGGAAACGCGCTCTCAATGTGCCTAATGGCGTGATGGGTGAAGCCGTGGGCGAGCTCTATGTGAAGAAATATTTCCCCGAGGAGTCAAAGAAGAAGATGCTCAAGCTGGTGAACAACCTGCGCATCGCTCTTGCCGAGCATATCGCAGGTCTCACTTGGATGAGTCCCAAGACTAAAGTAAACGCGCTGGTAAAACTCAATAGCTTTACCGTGAAGGTGGGCTACCCCGACCAGTGGCGTGACTATAGCGGCATCAGCATCGATCCTAATGCTTATTACTGGACTAACGTCAAGAATGCCCGCCAGTTTGAGGCCGACTATCAGTTCTCGCAACTGGGCAAGCCAGTTGACAAGACTAAATGGCAGATGACTCCACAGACCGTGAATGCCTACTATGACCCTTCAACCAACGAGATTTGCTTCCCCGCAGGCATCCTGCAGAAGCCTTATTTCGACCCCGAAGCCGACGATGCCAGCAACTATGGCGCCATTGGTGTGGTGATTGGCCATGAGATGACTCACGGTTTTGATGACCAGGGACGCAACTTCGACCACAATGGCAACATGGTGGACTGGTGGACAGCCGAGGACGCAGCCAAGTTCCAGCAGCTTGCTGACAAGCTGGGTGCGCAATACAGTGCCGAGATTGTGGCCGACGATGTGCATGCCAACGGAACATTTACAATGGGTGAGAACATCGCCGACCATGGTGGACTGCGTGTGGCTTACAGTGCACTCAAGAAAACTGAGCAGGGCGCTAGCGACGAGCTTATCGACGGCTTCACACCTGACCAGCGCTTCTTCTTGAGCTATGCCAATGTGTGGGCAGCTAACATCACCAAGGAGGAAATCCTGCGTCGCACCAAGGTCGATCCCCACTCGCTGGGCATTAATCGCGTGAACGTGGCAATCCGCAACCTTGAGCCATTCTTTAAAGCCTTCAACATCAAGCCGGGTGAGAAGATGTGGCGCAATCCCGAGGATCGCGTGACAATATGGTAATATAAGGTCGTTGACGACAATAGTCATAAAATATCAGCCGCCTTTGTGATACATCTTGGTTCACAAAGGCGGCTGGTTTTTCTTTACTCCTGAGTCTATTCCACTCCTTGTCCGTCGGCAAGGCGCTGGCGCACCACTTCATACATCATGATGCCACCGGCAACCGACACGTTGAGCGAGTTGATATTACCAAACTCTGGAATTTTGACAAAGGCGTCGCACAGACGCATCACCTCAGTAGAAATTCCTTTGCCCTCACTGCCCAGCACGAGCGCAACGGGGCCGGTGTAGTCCTCGCCGGTGTAGTTGACCGAGTTCTTATCGCTGGTGCCGATGATGCGACATCCGCTTTGACGCAGGTAGTTTATGGCATCTTTGAGGCTGTGCTCGCGGCACACAGGCAGATAGTTGAGAGCTCCTGCCGATGTTTTCACTGCATCGCCATTGACACTCACACTGCCTTTCTCGGGAATGACGATAGCCGAGACTCCGGCACAGTCGCATGTGCGAGCAATTGCTCCAAAGTTGCGCACGTCGGTCACGCCATCCAGGATAACAAAGAATGGATTCATTCCCTCGTCGAAGACGGCCGGCAACACCTGGTCAACCTTATAATAAGTGACCGCAGCGAGCATTGCGATGGCTCCTTGATGATTCTTGCGAGTGATGCGGTTGAGCTTCTCGATAGGCACTCGCTGCACAGTAATCTCGCGTTCGCGTGCCAGATTTATTAGCTTGCGTGCCAAGTCGCCATTCAAGTCCTTCTTGAGTAATAGTTTGTCGATTGTTTTTCCCGCCTCAATGGCTTCGATGATGGCGTGCAGTCCAAATATTGTGTCCATGCCTAAGAATGATTTTTTAAATTGTGATTTTAAATAGTTAAGAGCGGTGGTTTAGTGCGATTAATGAGCGTGCGTTGTCGAGTGCGGCCTGATTTATCTCGCTGCCGCTCAGCATGCGGGCAATCTCAATCACGTGCTCCTCGTCGGTGAGACGCTCCACGCCGGTGATGGTGCTGGTGGCAGTGTCGGTCTTGAACACTCGCATGTGACTGGTGCCGTGGGCTGCCACCTGTGGCAGGTGGGTGATGGCAATCACTTGAATGTGTTGAGCAATGTCGGCCATCATGTTGCCAATCATGTTGGCAATTTCGCCCGAGACACCGGTGTCCACTTCGTCGAAGATGATAGTGGGCAGGTTCATCGAGAGTGCTATAAGTGACTTGATGCAGAGCATGAGCCTTGATATCTCTCCTCCCGATGCGGTGTCCTTGACTGGCATGAGTGGCTGATTCTTGTTGAAGGCAAAAAGGAATTCCACGCTGTCGCAACCGGTGGCGTTGAGTTCAACCTGCTTGAAGTTGATGTGGAACTGCAAGTTTTTCATGCCCAGGTTTTGTGCTAGTGGCTGCAGCATGGCGATAAAATGCTTGGCTGCCTTCTTGCGGTCGCTTGAGAGGGCTTGTGCCATGCGCATTGCCGCTTGCTGCTGGCTGGCTAGGGTCGCTTCAAGGGTCGATATGCGCTCTTCGCTGCAGTCGATGGTGCTGAGTCGCTGTGCATATTGCTCTTGCAGAGCGAGCAACTCGTCAACGCTCTTCACGCCATGCTTTCGTTCAAGCGAGTAGATGACATTGAGGCGATCTTCAACTTGCTGCAGTTGGGCAGGGTCGTCATTTAGGCCTTCCTCAATCATCGTCACGCTTTGCGCTATGTCTTTAAGGTCGATGAGTGCTGTTGCCACGCGACCGCTCATGCCATCAATATCACTCAAGTTTTGCTCGGCATTGGAAAGCGTTGCTTGAACTTCGCGTAGCTGGTCGATGAGTGATTGCTCCTCGCCATCGAGCATGCTGGCCACCTTCCACAGGTCCTCCTTGAGACTCGAGGCATTGGCCAGCCTGCGTTGTTGAAGTTCCAGTTCCTCGTCTTCGCCGGGCTGTAGCGCTGTTTCCCGCAGCTGCTCGAGCTGGAATCGCAGGTAGTCCTCCTCACTGCGGTTGCGGTTGAGATTATCACGCAACTCGTTGAGTTGTCGTTGAGTGCTGCGAAACTCCTCGTAGGCAGCTTGATACTGTGATAATTGCTTGTCGCAAGCGGCGATACTGTCGAGGATGGAAAGCTGGAATGCCTGTCTTGAGAGCAGCATGTTGCTGTGCTGCGAGTGGATGTCGACCAGCCGCATCATGAGTTCGCGCAACATGCCTAGAGCTACTAAACCATCGTTAACGAATGCCCTTGAGCGTCCGTTAGGGTTTATTTCGCGGCGTGCTATTAGTTCGCCGTCGTAGTAGTCGATGTCGTTCTCGTCGAAGAAGCATTTAAGGTTGTAGCTTTTAATGCTGAACGTGGCCTCAACCACGGTTTTGCGTGCCTTGTCGCGAATCGACGAGGAATCGGCCCTTTCGCCTAGAATTAGCGCCAGGGCTCCAAGTATTATAGATTTTCCCGCACCCGTTTCGCCGGTGATAATCGTGAGCCCTTGCGGGAAATCGATATCGAGCTGGTCGATGAGCGCATAATTGGAAATAGATAGTCTTTTTAACATTATTGGGAGTAGATGGGAATTGCTGGGAAACCTGAACTCTTTCTATTGAGCTCTATCACTTAGGGTCGGTATTCTTGATGCGGTTGAGGCGATCGGTCTCGGTGGGGTAGAGGGGGTAGAGGGTTTCGTAGACCTTTTCTTTCTCGGTGCTGTTGGCCTTGGAATAGATGTTTACGAGTTCATCCATCTTGGCGTCCTTAAACATCGACAGGCACACCGACATTGGTGCCACATCATAGATTTTCTTTAATGTCTCGAGCGACTGGGTGATGGTTTGACGTCCTTTGTCAACACTGGTGACCATCTGGTCGAGACCCAGGCGGTGGTAGTTGTAGAAAATTTCGCGAATGGCGTTAGTCTGCTTGTCGGTATAGGCGCTAAGGATAGAACTGCGGTTTTTGCTGTCCTCAAAGGCTTTCCATCCACTCTCGCCGCTGCTTTGCGCCAGGCGCACTATGTTTCCAAGTTTCTCAAAATAGGGGTCGCCGCCATTGAGGGCAAACGAGTCAAAATCGAGCGCGATGACAAACAGGGCATAGAAATTGAGTATTGCCGTGAGGTTACTCTGCATTTCTTGCTCGTTATAGATGAGCTGCTCATTGTTGTCATAGTTGAACTCGATGCGAGTGTCCTTGAAGTTAAGCAAGGTTGTGGTGTAGGAACTGTTGTATACAGGGCGTGTGCTCTGCACCTGAAGGTCGCCCTTCATCTTGCCAGTCGACTCGTCATACTCGGCTATCGTCAGGTACATTTTGCACTGAATTTTCTCATTTACGGCAAACTGAGCATCGGTCCACACTGTTGTGTTGAGATACTCGTTGACAGCCTCTTGCAAGGTGTTGAAGATGTCCTTGTTGGCATTATTCACCTTCTTAGAGTCGATTTCAAATGTGCAATTAAGCTCCTGCGCTGTGGCGACAAGGCAAGCTAACGATGCCATGGCAAGTAGTAATATTCTTCTAATACTTCTCATTACAAGCAATTTAGTCGTTTTCTCCTAATAATAAATATATTATTACATTATATATAATAACGTATTGGACAATAAAAAATTGTACTATTTTCGACGTGTTACATGAAAAACGCGCTTCACAACAGCGAAGCACGTTTTTCAAAGATGAAGTAGGGTGATGGATGTATTTTTAATTGGAGCGGATGGATTCCCGCTCTTTAGAGTCGCGATATACATTGTTCACCTTGTTGCTACCAAACGTGTAAGAGACGCGAAACTGCACCGAATGAGAGTGAATGTTGTTGCGTGATGAGACGGTGTAGTCCGTATAATGGGCTGTGGAGCGGGTGATGTTCCAGCCAAACGGGTCGCTGACTGAGGCAATCAAAGATAGACGATTGTCAAGAGGCATATAGCGCAACTCGCAACCAATGAGCGACATCGACTGGTAATGCACCATTCGCTCATTATAGGGGAAGTAATGGCTCAGTCTCACGTTGAAAACAAGGTTGTGCTGGCGGTTGAGCATTAATGCTGTGTTGAGTTCCAGCTTTCCGCTCCAGTCGCTTTGGTAAAGGTCTTTGAAATCGGCAACCTTGGATTTGGCATAGGAGTTGAAAACCTCTGCGCCAACATTCAAGCTCCACCATTCAAATAATGAGCGATTGTAAGAAGCATAAATACCAGCCTTGTTGCTATTAAAACAGTTTTCGGGTGTTGTTTGCTGGCTTGCATCGGCATTGAAACGAGTCACGTAGCCAATGGCATTGTGGCTGTAGGAATTGTAAAGCACAGCGTAAAAGCCTTTAAAACTGTAGCTTATTTCAGCGTTATGAGTTGTAGTAGGTCTCAAGTCGGGATTCCCCGATACATAGTCATTGGTAGTTGTATAGTAACGGAATGGATTTAGGTCGGCAAAATTAGGACGACTGATACCCATTGAGTATGATAGGGAAATCCTGCCTGCATTAAGATTATTCCAGCTCAGGCTAATAGAAGGAAAAAGAAAGCCGTAGCTGTTGTGGTGGCTCTCGTTACCAATTTCTTGATGCCCATTCACAGTCGTGTGTTCATATCGCAGCCCCAGTTTACCGAAAAATGATTCGGACAAACTCTTTTCAGCACTGAAATATAATGCAGAGGTGTTCTCGTCATAGTTGAACTGGTTGCTCTGCAACATGTCATTAATCCACGAGCTTGCGTTGTAATTACCAACATTTAAAGCCGTGTTGTTGCATATACTCGTGAAAGCAATTCCGGTTTCCATCTTGAAAATGCTGAATGGTAGTGTCGCATCAATCTTTACCGAGTGTATGCGGTAATTATTGTGCCCTTCATTAGTTAGCAATGTTTCATTATTCCCACAAACAGTTGTGACTTTTGAAAACGAATTGCTGTTGCGGTTGAAGAAGTTGTAAGTAAAGCTGAGCATCTTACCATTGTTGTCTAATTGCCAGTCGGAGAAAGCAGTAATAGTCTGGGCATTATTGGGGCGTGCCGGCGATTGGTTTTGGGATTCTAAAATATTGTCGGTGTCAATAGTAATATCCTTCAAATTGCTTCTTAGTCTATTATTACTGAAATTGGCAATAATACCGGCTCCCAGTCGATCGCTGAATTTATATTTGAAAAAACCATTTATGCCAAGTGACCTATTGGTGAAATGTGTGGTGCGTTTGGATGTCTTGATGTGGTCTTCGAAGGTGTAAACGCGGTCAAGGTCGTTAATGCCCTTGATGTCGTTCCAACTTGCATTGACCGAGATTTCAACTTTTCGAGTGGTGTGCGATAGGCTGCCACCAAACATATAGTTGAAACTTTCGCGTACATTGCCGTTTGCCCACACATTGCCGCGAGTGCCTAGGGATTCATTGCGTGTAGTAATGCTGATGAAAGCGACATTAGAACCAGCTGCATATTTTGCTGGTGGGGTGGTGAGCAATTCAATTTTCTCAATGCCCGATGCTTGCAGGTTTTTTAATTGCATGGCTATTGCGTCATTACTCATCTCCAAGAGCCGACCGTCAACGATATACCTCACCGAAGACTTCCCGGCAACGGTCACGGCATCACCCTCTACTGTGACACGCGGTATTCGGTCAAGTACCTCGATTCCGTTTAGTCCCTTGGCAAACGTGTCGTTCTTGGTAAGATAGACAATTCGGTCGGGCGATTGCTTGAGCACCGTGCGGTGTCCCAGTACTACCACTTCGTTGAGTTCGAGCACTTTGTCCCAATAGTCGGCGATGGAATCGATAGTTGCGGAATCGCTCATCTCCTGACCATATAGGGACACAGGAATTATTGCCATCAAAACGATGGCATGAAAAAGTTTATTCATTTCACGTTGTGTTTTTTAGTTATTTAAATGCTTTTTCCTTGCCTTGGATGAAGAAGAACCCACTACCGTTCTGGTCGCGTTGCAACCCTATGAAGATGACTTCTCCGTTGTTGATAACTTGCAATGAGGTGTATTGCCCATTACTTTCTTGATGGTTGGAATATTGAGAGGCTCGTGGCGTATCACGCTCTATGGCGTCGGCAATCTTCTTGATGATACCGAGGTTGTTCTTTACCGTAATGCCACGATAGTAGTTACCATTGTTTTTGTAAATGGAAACCGTTACACTCTTATTGTTGTTGAAGCGACCATCAAACAGGTTTTCCACGTGTAACTTAGGTGGCTTGGCAAAAACTGTCACACAAGTGACGATACACAGTATGGCTATAAGTAAACGTTTCATTTCGAGTGGTTTATTTGATTCATGAATTGTTCTACCTTGGCTTTCTCATGGGCCTGCTGCTCGTCGACAACCTCCATGAATTTCTTCATCTTGGCTACATCGGCCTCGGCAATTTTATGAGCCATTTTAGAGTTTACCTTCTCACCGGCAACATAGACAATGCAGTTGTCATTATTCTGATTTAGGCTGAGGTGGTTGTATGTTATATATATTCCCAGTGCCATAGCAACGCAAGCGGCCACTCGCAAGGGCAATGCAAAAAAGCCTTTGTGCTGTTTTGCGGCTTTCAGCTTTAATGTTCGTGAAATCGCCATTAAGTCTTTAGTTTCGTTGATGATGGTAGATGCAAAGTGGCAGTGCCTCAGCACATATTCCAGCTCCGCTTCTTCAAGAACAGAAAGCTGGCAATCAATATATAGCTGGCACAGCCTTTCAACTTCTTCTATTGAGAATTGAATATTTAGATGATTCATTGGTTCAACTTTTTATAGGTTTCACTAATCTTCTTGCGCGTGCGACTCATGTTCATTCTCACCGCCTCGACCGACATTGACAATTGTTTTGCAATGTGTTCATAGTCGCAGCCTTCATGGGTGACAAGATTGAATATTTGCCGTTGGAGTGGTGTTAACTGCTGTTGCAGTAGCTTCTCAAGTCGTTCAATATCTTCGGTTTCCATGCAAAATTGTGGCACATCACTTGAGTTGATGGTGTCGATAGGGATTGTGCGTCTTTTCCTTAACAGGTCAATGCAATGGTTGCGCAGTACTGCAATGAGTTTGCGTTTAGCTTCTTGTGTGGTCTCGGGATCGCCTTTCTCACTCAACTTGAGCCAAGTGTCCTGGACTGCATCTTGTGCCTCCTCATCGCTGTGCAGGTAGCGCATTGCGATGTGGTGCAGCTTGTCACGCAAGCCCATAAAGGAGGATGTCATCAAGTCATGTTGCATGTCACTATAAAGACGTTTATCACCCCCAAAACGTAACAGCAAAAATACGTATAATTTCAAAAACATAGTGTTTCTTGTGCTTTGTCATAGAAACAATGGTATTTCACATTAAAAATCTGCCAATCTTGGCAGATTTTTAATGTCATCCTTGCGCAATTGAATAAAACTCGTTACTTTTGCATCGTAAAAAAATGCCAAGATTGGCAAAAAATTAATATAAGCAATGGAAATAAAAAGAGATAGATATCTCCAGCAACTGATAGAAAGCCGTCAAAATGGCTTTATCAAGGTGATAACTGGAATACGCAGATGCGGCAAGTCGTACCTATTGAATGTCTTGTTCTATCACTACTTGTTAGAGAATGGCGTGGCAGATGACCACATCATCCGTGTTGATCTTGAAGACCGCATGAACAAGGAGTTGAGAGATCCAGATGTAATGCTACATTATGTTCATGATAGAATCAAAGACAATGAACTTTACTACATCATTATTGATGAGGTGCAGTTGATGGATGAGTTTGTCGATGTATTGAATAGTTTCCAGCATATTGACAATGCAGACACTTACGTGACAGGAAGTAATTCACATTTCCTATCATCCGACATTCCAACAGAGTTTCGTGGCCGAGGAGAAACAATTAATGTTTACCCACTATCATACTCAGAGTTCTTTTCTGCCAAAGGCGGGGACAAGCAAGATGCATGGCGCGAATATTATACCTATGGTGGTTTGCCTCTTATCCAGTCTTTTGACACCGAACAAAAGAAGATAAACTATCTGAAGGACTTGTTCGAGACTGTTTATCTGGCAGATATTATTGAACGACATAATATCAAGAATGAGAATGAAATGCGTGAGTTGGTGCTTATTTTGGCATCATCTATTGGGTCTCCATGTAATCCCACAAAATTGTCAAACACATTTAAGAGTGTGAAAAATGTGAAGATTGGCAGTCAGACCATATCCAATTATCTAACATATTTGACAGAATCATTCTTAGTAGATAAGGCAATACGCTACGACATTAAAGGAAAGAAGTATATCAATACACTTTCTAAGTATTATTTCACTGACATTGGCTTGAGGAATGCCATTCTTGATATGCGCCAACAAGAAGAAACGCATATCATGGAGAACATCATTTACAATGAACTGCTAAGTCGTGGTTGCATCGTAGATGTGGGAATGGTCGAAATAAAAAAGCAGGACAAAGATGGTAAGTGGATTCGTATTC
>DGWL01000028.1 GCA_002396125.1 Porphyromonadaceae bacterium UBA4259
GAATAGTACATAATGAGCGCCAGCACAATAAAGAGCCCCACGCTACCTGCCAGCAGAGCATAAGTCTCGAGATTGAGCAAAACAAAGATGTAGGCATATATCAAAGTGAGCATAGCCCCAATGGCTATTGCCATCTTCTTGTGCTTGAGCACGCCAATAAGATAGAGCGTGATCATCGCAATGGTCATTGATGCCGCAATGAGATAGGCCCACCCGAATGACATGTGCTCACTGATAGAAAGCAGCAACGAGTAGAACAACACGAGAGCTAATCCCACCAGCAGATACTGGAAGACGTTGATGTGCTTGCGCATCTTGATCTCAACAAACAGCACTCCAATGAAAGTGAGGACAATTACCATGAAAGCGTACTTAATAGCCCGCTCGGTCTTGTGATAACTATCAACAGGAACCATGAGACCAACCACCAGCTGCGACTCATTAAGGTCGGAACTCATGTCGTCAATAAAAGCTTGAGGATAGGCTCGGTTGATGCTGATAACCTTCCATGCCGCAGTAAATCCATTGGCATCAACATTGCGGCTGTCGGGGAGGAAATTGCCTCCAAAACTGGGTGTCGGGCAATCACCTTTCACCTTGACATTAGTGGTCTCGCCAATGGGTGTGAAATTCAGGCTTTCGGACCCTTTCAAGTCAAGATGCATCTTGAAAGGCACCGAGTCGAGCGAGCTAAAGGGCATGATGTTAACCCCCGCCTTAGCAGCCGAAGCTCCAGAGGCATGATACATGTCGGCATAATCGACCGTTTCCTCATACGACATACCGTCGACGACAGCTTCTGTGGTTCCAGCCTCCGGGACAGGATAAATTTCTTCAACTTGAATGTTACCATCCTTGCCGCCATCGTTAATTTCAACAACATTGCCATTGATGTCCATCACAAGTTTCTGCGCCACACCTCGCAAGTCGGTAATTCCCACCACAATGTGAGCCTTATCCATCTCGAGGGCTGCAGTGTCGACCTGTGCCGGCAATAAGCCTTTAATTTTAAATGTCCCTTCAAAATCGATGGCAGTGTTGTAGACCACACTCTCGTAGATGCTTCGATAAAGAGTTTGACTCTTGACATCGGCATTGATATTCAGCGTTTTAGGCAGCACGTAAAGAGTATGCTCGGTGACAGCAGTGTCACCCTTGAGTTTTGCTTTATAGGGAATGGCAATCACGGGGCCTGTGATGTGCTGTGGTCTCCCCCACTTTTGCGATATTTCGTAACGTGCTTGAGTTGAAGTGCTTTCCCTCTCCACACTGAGGCTATCAATCATAAAAGTCGGCAGCAACAGCACAAAAGAAAGAATCACGATAAAAGCAACCTTAAAACCTAACGTCTGTGTAAATTTCTTGTGTGGTTTTACCGGCAAAGCAGGACTTGCCGACGCAGGAGCCCAATTAGTCGAATTGCTATTATCAGCATTTTGTTTCACTTGCTCCCTGCCTTGTGGCAGAGGAGGCACATTCAGATTATCGGTTTCCATAATATTACAGTTTTTGTAAGTAATTGTTTTGTTTCCTTTATAACGCATTCCATTGCCGAAATATTACACAACAACAGGTGAAAAAACGAGAGTAGCCAGTGTGTAAAAACTGACTACTCTTGTCATATTAATGAGCCACGAACGGGACTCGAACCCGTGACCTACGCGTTACGAATGCGTTGCTCTACCAACTGAGCTATTGTGGCTAATATAGCATTTGTTTACTATAGACTAGATTTATAGATGCCTTGTTAAGATTCAGTTTAGCCATGCGAGGCCTGGAGATTGCCGGTGCAATCTTGGTTATCACATCGGTTGAACCCGATGAGCCGTAATAATAGGTTAAACTGCTATTATTGTAGATAGTAACCTCAATAGGCATGATAACGAAATTGATGTCGGCCTCGGTGGGCTCACCGCTCTTGTTGTTGATGATATCAAGAACATAATCGCGCAACCCACTGAAGGTGTAGGTCTTTAACGCCTCGTTATACTCGG
Source organism: Porphyromonadaceae bacterium UBA4259 (assembly GCA_002396125.1). GTDB lineage: Bacteria > Bacteroidota > Bacteroidia > Bacteroidales > Muribaculaceae > Sodaliphilus. The sequence goes on from DGWL01000028.1 coordinate 1,995, forward strand.
CATAGAAAGCGTCTTTGTTGTTGGTCAATGAGTCTTTATTGAAAAACTCGTCGCGATAACTCTCCTTTACCATGAGCAGATACTTTGGAGGCGCTATATTGTAGAGATTGGGAACCTTCTCGACAGGAATCTCAAGGGTGAGCGAATTAATCTTGCCCAGTGCATCCTTGGTGTCGTTCTTGAAACGGTCGATAATGTCCTTAATGGGGAATTGCACCTTAACTTCATAGCCAGCAGGCGACATAACGATGGCATCACCGGCGTTAATCATGTCGAGCACGCTGGCATCGGGGGTGAGAGTAACGTTATTGTTATAGACAATCTCGGGGGTAACAGCCAGGTAGCTCTGTGTCTTGTTGGGGTAAATGGTATCGGTACCCTCGGTTAGTTTCTCATACTTGCGATAATGAGCAACAAACTCAATGTTATAGAAGTTCATCACGTGACCCTCGCCGTAGCTATTGGTGATGTAGATACCGGGGAAGAATTCGGCAAAATTGGCCGGTGTGGCAAAGGTTGCCGGATTGTTCTTATACTCATCAAATAAAGCACGAGCATAGTCAACGTCGACGGGGACATTAATCTCGTAGTAATAGCCCGCAACACCATTTTGCGTCATTATTTCCTTGCGCGCCATCTCGCTGGCCGAATAGGCAACCGATCCCATGAGACGCCCCTTGTCGTAGTAGTCGGTAGGATCAAAGTCGGTGTAGATGGGCACAGGGAGCTGCTTGCTCAGCTCATAGATTTCAACACGCATTGGAGCCAGTGAGTCGCCCACCACATCGGTGGAATTAACTCGCATGGTGATAAAGCAAGAATCAATCCAGTCGCTTCCGCCATGCACTCCCACTGTATCAATTCTTGAAGTGGGCATAAACTGAGTTACCACGTCGCTGGTAAGCGTGCCATAACCTGGAGCAGTTACTTTTCCCAGCAACTGAACACTGCTGCGTGAGCGCAGATGGTTGTTTTTCACGGTTTGGCCGGTGATGACAAAATCAGAGTCGGAAATGATGGCCGAATGAATATCGGAAATCGACGAGCCAATGTTGACATCGTCGCTACATGAGTTAAAGCCCATAGCGATTGCCACAGCGGCTATTAACAGGAATATAGAGTTTCTCATATTCATTAACTTGTTATTTCTTAGATTACAACGGCTATTATTCAACAAGAATAATTAAATTGCCGTTAAAGGCTAGAATAAAAATCCATGCAGCGTGCCACCATGCTGGCATCGTCGCCTTTCTCATACTCAAGGAACGGCAGACCCGAATCCTTTACATACTGCAGCACCTGAGGCGAAACATTCTCGCTGCACTGAATCACGGCGTCGCAGTTGTCGATGGCCAGCTTCATGAGGTCGTCGTAGCTAGCCTGTCGTTCAAGAAGCGGCGCAAGGTCGTCGTCGGTTAGCCCGTCATACTTGAGCTTGGCCACAAGAGCCTCGTTGAGCGGTTGCACCAGGTTCTCGTCAAAAAGCGACATCACCACCTTAGCATCGCGATAGGATGGAACGTCGGCATAGAACTTCTTGATATACAATGGAGCAAGCGCGGTGAGCCATCCACTGCACTGGATAAAGTTGGGAATCCATCCCATCTTCTTTACCGCCTCGAGCACGCCACGCACATAGAAGATTGAGCGCTCGTCATTATCGTCGGGCCTAGAGTTAATTTCCAAGTCCTTGTTGATGCGATCGAGGAAGTAATCGTCGTTGTAGATGAGATAGACCTGCACTCGCGATGGCTGTAGCGTTCCTACCCACATTACCAGTGTGTGGTCGGTGTCGTCGATGATGAGATTCATCCCCGAGAGGCGATCAACCTTGTGCAACTGGTTGCGACGCTCGTTGATGTAGCCATACTTGGGCATAAAGGTGCGCACTTCGACTCCTTTTTCCTGCATACCCTGAGCCAAGATGCGGCTGACGCTAGCCATTTCGGTTTCGGGGACGTAGGGTGCTATTTCTTGCGAGATGAATAAAACTTTATTGATATCCATTGTATACAGTAATCGTTAAATTAGATGCAAAGGTAGCATTTTTTCTCGACATACCGAAATTTAACGTGCCGCAGTGCGAGGTTTTTAACTAAATTTTAAAAACCCGAGGTAAATTTTGGTAGTATTTTAAAAACCAAGCAGTGCCACCTGCTTAGTCCCGTCGAGGACTATTGCGGCAGTGGCACTGCGGTTTATGAAAAGAGTATATAAAGAAATGCTCCGGCTGTGGATTAGAACTCGCAGTTGTTGGGAGTGCGAGGGAATGGGATGACGTCGCGAATATTGGCCATACCGGTCACAAAGAGGACGAGTCGCTCGAAGCCTAAGCCGAATCCACTGTGAGGCACAGTACCAAAGCGTCGTGTGTCGAGATACCACCACATGTCCTTCATGGGGATGTGGAGCTCGTTGATGCGATTGAGCAGTTTGTCGTAGTCAGCCTCACGCTCCGAACCGCCAATAATCTCACCAATCTGTGGGAAGAGCACGTCCATTGCGCGCACGGTCTTGCCGTCGTCGTTCTGCTTCATGTAGAACGCCTTGATGTCCTTAGGATAGTCGGTGAGGATAACAGGACGCTTGAAGTGCTTCTCCACGAGGTAGCGCTCGTGCTCACTTTGCAGGTCAACACCCCACTTGACAGGGAACTCAAACTTTTGCCCACTCTCCTCAAGAATCTTGATTCCCTCGGTATAGGTCAGGCGCACGAAGTCATCCTTGAGCACGCCGTTGAGACGATCGATGAGGGTGTCGTCGTACATCTTGTTGAGGAATGCGATGTCGTCCTGGCAATGGTCGAGAGCGTACTTGACACAGTACTTGATGAACTCTTCGGCCAGGTCCATATTATCGGTGATATCATAGAAGGCCATCTCAGGCTCAATCATCCAGAACTCAGCCAGGTGGCGCGGAGTGTTGCTGTGCTCGGCTCGGAATGTGGGTCCGAAGGTGTAGATAGCACCCAGCGAGGTAGCTCCCAGCTCACCCTCAAGCTGACCACTCACGGTGAGGCTTGTCATCTTGCCAAAGAAGTCTTTAGTATAGTCAATCTTGCCGTCCTCGGTGCGAGGCATATCGTTGACATTGAGAGTAGTAACCTGGAACATCTCGCCGGCGCCCTCGGCATCGCTCGAGGTAATGAGCGGGGTATTCAGATAGAAGAAGCCCTTGTCGTTGAAGAACTTGTGAATGGCAAACGCCAAGTGGTGGCGAATGCGGAACACTGCGCCAAAGGTGTTGGTGCGCATGCGCAGATGTGCTTTCTCACGCAGAAACTCCAGGGTGTGTCCCTTCTTTTGCAATGGATATTCCTCGGGGTCGGCGGTGCCGTAGACCTCAATTTCCTGAGCCTGAACCTCAAAGCTTTGTCCTTTGCCCTGTGAAGCCACAAGAGTTCCCACAACACACAGGCTTGCACCGGTGGTAATGGGCTTGAGCTGCTCCTCGGTGAATTTCTCCAGGCCGATAACGATTTGCAGGTTGTTAATGGTTGAGCCGTCGTTAAGAGCCACAAATTGCACATGCTTGTTTCCACGACGAGTTCTTACCCAGCCTTTCACACACACTTGCTTGCCTTCAAGCTCGCTAGTGAAGGCATCAACAATTTTAGTTCGTTTTATTGCCATAATATCTAATTCAACTTGCGGCAAAAAATTTTGCCACAAGTTGAAGTTTATTGTTTATTGTTTAAAGTTTTTATTCAAACGAGTTTTGCTTCAAGTAGTTAACCTCTTCCTGAGTGAGGTAGCGCCACTTGCCGCGCGCCAGGTTCTTCTTGGTGAGACCTGCGAAGTAAACGCGGTCGAGCTTGACAACGTGATAGCCCAGAGCCTCAAAGATGCGGCGCACCACACGGTTGCGGCCTGAATGAATCTCGATGCCGGCCTGCTTGCGGTCGGTGGGGCTCACGTAGCTCACGGCGTCGGCGTGGATGGGACCGTCGTCGAGTTCAACGCCATCGGCAATGTGCTGCATGTCGTCCTCGCTAATGGGCTTGTCGACCCACACTTGATATATTTTCTTCTTCACATACTGTGGATGAGTGAGCTTGGAAGCAAGGTCGCCATCGTTGGTGAGCAAGAGCACACCTGTAGTGTTGCGGTCGAGGCGTCCAACGGGATAGATGCGCTCGTCGCAAGCACCCTTAACGTAATCCATCACGGTCTTGCGGCCATTGGGATCATCGCTGGTGGTAACGCAATCTTTAGGCTTATTGAGAAGCACATAGCATTTCTTCTCGGCAACTACTACCTTGTCGTTATATTCCACAATGTCCTTTGGGGTAATCTTGATACCAAGTTGATCAACGGGAACGCCGTTAACCTTGATAACGCCCTTCTGGATGAGCTCATCGGCCTCACGACGCGAGCAGATGCCGGCATTGGCCATGAACTTGTTGAGACGCATGGTGGTGTTAGGATCAATCATTGGCTCCTCATACTCGATGCGCTGTGGACGTGGGGTGAAACGCATTTGTGGGCGTGGACCATGCTGCTTGCGACCAAACTGCTGGCGTTGCTGGCCGTAGCCGCCACGCTGCTGATAACCGCCACGCTGCTGGTAACCGCCACCGCGCTGCTGGCCATAGCCTCCACGCTGCTGATACCCACCTTGCTGTGGACGATTGTAGGTGCGCTGCTGATATCCACCCTGCTGGTTGCCTTCGCCATCACCCTGCTGGTAGCGCTGATTATAGCCACCCTGCTGTGGACGGTTATAACCACCCTGCTGCTGACGGTTGTAGCCGCCACGTTGCTGGTAGCCGCCGCGTTGTTGATACCCACCTTGATAGTTGCGTTGCTGATATCCGCCTTGTTGCTGGCGGTTGTAGCCACGTTGTTGATAACCACCCTGCTGGGGACGGCCATAAGAACGCTGCTGGTATCCACCCTGCTGGTATTCACCCTCGGCGTTATCACCCACTTGTGCTTCACGATTGAAGTCGGTGCTCTCAAGGTTTTGAGCACTCACATTGTCGTCCATCATGGGACGTGCCTCGCCAATGCGCGGTCTCTTCGGTTTTTTCTCTAAATTCTCATCCATAGCTGAGATAAAATCAAAATAAGGGTTAATAATGTGTTTGTTTTTATAGTTATCGCGACCTCTCGGTCACATTTTTTCTCAATTAATTAAATCAATATATAAATGTATTGGGCCCAAGGCCTTCTCTACGTAATAACCTCATTAAAACTTTTTGCAAAGATACTACTTTTCGCTCAAAACAAAATATTTTATCATTTTTTTTTCAACAAAGTTTTTAAAAACTTTCATTTTTATCACTTGGAGCAATAAAAAACACTTGACACGCCACATGGTGCCAAGTGTTTTTTATGTTAAAAATGGGCTTTATTATTTCCCAAATGTATTATTTCACAACCTTAGTTGCAACTTTGCTGCCATCGTTCATCTCTCTAACCACGATGTTCACACCACTGAAAGGTGTTGCACTCTCAACACCGGCCACGTTGTAGTAGCGCACTGCCTTCACATTTGCGGCATTAACAGCATCAATGGCAGTGGGGGTAGAAGGCATCATCAAGGCGTAGCCCAGATAGTTTTGGAAATCGTAGTCATAGTCGCGAGGAGCGA
>DGWL01000054.1:0-2941 GCA_002396125.1 Porphyromonadaceae bacterium UBA4259
CCTGCCAGCAACGACATCCTCTTCGATGAAGCTCTCTGCGAGCAGGGTGGCAACTTCAACAACAAGATTTGGAACGCATTCCGCCTGGTTAAGGGCTGGGAAGTCAGCGACAGCATTGAGCAACCCGAGCACAGCCGCCTGGCAATTGAGTGGTTCCAGGCTCAGCTCAACAGCACGCTGGCCGAGGTGAAAGACCTCTTCACCAAGTTCCGCATCAGCGAGGCTCTGATGGCAGTCTACAAACTCTTCTGGGAAGACTTCTCGGCCCTCTACCTCGAGATTGTGAAACCGGCCTATCAGCAGCCCATCGACAGCGCTTCGATGCAAGCCACACTGGGCTTCTTTGATGTGCTCTTGCGTCTTATCCACCCGTTCATGCCTTTCATTAGCGAGGAACTGTGGCAGCACATCATCGACCGCAAGGATGGAGAGAGCATCATGTATGCCATCCTACCTACCGCACAACCTGTCGATGAAAACGCTATCAAGGCTATGGCCGAGGCCCACGAGATTGTGAGCGCAGTGCGCAATGTGCGCGCCGGCAAGAACATCCCTGCCAAGAACGTGCTTCACCTGCAGGTAGCCAGCGCCAACTGGCACAACGCCTATGAGCCCGTGATACTCAAGCTCGCCGGCATCGATGCCATCGAGAAGGTGGAGAGCAAGGACCCCACTGCCGCATCGTTCCTCATTGGCACTACCGAATTTGCAGTGCCACTGCAGGACAACATCAACGTGGCCGAGGAGATTGAAAAACTCGAGAAAGAGCTACAGTATGCACAAGGCTTCCTTGCAAGTGTTGAGAAAAAGCTGAGCAACGAGCGATTTGTCGCCAATGCCCCCGAGGCGGTTGTAGCCGCCGAGCGCAAGAAGCAAGCCGATGCACAAAGCAAAATCGCCACATTGCAAGAAACACTTGCGGCACTCAAGAAGTAGAAAAAAACAAACTAGAGGTTCCAGATTAATCTAGAGCCTCTAGTTTTTTTTAAACTCTCTAATAAAATAATCGTTTTTTATTTTTTCCCGCGCTTTTTGAAGCCCCGCTCGGCATCGCGGCGAGTGCGACGGTCGTCGCGACGGCTGCGGCGGTCGTGACGACGGCCGCGTTCACGCTCCATAGCCTCAAATTTCATGCGTCGGCGCTCGGCGCGATTCTTCTTCACCTCTCCCTCGAGGCTGATTGCCGCATAGTCCTTACCAGCATCGGCAACCTCAAGATATAACCGTTTCCCGAAAAACTCGCTGCCACGCAGCGCCTTAATCACTGTGTGCGCCTCGCCCTGCTGAACGTCGAAGAGCGAGTAGTTGGTGAGCAAGTCGATGCGCCCAATGCCAATGTGCTGCCCCTTGCCGGTAGCGTTAATCATGCGAATGAGGTCGGGGGCATAGAAGCCATGGCTCTTGCCCACGTTAATAAACACGCGTTCATAGCCTTCCTCACCGATGCGGCGGTCCTTCTCGCCGTTGGGCTTGCGATTGCTGGCATTGCGCTCTTTCTTGCCGCCACGTTCCTTAGTCTCGGGAACGATATCAAGCACGGGAGCTTTCTTGTAATATTCCAGCAGGCGATTAAATTCCAGCGACATGATGCGCTTCACCACTTCCTCACCGCTGAGCCACGAGAGCTTCTTGAGCACGCCTGGCAAGTAGGGGGCAATGTCGTCCTCGCGCACTTCCACATTCTCCAGCTTGTCGGCAAGATTAAAAAGTTGCTTCTCTATAATCTCTTCGGCCTTAGGCACCTCACGGCGCTCAAAGTCCTTGCCAATGTGCTGCTCAATTTGCTTGAGTTTACCACGCTCACGGCTGTGGATGATGGCGATTGAGATACCTGTCTTACCGGCGCGCCCGGTGCGTCCGCTGCGATGGTTGTAGATGTCGTTGTCATCGGGCAGGCTGTAGCTGATGATATGAGTCAAGTCGTTAACGTCGAGGCCACGGGCGGCGACATCGGTAGCCACAAGCAGTTGCAAGTTGCGCTCGCGAAATTTTTTCATCACGGCATCGCGCTGAGCCTGCGACAAGTCGCCATGCAGGGCGTCGGCATCATAGCCATCCTGGATGAGCATCGAAGCCACCTCTTGAGCGCTGGCACGAGTGCGGCAAAAGATTATGCCATAGATGCGCGGCAAGTAGTCAACAATGCGCTTGAGGGCGCGATACTTGTCGCTGGCTTTTACCATATAATAAATGTGGCGCACGTTGGCTGAACTCTCGTTGCGGGTGCCGGCAACAAACTCCACGGGATTGTGCATGAAGTCCTTGGCAATATTGGCAATCTCGCGAGGCATGGTAGCGCTGAAGAGTAGCATCTTACGCTCGTCGGGGACATTGATTAAGATTTCATTGATGTCGTCGATGAAACCCATGTTGAGCATCTCGTCGGCCTCGTCGAGGATAACGGTGCGCACATCGTCGAGCTTGACCACTCCGCGGCGAATCAAGTCCTGCAATCGGCCAGGCGTTGCCACTATCACCTGCACACCGCGCTTCACCGCCTTGATTTGCGGCTCGATGCTCGCTCCGCCATACACAGCCAGCACCTCAAGTCCGTCAACATAGCGGGCATAGTCCTCAAGGTCGGTCTTAGTCTGCAAGCACAATTCTCGCGTGGGGTCAAGAATCAGCGCCTGCGTAGCGCGCGAAGTGGTGTCGATGCGTTGCAGCGTTGGCAGGCCAAAGGCTGCGGTCTTGCCGGTGCCAGTCTGCGCCAGCCCCACCACATCGGTTTCTTCAGTAAGCAGGTGTGGAATCACCATTTCCTGTATGGGCATTGGTTTCTCGTAGCCCATCAGTTCTATGGCGCGCAGCAAGTCGTCGCGCACGCCCAGTTCTTTAAATGTTGCCATTTAGGGATAGATTTTTCAATTTTGGGTGCAAAGGTAGGAAATAGTTGTCAGTTTTCGGTTATCAGTCCTGAGTTTTTTTAAAAAAGGGCACG
>DGWL01000054.1:3000-45577 GCA_002396125.1 Porphyromonadaceae bacterium UBA4259
TTAACTTAAAACAACACTGGCGATTTTCGTTCAGTTGAAAACCGCCAGTGTTATTATAAAGCCTATTTACTGTTATTCACTCTTCTTGGCACGGAGGCAAGTTGTGATAAAGTAGGCGATGAGAGCAATGTAAACCACCAAGCCAATGATGCTTGTCACATCGTCGCTCAACGGATTCTTGTACTCAAAGCCGGCAAAGCGCATGCCTGCGCTCACCACACCCATCAACGCGCCACCGGCAATGAAACCGCTGGCGATGAGAGTTCCCTTGTCCATGCGGGCCTTGTTGAGCTTCTCATCCTTGCTGCGTGAACTTACAAACCAGCTGACGATGCCGCCAATAAGCAGCGGAGTGTTGAGCTGGAACGGAATGAACATACCCAGCGAGAATGCCAGAGCCGGAACACCCAGCCAGTTGAGCAGGCAAGCCAAGACAGCACCACAAATGTAGAACATCCAGGGTGTCTCGCCACCTGTCATGAGCGGGTCGATAACAGCTGCCATAGCGTTGGCCTGGGGAGCGACGAGTGGGTCAACTCCGGGCACAGCGCCGTCATAGAAGCCATAGGTCTTGTTCAAGATAATCATCACGCCGCCCACAGTAGCTGCCGAGAGCACAGTGCCCAGCAGTTTCCACGTCTGTTGCTTGGCGGGAGTGGTACCAATCCAGTAACCAATCTTCATGTCGGTCACCATGCCACCGGCCATCGACAGCGCGGTGCACACCACGCCACCAATGATCATCGATGCCACAATGCCCTGCCAGCCGTTGAGACCAATAGCCACAAACACGCCCGATGCCACAATGAGTGTCATCAAGGTCATGCCGCTCACAGGGTTGCTACCCACAATGGCAATGGCATTGGCTGCCACGGTAGTGAACAGGAAGGCAATGACCACAACAACAATGAATGCAACGATGGTCTGTGGCAAGCTGTGGATGACACCAATGTAGAAGAACACAAAGGTCACCAGCAGAGCGGCCCCAAGTGCAAACACCAGCGCCTTCATTGAGATGTCGCGCTGGGTGCGCTCGGGCATCTCAACGTTGCCGCCCTTCTTGAACGACTTGCCAGCCAAGCCCACGGCGTTCTTGATAACGCCCCACGACTTGATGATGCCAATAATACCGCTCATGGCGATACCGCCAATACCGATGGAACGGGCAAAGTTCTTGAAAATATCGTCGGTAGCCATCGCGGCCATGTCGGGGCTCACTGCGGCAAACAGTGGCACCACAACCCACCAGATGAATGCACTACCGGCAAAGATGATGAAACTGTACTTCAAGCCGATGATGAAGCCCAAGCCAAGCGTTGCGGCACTGATGTTGACCTTGAAGAGCAGTTTAGTGCTGTCGGCAAGGTTTTGCAGCGCGGGCACAGCGGTGGTAGAGATAACCTCTTTCCACCAGCCGAAGGTACTCATCAAGAAGTCGTAGAGACCGCCCACCAAGCCTGCGATGAGCAGTGGCTTAGCCTGGTCGCCACCCTTTTGGCCCTGCACCAGCACCTGGGTGGTAGCTGTTGCCTCGGGGAAGGGGAACTCGCCATGCTTATCCTTAACAAAATACTTGCGGAACGGGATGAACAAGAGGATGCCCAGGATGCCACCAAGCATTGAGCTGAGGAACACCTCCAGGAAGTTGACAGTGATGTCGGGGTACTTGGCCTGCAGGATGTAGAGTGCCGGCAGCGTGAAGATGGCACCGGCCACCACAATGCCGCTGGCAGCGCCAATCGACTGGATTATCACGTTCTCGCCAAGCGAGTTCTTGCGCTTAGTGACGCCGGCAATACCCGCGGCGATGATGGCAATGGGGATTGCCGCCTCAAACACCTGTCCCACCTTCAGTCCCAGATAGGCAGCCGCGGCACTGAATATTACCGCCATAATCAAGCCCAGCGAAACCGAATAGGGGGTCACCTCGGGATAGTTCTTCTCGGGGCGCAGAATGGGAACATATTTCTCACCGTCCTTGAGCGGCCTGAAGGCGTTCTCGGGCAGTTCAATCTGTTCCTGCTGTTGTTGAAGATCTTTTTCGTCTTGCATAAATGTGTGTTATGAGATAGGGTTCTTAAAGATTACTTCTTCACGGGAGCCTCCTCGAGAGCTTTAACCAGCAGCTTCCAGAATGGCTCGGCGGCAGGAATGTAGGCGCGCTCAATGGTAGTGTGAGGGCTGCGCAATGTTGGACCGAAGCTCACCACATCCATGTGAGGATACTTGCCCAGGATGATTGAGCACTCCAGGCCGGCGTGGTCCACTTGCACGATGCCGTCCTCGTTGAAGAGTTTCTTGTAGAGGTCGAGCAGCATGTGCAGAGCCTCGCTGTCGGGGTTGGGATCCCAGCCAATGTAGTCGCCACCGGTCTCCACCTTGAAGTCGGCGAGGTGGAAGCAGGTCATGAGCATCTTCACGATGTAGTCCTTCATGTCCTCACGGGCCGAGCGTGCAAGAATTTTCACTGCTGCCTTGCCATCCTCAATGTCGATGATGGCGAGGTTGCTCGAGGTCTCAACCACGTTGGGATAGGCGGGAATGAAGCGCACCACGCCGTCGTGGCAAGCATAGAGGGCACGCAGGATGGTGGTTTGGTCGTCGAGAGCCATCTTGGTCTTGGGACGGTCGATAGCCTTGATGGTGAGGTCCACATTATCCTCGATGAGCTTGAACTCGCTCTCAAATTGTGCCTTCATTGCCTTCACCAGTTTCTTGAGGCCCTTGAGGTTATCCTCGGGGAGCACCATCACGGTTTCGGCCTTGAATGGGATGGCGTTGCGCATGTTGCCGCCATGCCAGCTCGCCAGGCGAGCCTTGTGGTCCTTGATGGCAAGTTGAACCAGGCGCACCATAAGCTTGTTGGCGTTGGCACGACCCTCATGAATCTCGAGACCGCTGTGGCCGCCCTTGAGGCCCTTGAGAGTGATGCGCACAGCCTTGTCGGCACTGGTGGTCTTCACCTCGTTGTACTTGCGGGTGCAGGTAACATCGATGCCGCCGGCGCTACCAATCACAAATTTCCCCCACGTCTCACTGTCGAGATTGAACAGGATGTCGCCCTTCATCTGACCCTTGGGCAGGTCGTTGGCGCCATACATGCCGGTCTCCTCATCTTTAGTGATAAGGCCCTCGATGGGACCGTGCTTGAGGTTATTGTCCTCCATCACAGCCATGATAGCGGCCACGCCCAGGCCGTCGTCGGCGCCAAGTGTGGTGCCGCGAGCCTTAATCCAGTCGCCGTCGATATAGGGCTCAATGGGGTCGGTCTCAAAGTTGTGCTTGCTCTCGGGAGTCTTTTGAGGCACCATGTCCATGTGGGCTTGCATGGTGATGCACTTGCGGTTCTCCATGCCCGGAGTGGCAGGCTTGCGCATCACGATGTTGCCGGCTGGGTCCTGAAAAGCCTCAACACCCACCTTCTTGGCGAAGTCGAGCAGGAATTGCTGAATTTTCTCAACGTGTCCCGAGGGACGTGGAATTTGTGTCAGCGCATAGAAGTTGCGCCAGATGCATTGCGGTTGCAGTTTTTCAATTTCGTTCATAGTAGTGTGTTAATGTATATTTTTAGGTAAAAATAAGTTTTTAACCTTAAGCGTGCCACAAAGATAACCTTTTTGCTCCACATTGCCAAAAATAGAACAAAAAACTCAGCAAAATACAATATTGCGGCAAGTATTGAAACACAAGCGAAACATGAGCTATGGTTCCCGAGAGCTTTTGCTTTGTTTTTTTGATTAAAAATCACTACCTTTGTCAATTATTCAATTTTATCACACGATTATGACCGACTATCTATATAACGAGAACACAGTTCTTTCAGCCATGGTAACGGCGCAGCCGGCTTTGCTGCTCACTTTGTCGCACTTTGGCATTCCGCTGGGATTTGGCGACAAAACGGTTGCGCAAGTGTGCCGCGAGCACAATGTGGAACCGGCTTTCTTCTTGCTCATCACGCAAGTCTACACCGATGACGCCTATCTGCCATCGCAAGCCGTGATAAAGAACACCCCCATGGCCAACCTCATCACCTACCTTGTCAACTCCCACGACTACTACCTCAACCGTGGCTTGCCCCACATCCAGGGCCATCTCATCAAGATTGCCGCCATGCTGCCATCGCGTGCGGCCAAGGCCATCAAGCAGTTCTTCCTTGCCTACGTCGAGGAAGTGCGCGCCCACTTCTCCAACGAGGAGCAAGTGGTGTATCCTCACATCGAGCACCTGCTCAACAGCCAGGCCGGCGACAACTACACGATAAAGGACTACCTCGACCATCACGACAACCTCGACGACAAGCTGAGCGACCTGGTGCAGATTATCTTCAAGTATCTGCCAGCCGGCGAGAACGACGACAATGCCATCGACATGATTTTCGACATCCTGCAACTCTCGCGCGACCTGCGCAAGCATTCGCTCGTGGAGGAGAAAATACTGGGCCCCTATGTAAAACATCTCGAAAAACAACAATCGGCACGATGAAAAGGAAAATATTGATAGTAGAACCAAGCGAGGTGATTGTCGACGGCCTCAAGGCGGCCTTGCAGCACCCCGACCTGCGACTGCTCGAACCCGAGATGGGCATCGACGAGCTCGACAGCCGCCTCAACGCGTTGCACCCCGACGTGTTAATCATCAATCCCACGCTCAACGACAACGTGACAATGCTGCGCAACGGCCACAACATGGCGGTGGTGGCGCTAGTCTACCAGTATGTGAAACAGTCGCGATTGCGGCACTTCGACGCTGTGATTGACATTCGCGACAGCCGGGCTTCGATTCTGCAAGCCGTGCTTGAAATCAGTGCCAAGAATGGCAGCGGCGACAATGCAATGAGCAACCATGAGCTCACGCGACGCGAGACGGCTGTGCTCATCGAGGTTGCCAAGGGCTTGTCAAACAAAGAGATTGCCGCGCGCCTCAACGTGAGCGTCTTCACCGTCACCACCCACCGCAAGAACATTGTGCGCAAGACGGGCATCAAGAGCGTGGCGGGACTCACGGTGTATGCACTGCTCAACAACCTCATCGACGAAGATGTCGTGATATAACAAGGCACACTAATTTCACTAATTAGCACTAAATCCCTCACCCGGGGAATTAATCAAACAAAGACAACAAAAGCTGACAAAGATAACAATAATATATTCTTTGTCGTTTTTGTTTCTGTTTGTTGTATTTGTTTGATGATAAAGGACTGGGGGACGTCGTGATATAACAAGGCACACTAATTTCACTAATTAACTCTAAATCCCTCACCCGGGGAATTAATCAAACAAAAACAACAAAAGCTGACGAAGATAACAATAATATATTCTTTGTCGATTTTGTTTCTGTTTGTTGTATTTGTTTGATGATAAAGGACTGGGGGACGTCGTGATATAACAAGGCACACTAATTTCACTAATTAACTCTAAATCCCTCACCCGGGGAATTAATCAAACAAAAACAACAAAAGCTGACAAAGATAACAATAATATATTCTTTGTCGTTTTTGTTTCTGGTTGTTGTATTTGTTTGATGATAAAAGACTGGGGGACGTGGTGATATAACAAGGCACACTAATTTCGCTAATTAGCACTAAATCCCTAACCCGGGGATTTAATCAAACAAAGACAACAAAAGCTGACAAAGATAACAATAATATATTCTTTGTCGTTTTTGTTTTTGTTTTTGTTTGTTGTATTTGTTTGATGATAAAGGACTGGGGGACGTCGTGATATAACAAGGCACACTAATTTCACTAATTAACTCCCTCACCCGGGGAATTAATCAAACAAAGACAACAAAAGCTGACAAAGATAACAATAATATATTCTTTGTCGATTTTGTTTCTGGTTGTTGTATTTGTTTGATGATAAAGGACTGGGGGACGTGGTGATATAACAAGGCACACTATTTTCACTAATTAACTCTAAATCCCTCACCCGGGGAATTAATAAAACAAAGACAACAAAAACTGACAAAGATAACAATAATATATTCTTTGTCGTTTTTGTTTCTGGTTGTTGTCTTTGTTTGATGATTGAGGACTGGGGGACGTGGTGATATAACAAGGCACACTAATTTCGCTAATTAGCACTAAATCCCTAACCCGGGGATTTAATCAAACAAAGACAACAAAAGCTGACAAAGATAACAATAATATATTCTTTGTCGTTTTTGTTTCTGGTTGTTGTATTTGTTTGATGATAGAAAATGAATCGAGGCGGCTCCGCTATTGTTACGGGAGTCGCCTCGATTTTGTGAGGTTATTTATGTTGAGAAGCTGTAGCCTGCTATTGTGTGACTAATAAATAATAAACGTGAATTGTGAAAGTAGGCTAGCCTCTCGCTATAAAAGCCTTTAGGATTCCTGTGGCAATTTGTTATTCTGAGCCAAGGATAATCTTGTAAACAGCGGTAACGTCGGCACTGTTGATGGTGCCATCGCCATTTTGATCGCCGTTAACAATCTTGCTGTCATCGTTGTTGAGGATGAACTGATACAGAGCAGTAACGTCGGCACTGTTGCAAACGCCATCACCGTTAACGTCGCCTGCAACTACGTCCTGAACAGTACCTTGCTTGATAACGAACTCCTTAACAACTGCGGGAGCCTCAAACGAAGGATAGCAGAACAAAATCTTAGCCTGACGTCCCTCTACGCCATCGGGCAGAGGATCAACAGTGAAGGTAACATTGGTTGAGTCGTTGAAGAGGCCAAGCTCGGCATTTTGTTGGTCAACAGTCTCAAATGTAATCCACTCGGGCAGGTCAAACTCACCGTTCTCGTCGGTAACCTCCCACAAATCGCTCATCTGGTTGCTCATCACGAGAACTTCCTTGTCGCCACCGGCAACAGGCATCTCAATCTCGCTTTCCTCGCTGTAGATGAATGGGAATTCAACATCAAAGAATACAGGATAAGAAGAAGTGTAAACAACGGTGTCGCGCATGATGTTCTCATCATAGTTCCAATAGTAACCACCCTGGATTGTCTCGGCGCTGGTGTAGCGCTCGGTAGTGCCATTGTTGTTGTAGTCGAACGAAACCATTGAACCGGCATCCCAATACTGGGTCATCTCCATATAGTCGCGGTACATCATCTCGATGGGCGAGAGGAAGTTGGTAACACCCTCATCCATGCCTTCCTCGTGGAAGCCGTGAAGCATAAAGATAACCGGACCATCAATTACAACACCTTCCTGCTCAACGCCACCACTAAGTTGAGTCTTAAGTGGGAACAGGTGATAAGCACCGCGGAACTCGCTTTGAGCGGCAAGTGGTGTACTGGTTGTGGCAATAGTCTCAAAGCTGCCATCCTCGTTTTGCTTAAGGATTGAGAACTTGAGGTCATAACCTATAGTTGATTTCCAGTAAGCGAGCCAACGAACGTTGTTGATGATGTAAGGACTTGCGGGAGCAGGCATGAATTGCAACAGACCCTCAAGGCGAGCGTTAGAGATGTTATCGGCATCGCTCGCGTAGATTTCCTTAAGCTCCTCGGTCCAAAGGTTGTCGTAGGTATCGGCATAATTGGCAGCATAGTAAACGCAGTTCAAGCCAACGTTGTAGGTGTCAAGATAGATTGAATCGCTCCAGCTGTCAAATGCACCAACGGGATACTTACTACTTGAGCCATTGTTGAAGACGATAGTACCGTCACCACCCCACATCATCATGTGAGGATCCTGGAACACGTTGGTCTCACCAGCATAAAGCACTGGGCAATAGTTTTGGTAACCGACTGTGGTGAACATGGGTGTGGTAATCAGGTCATAATCGGTTGACTCTTGCACATCCTCGCCGGTCATATCGAAGTATTGCCAGGTGTGACCAGCATCGGCATCACTCTTGTTAGCCCAAGTGAGTGGGTAAAAGGCAGGACCTACTGCAAGGTCTGAATAGCCACGATAGGTCGAGAAGTCAAAAGCCAACTCAAATGTAGCACGTGGACGAATGTAATAGAGGAAAGCGTTGTCGCCCTCGGCCTTGGGCTGGAGGGTGTTGCGCTTGCCAAGGTCTTGAATAGAAAGACCCTGAACGCGAGCTTCGGCATGGCGCATAGCCTGGGTCTTCTCGGGGCTAGCCTTCATGATCGTAGCAGCCTTGTTGACGCGAGCCTCGCCAGCATTTACCATGTGCTTTGCAGGAGCAGCATTAGCTGTTCCAACCATAGCAGCAACTAAAGAAAGAAGGAATAATTTCTTCATAACAATAGTATTAAAGATTAAACAATAAAAATTTTAATTATCTTGCAAAAATAATGTTTTTTTTTACAAAATCAAAAATATGAATTAAAAATCATAGAAAATAATGGGATAACCAGACATGCATGTTACTGAATCCGATTATCCCATTAATGTTCCGGATATTAATATTCAATTGTCGACTCGTCGACGTAGTTAGCGTTTTGAGTCATCTTCAGAACGAAGTAGTTCTCGGGGTTAGCCTTGTCATACATGGTCAAGACCGTAGGACGGAGAACATTGTCGGTCTTGAATGAGAGCTGGCGCGAAGTCAACATAGCAATAAAGTCGCGCAACTGTTCAACACCGTTATAATAGGTCTTACCATTATTGTTGTAGGGTGTAGCGGCATTGGGGTTGAACGAAATGCTAACTGTGTTGTCATCAACGATAGTGTAGTCAAGGAAGATTGCGCAACTGAGCGATGCCGCCTTGAACTGCATAGCGAAGCGATTGAAACGCCTGCTGTCGAAGATATTGAAATAGGTGAAACACAGATCGTTGATGGTGCGGCGCAATGCTGCACGAGCACCGGTGGTAAAGTTCTCGTAGTAGGTCTTGAAGTCACCACCCATATCGGTCTTGTCGACAACAAATGTGTTGAGCTTAGCTGCAAACACATTGCTTAATGGGCCGGCAGTGATGCGAGTCACGCCATCCTCGGCAAGCAGCGAGCCATCCTCTTGGATTGTGAAATCCTGAGGAATAAATGCCTCGGGGTCATACTCGGTGAAGAAACTCAATGGCTCCATGAAGCGAATACCATTGCGGGTCGACATCGAGTTCATAATCTCGGGGTAGTCGATAATGTTAGCGGCACGGTCACCGGCGGCGGGGAAGATTGTCCACACCTCATCGTTGTGACCAACTGCGGCAAACTGGTAGCCAGTTGAGGTAGTGATGTAGAGTGTGTCGACCAATGTCGAGAACGAAGCGGCACGGTTGGCTTCAACCTCGGCAAAAAATTCCTGGTCGGTAACATTGTCGGTAACTCGCTCAAGCACGGCAGTGATGCCGGTCTTCTTGCCACGCAGTGTAATCTTGTTCTCCTCGGCTTTCATAACTATAAACTCATAGTCGCCACCCAGACCGGTACCATCGGGGACGGGGTCGGAGAAAAGGTGGAACACCTCATTATAGGTGTTGAAAGTGAGCACGGGACCGTAGTCGGCAATAACCTCCCACATCGACTCATCCTGAACGAACGCGTCGCCTGTGTAGTAGTTCTTGCCCGAAATCTCCACCGAACCGTTCTTGAAGAGCATCATGAAGTTGTAACCTCCCTCGTCGCCGTTGGCAAAGTATTTCATGTTCCAGCGGCCACCATTGCTCTTGAGCAACTCGGTGTAGTTTTTAACGGCATTGTCGATGCGCACCGCAGGGTTCTCATCAAAGATGTCGTCGACCTCGCTGGGAGCGCACGATGCCATCGACAGCGTGAGTCCTAAAGCAAATATATAAAATAATTTCTTCATAATTTCATGTGTGAATTAAAGAATTAATACTATCACTGAATGCCATAAACTTGCTGACGCAGGCTCTCAAGAATCTCGGGAGTGTAGTTGCTAACGCGAGTTTGAACAGCATTGCGCAGTGCATCGAGGTCGATGTTCCACTGCTCGCGGAACCAAGTGCGAGCGATGTTAATCTTCTGGGTGAGCAGTGCCACGCCATCAACTCCGTCGCGGTCCTCTACGTCATAGACGATGATGGGGATGCGGTTGCCCTCGCTGTCGAGCAGGTAGCCCTGGCGGTCGCACAGCTTGCCATCCTCGTCGAGATAGGTGCCGTCTTCCTGCTTGGTGGGTGTGCCCTTACCGCGCTGGTACTGGCCCTTGAGGGTCATGGTGCCGTCCTCGTTGAAGTTAATGTTGTTCCAAGTGGTACCCTTGCGCTTCTCATCATTCACCTCATTGTTCTCATAGTAGAAATAGGTGTAATAGGTGAGTGTGCTCAGGTCTTGCGAGGTTTCATCGCCCTCGGTCCAGAAACCGCGGCTGGCGTTGAGCCAAATTTGCTCCCACTCGGCATCGGTCTTGGTGATGTAGTTGGCAATAGTCTCGGCAAAGTCCTCACGAATCTCGCTAGAGCCATAAGGGGTAACGAAACCAAGCGAATTAACCACGCGTGGGTCGCGATCCTGCCAGTTGGAGGCATCATAGTGACCCAGCGACAGGAGCTGGAACTCACGAGGAATGCTCTTGGTCTGGTGCAAGATGTGAGCGAACTCGTGATGCATGGTGTGGAAGTAGTCGCCGTTGAGGGCGTAGATGTTGTTAACATTCATGGTGTTAACATTGAGCAGAGTGACCTTGATGCCACCCTCGGCAAGACCCACAACAATTGTACCCGACTGGGGGTTGATTGCGGGTGAGCCCACAAGCATGAGAATGCGTGGACCGTACATCTTAACAAACTCCTTGCTGCCGGTAACCTCTTCATACACGTCAAACCACATGTGCTTGGCAAGTACAGCAAGGTCGATAGAGTTGGTGAGAGTTGCAGGCTCAAGGTTGTAATACATGTCGGTCTCGGTGTCCTTGAGTCGATACTGGAACTCGAGATTATAGACGTCGAGATAATTTTCCTTGAGCCACTTGTCGAATTTATAGGTATAGCTACTGGGGTCGAGTTCATCGGTAACATCGGGGAAGATGGTCTCATCAAATCCCTTCTCACTACAAGATGAGAGCGACATTGCAGCCATAGCCACCAGTGCTATTGCACCTATATATTTAAAATACTTCTTCATAGTGCGGAATATTAATTAGGGTAGTAAGGAACATCAGTTATTTGTCGCTTTGGAGCCTGCTGGGGTGTCGTTAGCTCGCCATTGCGATTGCTAGGAGTAATACCAGCAGCAATAATCTCATTAGGAATCTGGAATGCAAGTCTCTTATCGAGCTTACCAGAGCTAATGTTAGGATTAAGAATCTCAACACGAGCATCCTTGCCAATCACGTGCTTAACGCTAAGGCCCAAGCGCTTGATGTCGAACCAGCGCATACCATTGTGAATGAACTCAATGCGGCGGAAGTGCTGGATGCATTGCATGAATGGCATCATTTCGGCAGTGAGCTGATGAGTTGATGGGCACACCTGGTCGATGTTGATAGGACGTGCAATGCCAAAGTAGATTCTCTCATTGTATTCCTTGCCCAAGTGCAAGCTGTCGAGATATTGTTTATATCCATTCTCGGCGCGAGTGTAGAAGTCGACAACGGCTTCCTTGCTCCAAGCTATCATGCGACCATCAGAAATAACCGATGGGCTGTTGCGGTGACCATTCTCCCAAATGCCAAGGTCGGCAACACAACCGTCGATGTCGCCAAGGAAGAGCTTGGCCTCGGCGCGGTTAAGCAGCACCTCTTCGCCTGTGAACTCGCAGCGCATGATGTGAGCGTAGCCAATACCGGCAATCTTGTCGGTGTACTCAAACTGCTCACCAATCGAAGCTGCCCACCACACACCATACTCTTGACCACCATTTAACCACAGTGCCTGGAAGCAGGGGAACATGGCGAAGGTTTCCTTGGTGGTGTTGTTGATGTAGCGACACGATTCCCAAGTTGGGCCAGGACCACGCAGGGTTGCGCGAGCGGCCTCACGGTTAAGGGCATAACGATGACGACCACTAATGTGACGATCCATAATAGAATAGGTGGGAATCACAAGGAAATTGCGCTGATGAGAAGTATTAGCATAATAGCGAGCATACTCATAGTCATAGTTAAGTGTAGTCTGAGTCCACACGTCGGTCAAGTAGGGTGTCACATCAACGTCGGCACCGCCAAACACCTGGTTAGCGCATTCAAGCACCTTCTCATATTCACGAGTAAACAAATAGAAACGAGAAGCAAAAGCATAGGCAGCCTGCTTGTTGAAGTGATACTTGGGAACCTCGTAGTAGCCATCGTTGATTAATGGCAGTCCATCCTCAAGGTCTTTGCGAATCTTAGCATAAGTCTCAGCAAGAGAACCGCGCTCGTAGTGAGGCTTAACGGTAGTCTCAGGCTCGGTAGCATAGGGGATACCCGGAGTTTCATCGGGATTGTTACTTAATTGCTCACCACGCCATGGCATGCAGAAAATGTTAGCAAGAATAAAGTGACAATAAGCACGAGTGACGAGCGCCTCGCCCTTAATGGCATTTAGCTTGTCGGAACCTTCTCCCGCAGCTTCTAGCTCCTCGGCCTTTTGCAACGCTGCGTTACAAGTAGCAATTGAGTTATAGAAGTTCTCCCATATGCTTGAGGGTGAGTCTGACCCACTATCGCTACGGATATCCTCCCACGCAAATGCCTCGTCGTCGTTGCGATTGTAAGAATCCAGATTGAAGCGAACGCCTGTCATGCTGGGAGCATTATTGTCGATAACATTGTCGCTCGACATCTCGCAAGGCAATGCATAGTTGCCACTAGGATAAGCACTAATCATGAGCATGCGCAACTGCTCCTCGTTTTGCAAGGTCACACGCGTGTCGGTGGGCTTGTCGAGGAAGTCGCTGCACGACGACATGGCAATCAGTGCAATTCCTGCTAAAAATAAATATTTTAATTTCATAATTATATCTTAGCTTAAATTTAACATTCACATATAATTAATTAAAGTCCCAGACGCACTGTGAGAGTGAACTGCTTGGGCGATGGAGTTGCCACACCACCGGCATTGAAGAACTCAGGATCCTGACCGTTGAGTTTCTTGTCGGCATAGAGCAGGCACAGGTTGGTAGTGCTGAGCTTAACCGAAGCAGTGTTCAGGCGAAGGGCCTTAAGCACGCGTGTAGGGATGTCATAAGTTAGAGATACCTCTTTCAAGCGAATGAAACCACCACTAGCGATGCGCACTGTAGAATAGTTGTAGGAGTTATAGGCACGGCTCAACACACTACCTGTCCAGTTGTTAGCCTGGCGGGTAGAAGCGATGGCTGGGATATCGGTGAAGTTTTCGTCACCTGGCAAAACCCAGCGGTTCTTCATGTCGCGAGTGTTGGCGGTCATGTCGCCGTAGGCATAAGAGAAGTCGGCGGGCAAGCGCAGCTTGTTGCCGAACGAGTAGGTCAAGAACACGTTCAGGTGGAAACCCTTCCAGCTAAAGTTGTTACCGAAACCACCGGTGTAGAGAGGATCAACCGGACCTTCATACTTGAGGAAGTCCAAGTTGTCGAACTGCTGGAAGTAGATACCGCCAACTGTAATGTCGCCATTCTCGTCATAGAATGTGGGAAGACCCTCGTCGTTCAATCCGGCAAATGGGATTGAGAAGATGGCGCGCACGGGATAGCCCTGGAGGGCGAAACCGGTACCGGGAACGAGGTCGATGATGCGGCTACGCGACACGAGTTTTGTAATCTTGTTCTTGGCATAAGCGAAGGTAAAGTCGGTGCTCCACTCGAAGTCGCCTGGCTTCACAGCCTCGATGTTGCGGGTCGACAGGGTGAACTCAACACCGTGTGACTTCATCTCGGCAACGTTGGCATACTTGTGGGTAATACCACCCACACCCTCGGTGTAAACACCACCAATCAGGTCGTAGTTGTTACGCTTGTACCAGTCAAACACCAAGTTGATGCGGTTGTGATAGAAACCGAGGTCAATACCCACGTCAAACTCGTGCTTCTTCTCATAGGTAAGCTCGGTGTTGGCGATGTTGCTCAGGTAGAGATCCATCTCGGCATCTTCGGGTTTCAGGCGCCATGGTTTGTCAGGATAGTAAACTGGCAGTGCGTTAGACACGCTGCTTGGGCCGGCATCGGCGGTCAGCGAGTAAGATAGACGGAGCTTAGCGTAGCTCCAAATTCCCTTCTGATAGAAAGGAGCATTGATGAAGAACGACTCGTCGCTTGCGTTCCAAGCACCCGAGACGTTCCATGTGGGCAACCAGCGGCTCTTCTTGGCCTTACCCAGCTTGTTAGAACCCTCATAACGGAAGGTACCGGTGAGGATGTACTTGCCCAAGAATGAGTAGCTGCCCATTGCGTAGTAGGCCATGTTGCGGCCGTAGCGCCAAGCTTCGCTATAGTAGTTGTGATTCTCCTCAACTTGCTGCTTGAAGAGGTTCTTGTCGAGGAAAGGAATGTTACCGTTCTCATAAACGATACCCCAACCCTCGAAACTCTCGGCGTGACGCTCAATCTTGCTGAGCTCAAAACCGGCAAGCAGGTTGATGAGGTGCTTCTCGTTGAAGCTCTTGTTATATTGTGCCTGAGCACGCAGGTCAAACTGCGACATCGAGTTCACATCGTGGAACAGGATACCACCCTTGGGGAGCACGGTTACAGGAAGTGCACTGGGCTCATCGGGGTCGGTGTAGAGGTAGGTGTTGTAAGCACGAATTGTTGCGTTCTCGGGGTCGATACCGGCGCGGTAGGCGTTGGCCTGGTTAGAGTCGTCTTTCACATAGTGGTTTTGGGTACTGCTGTTGAAGCGGTAAGAAGCCAAACCCTTGATTTCAAGACCTTGAATTGGTTTCCAAGTGATTTCGCCCTGGAACTTGAGGTCGGTCACGCCCAGGTCGATGTAGTTCTGGTCGAGCTCGTGGAAGATGTTGAACGAAGCGTAGTTACGAGTGTAAATCTGATTGGGGTCGGCAGTACGCGATGTGTTCAAGGCGTAGCTGTAGGGGTTGATATCGAAGCCGCGGCTCACGGCACCGTTTACAACGTCGATGTCCTGGCTCAGAGTACCGGGGGCGCGCTGCTTGCGGTAGCTATCACTGGTCAACAGCTTAATAGTCAAAGTCTTTGACAGGTCATAGCTGGCATTGGCGTTGAAGGTGTAACGCTGCACCTCGCTCTGCTTGGTCCATCCCGGGTCATACATTACCGAAGCCGAGGTGTAGAAACGACCGCGCTCGGTACCACCCGAAATAGAGATGGCGTGGTTTTGAGAGATATTGTTATTGAACAACAGGTCAAACCAGTCGGTGTTACGGAACTCAGCCTCACGCAGGTAGGCGTTCTTGGCAGCGGTGGTGTTGGGAAGACCAAAACCGGTGGCGGGATTGTACTGGTCCATGAGCTTGTACATGGTACCGTACACACCAGAGCTTGAAGAGTTGGCAAGGCTTGCGAAACTTAACCATCCCTTTGACTCGAGTTCCCTGTAAATACTCATCTGCTCTTGCGAGTTACTGATGTTGAACTCACGATACATGGGCTTCAAGCGATAGGTGAACTCGCCGGTGTAGTTGATGCTGGCCTGGCCCGAGCGACCCTGCTTGGTGGTAACGACAATCACACCTGCCATGGCGCGAGCACCATAGATTGATGTTGCCGAACCGTCCTTAAGAATCTGGAAGCTCTCGATATCGTCGGCGTTGATACCGGCGATGGCGCTGGCGATAAGGGTTGTGGCGTCACCACTTGAGAGGGCGTCGGCATCGAGCTCAACGTTATCCTCAAGGATTACACCGTCGACAACCCACAGTGGGCGGCTGCTACCGTAGATTGAGGTAGCACCACGCACGCGAATCTTGGGAGCGGTACCAAAGGTACCCGACACGTTCTGCACGCTCACACCTGCAGCACGTCCCTCGAGTGCACGCGACACGTCGGCCACACCGTCGAGCTTAGCCTTGTCGGCCTTGATGCTCGATGTTGCACCGGTAAAGAGGCGCTTGTCGATGTTTTGATAACCAGTCACAACCACTGTCTCAAGAGTGGTCTTCTCATCGTTTTGCAAAACGATTTTCATCTCACCCTGGGTGACCTGCACATCGGCGTCGGCAAGACCCATGTACTTCACAATGATGTGACTCTTGAGTGAAGGCACGGTAATGGTGAAGCGACCGTCAAAGTCGGTGGCTGTACCATTAGTTGGCTTTGCTTTTTCCGATACATGAGCACCAATAACGGGTTCATTGTCCTCGGCCGATACTACGACACCAGTCACTTTGACCTGTGCGGTCGCCGCGAGAGATATCAGTATTGCAGCCGTTAGCAATAAAAGTTTTTTAAGACTCATAAGCATTGAAAAAAAATTAATAATTATTATTAGTTTTAAAAGTTAAAATTTTCTCATAACAGGCATTAAATCAAGCGCACTGTAGAAAGTTAATCACGGCAAAATAAAGACTATAATAGCCACCAATGGATCCCATTAATCGGCTGAGAGACAATGGAGCTCTATAGTGTTTCATTGCATATCAACCTACTAACGGGCTTTAATGCGTTATTTATTAAGGTGCAAAGAAACAATTTTTTTTTGAATTATTCTAATTTTTACTGTTAAAATTGACCCCTCCGCTTAAAAAAAACCGGCAAAAGCACCCTTTCCACAACAAAACATGCCGTAGAACATATTCATGCATTCATCTGCATCGGCCCACAAAAAAACGACTCCCGGCAGCCACACTGCATGGAAGTCGAAATTTTTTTATTGCATTGTTTTAAAAAAACTCGCCGGCTCACTTGATGGCGGCCTGGAGTTCCTTGTCGCCCGGATTGACGGCGACAACCACTCCGCGCGAGTCGATGAGATAAGTGTTGAACTGCTCGGCAGTGCCCCACTTTTGGTCAAACTGCTTGCGGTCCTGACGCTCACAGTAGTACTGGCTCGAGAGGTCGAGGCTATCGGCGCTCACCACCTCGTCGAAGAGGGCACGGCTGCGGTCGAAGTTCACCGCCACCTGCACCAGTTTATCGTTGTTGCGGGCAATGCGGCTGTAGCGCATGTTGTCGAGACGCGCGACAGCGTCGGCCGACGACCACAGGGTGAGCAACACCCACTTGCCCCTCAACTGATTGAGGGTGAGCACACTGCTGTCGTTGCCTATTGTAAAACTCGCGGCACGGGTGCCAATGCGGCTATCGGTAGCAACATTGCCCGATGCCGAAGTGAAAATCAGCACGAGCGCCAGCACTGTTACAGTTAAAAATAAAAATTTCTTCATACTTTAAAGTTTTTCTTTAACCATCGCCAGGCTTCAGCCTTGGGACTCAGGCATTAACGCCCACCGCCACCGACCGGCCCGGCCATCGCAATGCACGGCCCATTCCAGCCGCGCCAAGCCCATGATTGCAACCGGCACAACTGAGTGCCCAGCAGCAAAACGGGCGACAAAGGTAGGCAAAAACTCTTTAACTACCAAGTAATTAAGATTTTTTACCACAACAAGGGCAACATTTTTAACGTTTCATGCCCTCAATTACCGCGTTCTCGACGACACTAGAACTTGTAGACCGCACCCACGCCAATCACTACCTGGTCGATGGTGCTCACAATCGAGTATTTGAACTCGGCGTTGACCGAGATTTGGGGGGTCACCGCCATTTCGCAGCCGCCACCCAGGTTAAGGCCAAAGCGGGTTATAGAATCATCGACGTCGCTATAGCTCTTATTCACCACAGTGAGACCTGCAAGCGGATAGGCCCTGAACTTCTCGGTGATGGGAAACAGATAGTGGGCATTGGCATTGATGTCCCACATGTGGAAGCCGTTGTTGCGAAAGTAATAGTTGAACGACGCCTCGCCGCGAAGCTGCTCAAGAATGCCATACTGGAACTTGGCACCCAGACCCAGCGAGTTGACCTCCGAGCCGTAGAGCAGATTCACACCAGCCGCCATCTGCCCTTTTTGGGCCCATGCGCTGGCGCACCCCAGCAATGCCACCACGGCTATTACTAAAATCTTCTTCATAATTAAATTAATTATTGATTGTTCTCTATCTTAAAGAACGCAAAATGAGCCGTTTTATTATAACCCTAGCGGCGACGGCCGGCACGCATGAGCTGCTTGGGGCTCATGTTGCTCACCTTGTGCATCGCTTTGCGAGTTTGCTCAAA
Source organism: Porphyromonadaceae bacterium UBA4259 (assembly GCA_002396125.1). Classification (GTDB taxonomy): domain Bacteria; phylum Bacteroidota; class Bacteroidia; order Bacteroidales; family Muribaculaceae; genus Sodaliphilus. Next base: position 21,016 of record DGWL01000054.1, read on the forward strand.
CTGCGTGAGCAGGCGGTTCACCTCCTGAATGCTGGTGCCACTGCCTCGCGAAATGCGCTGGCGGCGACTGCCGTTAATCACCTCGGGGTGCTCGCGCTCGTAGGGTGTCATCGAGTTGATGATGGCCTCAATGCCCTTGAAAGCGTTGTCGTCGATATCGATGTCCTTGATTGCCTTGCCCACGCCTGGAATCATTGATGCCAAGTCCTTGAGGTTACCCATCTTCTTAATCTTGGCAATTTGCGACATGAAATCGTTGAAGTCAAACTTGTTCTTAGCAATCTTCTTCTGCAACTCGCGGGCCTGCTCCTCGTCATACTGCTGCTGCATGCGGTCGACGAGCGACACGATATCGCCCATGTTGAGGATGCGGTCGGCCATACCAGCGGGGCGGAAGGGGTCGATAGCCTCCATCTTCTCGCCTGTTCCCACCCACTTGATAGGCTTGTTGACAACAGTGCGAATCGACAGGGCGGCACCACCACGAGTGTCACCGTCGAGCTTGGTGAGCACAACGCCGTCGAAGTCGAGGCGGTCGTTAAATGCCTTGGCTGTGTTCACGGCATCCTGACCGGTCATCGAGTCGACAACGAAGAGTGTCTCGTTAGGCTGAATAGCATCTTTTATAGCCTTGATTTCGCGCATCATCTCCTCGTCGACAGCAAGGCGACCTGCGGTGTCGACAATCACCACGCCATGCCCCTTGGCACGGGCCTCGGCAATGGCATGCTGGGCAATCTCAACCGGATTCTTGTTCTCGGGTTCGCTGTAGACCGGAACGCCAATCTGCTCGCCCAGCACCTTGAGCTGCTCGATGGCAGCGGGACGATACACGTCGCATGCCACCAGCAATGGGCTGCGCTTGATGAGGCGGTTGGCAAGTTTGCCCGAGAAGGTTGTCTTACCCGAACCTTGCAGACCCGACATCAGGATAATGGCCGGATTGCCCTCAACGTTGAATGGAGCCTGCTCGCCACCCATGAGCTCGGTGAGCTCATCGTGAACGATCTTGATCATCAGCTCCTTGGGCTTCAACGAGTTGATAACGTTTTGGCCTATAGCCTTCTGCTTCACAGTGTCGGTAAACGACTTGGCCACCTTGTAGTTTACGTCGGCTTCGATTAGAGTGCGGCGCACCTCCTTGAGGGTCTCGGCAACATTAATCTCGGTAATCTTGCCTTCACCTTTGAGCACCTTGAACGCGCGTTCAAGTCTTTCGCTTAGATTTTCAAACATATATTAAGTTGTGAGTTATCAGTTGTCAGTTATCAGTTGTCAGTTATCAGTTGTCAGTTATCAGTTGTCAGTTATCAGTTGTCAGTTATCAGTTGTGAGTTATCAGTTGTGAGTTATCAGTTGTGAGTTATCAGTTGTCAGTTGTGAGTTATCAGTTGTCAGTTGTCGGTAGTAAGTTAATTAAAGTCCTATACTCCAATTACTATACTACAGTCATCTAAATCAGCTTGTTGGTAGAGGTCTCGGGGAACACCACCTTGGGTTTAAAGCCCTGAGCCTCCTCGGGTTGCATAATGGCATAAGCCATAATAATCACAATGTCGCCAATGTTCACCTTGTGGGCGGCTGCGCCATTGAGGCAAATCTCCCCCTTGCCGCGCTCACCCGGAATAACATAGGTGTCGAAGCGCTCACCGTTGTTGTTATTCACAATGAACACGCGCTCTCCCTCCATGATGCCGGCGGCATCCATCAAGTCCCGGTCGATGGTGATGCTGCCAATGTAGTCGAGGTTGGCGCCAGTGACGGTTACACGATGAATCTTAGATTTTACAACTTGAATAAACATAGTGCAAAAATTGTGTTATATTAATAATGTGAGACACGACATGCAAAAACCGTGCCACACACAATTTCTCTCATCACAGCGACTCAGGCTTCTTGTAGGTGATGTTGTCGATTTCACGCACGTCGCCGCAGTAAACGGTGATACAGCCCACAATGTAGTCGCTCGCGTCCCAGTCCTCGACAGGCTGCAACGTGATGCCGTCGCATATCGAGAAATACTCAACCTCCATCTCGGGATAGGCGTTAAGCGTGGCAACAACCCAGTCGTGGGTCTGCTCCACACTGTGGTCATGGGCAAACTCCAGACTGTCGCACAACACGCGATAAATGTTGGGCGCAACCTTGCGCACTTGCGGTGTGAGGCGAACGTTGCGGCTGCTCTTGGCAAGACCGTCGTCCTCGCGGATGCAGGGGCACTGAACGATGTCGAGCTTGAATCCCAGCTGCTTGATCATGGCGCGAATAACGGCTATCTGCTGGAAATCCTTCTCACCAAAGTAGGCGCGAGTGGGTTCCACCATCATGAAGAGCTTGCTCACAATTTGGCACACGCCATTAAAATGGCCCGGGCGCATAGCACCTTCCATCACCTCGGCAACAGGGCCAAGCTTGAACACGCGAGTGTCGGGCTCAGGGTATATCTCCTCAACAGTGGGCATGAAAGCGATGTCCACGCCGCAACTCTCAAGCATTGCCGCATCGGCCTCGGCAGTGCGCGGATAGGTGCGCAAGTCTTCCTTGTTATTAAATTGAGTGGGATTGAGAAACACACTCACCACCACCACATCGTTCTCACTGCGTGCACGCTCCACGAGTGACTTGTGGCCACCATGCAGCGCACCCATTGTGGGGACTAAGCCTATCGACTTGCCCTCACCACGAAACATCTCGACCTGCTTTCTCAGCTCGTCGACTTTATTTATTATCTTCATTGTAATTACAATTGATTTTTTTGAAATCGACTGCAAAGATAGTGCAACCCTTGAAAACTACAAAATCAAACACCTTTTTTTTGTTTTTTTCATTCTCCTCCCATCAGGGAATCGCCTTCCCTAACAACTTTTTTGGTGAGTTGGCCGATGTTTCGTAACTTTGTGGCATGAAAAAAATCAAAATTCTTTTTGTATGCCTGGGCAACATTTGCCGGTCACCGGCAGCTCAGGGAGTGATGCAAAGACTGGTTGATGAGCGCGGCCTCGGCAAGCAATTCGAGATTGACTCGGCCGGAACCTACAGCGGTCATCGCGGCCAGTTGCCCGACCCGCGCATGCGCCGCCATGCCAGTCGTCGCAGCTACAATCTCACCCATCGCGCACGCCCCATCGACTATAGCGATTTCGATTATTTCGACGTCATCGTTGCCATGGACGAGAGCAATCGCCGCAACCTCATGCGCATGGCCGGTTGTCCCGCTCACGAGAGGAAAATTGTGATGATGGGCGACTATATCGTGAAGCTTCGTGCGCACTACGACTATGTTCCCGACCCCTACTACGAGGGTGCCGAGGGTTTCGAGCTAGTCCTCGACCTGCTTGAAGACGCATGCTCCAACCTGCTCAACCGTTTCTCAACTACCAACTAGTCACAACTCCAATTGAAAAAGATAGGCAAAAGTTACGAAAACATTAAATCTGCTTATTTTTTTCTTTTTTTGCTTGAAAAATTTTGTCACATTAATAAAAAAAGTTATTTTTGTGAGTTGAATTATTAGCATAGTTGCATACTCTATTTTTTCAACAATATCTTTAACCATATTTCTATCATACAAAGACTTACTCAATTTTTTATTAACTAAAACCATTATTATTATGAAGAAATTCCTACTTCTGGCTGCAGTTGTCGCTGCAGCGTTTGCTGGCAACGCACAAGAGTTGCAGCTCACTAAAGCATGGGAAACCGCTGCTCCCGCCCTAGCCAACACTCGCCAAAGTGTTATGCTTGACGGACAAGTCCTTATCAACAACAAAGTTGAAGGCAAAATCTATGCCTACAATGCCGAGGGTGCAACCGAATGGGGCGTTACTGGCGCAACAGCTTCGTGGCCCGCAATCTCCAAGGACCAGGCAGGCAACGTGATTGTGCGCGTTGACAACAGCTGGCCAGGCAACTTCATGGCCGACACCACCATCTTCAAGATTTTCCCCGCTGGTGGTGGCGAACCCATCGACGTGGTGGGCAACATCTTTGTTGACTTCCCCGAGGAGAACGGCCGCATGGACTACATGGGCAACGCCGAGGGTAACCTCCTTGAAGAAGGAGCTCTCTACTTGGTTACAGCCAAGTCGACCGGTGTGATGTATGTTCCATTCGTTGAGGGTGAGATTGATGTTGACCATATCGCTTTGATTCCTGCCACCGGAGCTACAAACATTGCCAACAGCGGCAGTGTTGTAGAGCCCTATGAGGCAGCCGACGGCACCATGCACTACATGTTGTACTGGCGTGGCATCAACCCCTATGACATGACTCTCGATGAGGACAAGACCGAGTTCACCGCTACTGCTTTCACTCTGCCACAGAAGGCTAACCTCACAGGCATGAAACCATTTGCCCGCGATGGCAAGAACCTCGTGATTTACTCGCTCAAGCCAGCCGACCGCAACTATGGCGACGGTTTTGCCATTGCCGAGATGAACGCCGAGGCCCCACTGGTAACTGTCGAAGACACTGGCAAGGACCTCAACAATGGCGGCATCTGCACTCAATGGCTTGACGTTATTGGCGACAAGGTTTATCAATATGCCGGTGCCAACTACATAGCTTGCTATGATATCGCCGGTGACGAGCCCGAGCACACCTATGCCGTGTGCGGCGCTCCCGCAGCCCTCTTTGGCATGACCAACGACTGGACTCCTACCGAGGCTCCCGAGATGACTCTCACTGACGAGGGCATCTACGTGTGGACAAGCGAACCCACCAACCTCAATGCAGGCGCTGTTGAGTTCAAGGTTGTTCAAGACCACGCTTGGGATGTTGCCTACCCCGCCAACAACTACTATATTCCAGTTGCAAGTGAAGGTGAATATACTCTCTTCGTGACCTACAATCCCGAGACCAACGAGGTTACCGCCCAACTCGAGGGTGCACCTCTGGTAATTGAGGACGGCCTTTACCTCACCGGTTCATTCAACGGTTGGGAGCAAGAGAATTTTGCTAACTGCATCGCATTTGATGAGGTTGAAGAGGGCACATTTGAGGCTAAGGCTGACCTCGCCGCAGGCGATGAGTTCAAGATTATCTATCCCTACGATGGTGGCATCATGTGGTTTGGTGGCGTTGACAATGCAAGCGTTGGCTACTACCTGATTACCAATGACTTGCTCAACACTCCAACACAATTGGTTGATGGCGCTAACTTCAAGATGGAGAACGAAGGTGTTTACATCATCCGCGTTACTTCGGCTCCCGAATTAAAACCCTTGTCGATCACTGCTCCATTTGAGGTTGAGTTTATATACTACGCCCCCACCGCTATTGAGAACCTGAACACCGAGAACAAGGCCGACAACACCTACTACAATCTGCAGGGTGTTAAGTTCAACGGCAAGCCTGCTGTTCCCGGCATCTACATCAACGGTGGCAAGAAGGTTATTGTAAAATAATCATTCTGTAAAAGTTGAATCATTAAGAAATGCACCTCGCAAGGGGTGCATTTTTTTACACTTGTGCGTGGTTTTAAACAAGTAAAATACTAATCTCTCCTTTTTCTCGTTATAATAAATAATGAGAAATATAATAAGCAAGATAGCCATGCTTGTGGCAATGATGTCTACGGCATTGGCAATGAACGGGCAGATTAAAATCTCAGGCACGGTTGTTGACGAGTTCAATAACCCGCTTGAGTTTGCCACAGTGCGCATTCAGGGCACTACCTTGGGTGTGAATACCGACTTGAAAGGACATTATGAGATTAGCGTGCCCGCCAAGGACACCATCGACGTGGTGTTCTCGTGCATCGGCTACAGCGACGTGAAGCGGCGCCTCATCAAGCCCGTGAGTCCGGTAACACTAAGCCCCAAGCTCTATAAGTCGGTAGTCGAACTTGCCGAGGTGCAAGTGACTGAATACAAGCGCCAGACCAACACAATGCAGGACATCGACGTGGAGGTGGCTAAGCTCACCCCCAGCGCCAGTGGCAACACAGTGGAAAATGTCATTACCACGCAGGCCGGTGTGAGCAGCAAGAACGAGATGAGCGCACAGTACATGGTGCGCGGTGGCACCTACGATGAGAACAGCGTCTACATCAACGGCATCGAGGTGTATCGTCCGCAACTGGTGAGCAACGGTCAGCAGGAGGGATTGAGTATCATCAACGGCGACATGGTGCAGAAAGTCACTTTCTCAACCGGTGGCTTCAACGCCGAGTACAGCGACAAGATGTCGAGTGTGCTCGACATCACCTACAAGGAGCCACAGTCGTTTGAGGGCAGCCTGAGCGCTAGCCTGCAGGGTGGCAGTCTCACACTGGGACACAGCACCGGCAAGTTCTCGCAGATGCATGGCGTGCGCTACAAGCGCAACTCGTCGATGCTGGGCTCGCTGGAGTCAAAAGGCGAGTATGATCCACAATTCTTTGATTATCAGACCCACATCACGTTGTCGCCGAGCAAGAAGTTCAAAGTGTCGCTGCTGGGCAACGTGTCAATCAACGACTACAGCTTCACTCCCGCCAACCGCGAGACCAGCTTTGGCACATCGACCAACGCCAAGTCGTTCCTCGTCTATTTCGACGGACAGGAAAAAGATAAGTTCCACACCTACTTTGGTGCCCTGCAAATGAACTACAAGTTCAATGATAAGGGTTCCGACCTCACCCTCACCGGTAGCGCCTACCGAACCGACGAACTCGTGTCCTACGACATTCACGGCGAGTACTGGCTCGACCAGGCCGGCACCAGCGGCGAGGAGAGCGTGGGAGGAGAGCTTGGCGTGGGCAAGTATCACGAGCATGCGCGCAACCGACTCAAAATCAACGTTTACAGCGCGTCGCTCAAGGGCAACATTGGCTTAAACAAGAATAACATCAGCTATGGCGTGCAGTTCAGGCACGATGTCATCTACGAGCGTTCGCGCGAGTGGCAATGGCGCGACTCGGCAGGCTACTCGCTGCCTCACATCCCCGAGCAGGTGAACGTGATTTACAGCATGAGTTCAAGCAACGACATCAGCACCAACCGCATCTCGGCATTCGTGCAGGACACCTATCGCCTCTACACCGGTGCCGGTGCCTTCACATTCAACGCCGGCGTGCGTTACAGCTACTGGGACTTCAACAAAGAATCGCTCATCTCGCCACGCTTCAGCATTGGATATGTGCCCGAGCGAAACAACCGCTTTGCCATGCGATTGGCAGGCGGACTCTACTACCAGTCGCCTTTCTACAAGGAATATCGCATTCAGAGCACCGACGAAAACGGCAACTCCATCATCGTGCTCAACCGCAACATCAAGTCACAGCGAAGCATTCACGTTATACTGGGTGGTGACTACTCGTTCCGCGCCCTTAACCGCCCCTTCAAACTCACTGCCGAGGTCTACTACAAGAACTTGAGCAACCTCATCCCCTACGAGGTGGAGAACCTCAAGCTCAGCTACAGCGGCATCAACTCGAGCAAGGGTTACATTGCCGGTGTTGATTTCAAGATTTTCGGACAGTTTGTTGAGGGTTCCGACTCGTGGATAAGTTTCTCACTGATGAAAACACAGGAGGAAATAAACGGCGTTAAAGTGCCGTTGCCCACCGACCAGCGTTACAGCGTGGCAATATTCTTCACCGACTATTTCCCCAAGTTCCCACGCATCAAGTTCAGTCTGCGAGGCATCATCAGCGACGGACTGCCAACCACAGCACCTCACCACACACGCGCGCAGAGCTACTTCCGTCAGCCCGCCTACAAGCGTGTGGATGTGGGACTCTCCTACCTCATTCTGGGCGAAGGCCACAAGCCCAGCAGTGGCTTCTTCAGCCACTTCAAGAGCATTTGGCTGGGTGTTGACGCGTTCAACCTGCTCGACATCAGCAACGTGAGCAGCTACTACTGGGTAACCGACGTTAACCGGATACAGTATGCTGTGCCCAACTACCTCACTCGCCGCCAGTTCAACGTGCGCCTCACGATGAATTTCTAAGCAATGGTCAAACTTATTTACAACGACAATAATACATAAATACTAACTCTTTAAATCACATAACATTATGGCAAAACCTTATGTAATTGGTATCGACATGGGCGGCACTAACACCGCCTTTGGCATCGTGGATGCACGCGGAACAGTGATTGCCAGCAGCTCTATCAAGACCGGCAAGCACTCAAAGATTGAAGACTATATCAACGAGCTATACGAAGAGCTTCACCGACTCATAGTTGCCAACGACGCCGAGGGTAAAATCAACGGTATCGGCATTGGAGCTCCTAACGCCAACTACTTTACCGGCGTTATTGAAGACGGCGTGAACCTGCCATGGCCTACCCCAATCCCCCTGGCCGACCTCATCAGCGAGAAGTTTGGCATTCCTTGCCTCATCACCAACGACGCTAATGCCGCCGCCATTGGCGAGATGACCTATGGCGCCGCACGCGGTCTCAAGGATTTCATCATGATCACTCTGGGAACAGGCGTGGGTAGCGGTATTGTGGTTAACGGACAGATGGTCTACGGCCACGACGGCTTTGCAGGCGAGCTGGGACACGTGATAATGAAGCGAAATAACGGCCGCGTGTGTGGTTGTGGCCGCACAGGTTGCCTCGAGGCCTACTGCTCAGCTACCGGCGTGGCACGCACAGCACGCGAATTCCTTGAAATTCGCAACGATGAGTCGCTGCTGCGCGACTACGACATCGACAGCATCACCTCTAAGGACGTGTATGACTGCGCCGTGAAGGGCGACAAGCTGGCAATCGACATTTTCAACTACACCGGCACCATCCTGGGTGAGGCTCTGGCCGACTTTGTCACCTTCTCCAGCCCCGAGGCATTCGTCATCTTTGGCGGCCTAACCAAGAGCGGTGACTACATCATGAACCCCATTCGTGAAGCCTTCGACAAAAACATCATGAAGGTCTTCAAGGGCAAGGTTAAAATCCTCATCAGCGAGCTCAAGGAGAGCGACGCCGCTGTGCTGGGTGCATCGGCACTGGGCTGGGAAATCAAGGAAGACTAATCTCAGGGCTTGAAAAAAATCATTCTATACATCCTCGCAGTGCTGGCAACGGCGATTGTGGCACTTGTGGCCTACGTTCGCGACAATGAGCCACAAGTGCCCGAGCGCACGATATGCGCGCACGCCGGCGGCAACATCGACTCGCTCACCTACACCAATAGCCGCGAGGCGGTGATGAATGCCATAGCCCACGGTGTGAAGCACATCGAGCTCGACATTGTCATCTCGCCCGAAGGGGAGCCGCTAGCGTTCCACTCGAGCAACGACATGGTCGACACCATCTACACAAGCGACCCTCCCGCCATTGCCGAGTTCACAGCGACCCCACTGCGTGGCCGCAACGGGAAGACCTATACCCCACTCACATGGCGCGAAATCAACGAGATTTTCCTCACCCACCCCAATCTAACTCTCGTTGTCGACAAGACCGATGACCCTGCAGTGCTGGAGAAGTTCTTCCCAAAACTCAAGGAGCGCATGGTGGTGGAATGCTTCACGATGGAACGCTACAAGCAGGTGTGCCGCGCAGGCTACAAGCAGGCCATGCTCAGCGAGGAAGCCATCTCGCCATTGGCAATCATAGGTCAAGACCTCAAGCACTTGCTGTGCAGCGATGAGCCGCGGGTCGACATGGTTGCACTGGGACGCAAGACCTACAACAGCAACCGCCCATTGCGGTGGTTCATCAAGATTTTCAACATTCCCATGGCGGTGTGGAGCTCACCCGGTGTGAACGACGCCCCCGAATTGTTTGACAAAATGCCACAGGCCCGCATGTTCTACACCAACGAGCTTGGGAAATGACAACTTTTGTACTGCAATAATTAACATTTCACTCACACACAAAAAAAGGTGGACCCCTGTTGAGGAGTCCACCTTTATTAATTGGGGAAAAGTATCTCTATAAGTTATTACTTAACAACAACTTTCTTGCCACCATGGATGTAGATACCGGGAGCTGCAGGCTTGTTCTCGAAGCGAACACCTTGCAGGTTGTACCATGCATTGTCGCCACCCTTAACGTCACTACCCACAGTTGCTATGCTTGTAGTATCCGATTTCTTAGAAACCTTCATTACCAGTGGCTCGCTAATAGCCTTGATACCGGTAGTGGCAGGCTTCTCATAGATTTGAATGATATAGTTGCCAGCCTCCTCGGGACGGAAGTTTGCACCATTGGTAAGAGTGATGTCTATATCAAGCATGTCGTTGTTGATCAAGAAGAAACCTTGATTGTTATCATCGGCACCACCAAACCATGTCATTGCGCCTGCCTCGTCGAAGGCGATAACCTTGAATTCACCATCTGAGCCAGCCTCGAGGTTAAGAGTAGCCTCATAAACTCCAGCCTCTTTCTCTTCAAATACTACGCGGTTCTCGGCTGTACTCCAGTTGTTAAAGAAACCAACTGCATAGAACTCGCTATACTCAGGCACGATTTCCTCAATGAGAGTGAGCTTGCCGGTAACGTTGTTGTTATTCTGTGGGTCGAAGTAAACGGTGAGAGTATAGATGCCGGCTTTCTCGGCTGTAATCTCTACGTTGGCACCATCAAGGACACCATCAACACCATAATTAATAGTCCAAGAGTGGTCTTCAACAACCTTGAACAAAACCTTATCGCCAGCGTTAAGGGTAGCTTGTGGACTAGTCCACTCATAGACGCCAGTCTCAGCGTTGAGAGTCATGTCGTTAGCCTCAATAGTGGGAGTCCAAACGGTACCGAAGAAGCCTGCAGGCTCACCCACTGCAGTATAGGTGTGAGTGGGTTGTGGTTCCTCAATCACAATAGCTTCGTTGCCCGGAGTGGTAACAAAACCATCACCGTTGGGCAGCTGAATCATGCCAAACACCTCGGCGCTGTTGTCGCAGGCAATCACGTTGTTGGCATAGTCGAATGCAAACTGGTTAAAGCCGGTGAAGCTTGGCCAGCTATACTCATAGAGCTTGGTGAGAGCGCCATTTTCAACCGAGTAAACAGCGGCTGTCTTGCTGTAGGCCTCGCCACGGATGAAGAGTGTGTGATCCTTGTTGAAGGCCATGCCGCCGTTGCGGCTATAAATGCTGGCGTCAACCGACACGAGTTCGTCGGTTTCAACATTGGCAAAAGCATAGCTTGGCTCATTCTCGGTGGGAGCGCCACGCCACTGACTCATCCAGATGCCGCCTGCGCCGTCATAGGCCAGGTTTATTCCTGCATAGTTGATGGCTTTGCCGTCAAAAGCAGTGAAGTTGCGGCTTGGCGCCTCGCCCCACGATGTAGCGGTGCCAATGTTATACTCATTAGTCTTGTAGTTTGCGGGCACTGTTGTGGTGCCTGGAGTGCAGGTCATCAACATCAGCTTGAGGTCCTCACCGCTACCCTGCAAGTCGAAAGCAACGCCCACGCCGGCAGCGACTTGCACATCACCATTGGTGACGATGCCTGTGCCGGTGTCGAGAGTGCCCTCAAAGAATGGAGTGGCAGCAAGTGTCTCGCGGTTAATCTCATAAAGAGGATAGCCTGTGTTCACACGCTGAGACAGGATAAACATGCGGCCGTCATCGCTAATCTGGATGCGGGCGGGGCGCCAGTCAACCAGTGTGGTTCCTGTCGACTGCATGCCACAGTTGAAGCCATAGGTGCCGGCCTCATTCTTGATGCCATTAAACTGCGGGTCAAACTTGTAAAGGCCAATGCCGGTTGAGCCGTTGACCGATGCGGTGTAGTAAGTCGACGATTCCTTAGCGGTCGACTCGGTAACGTACATTGAACCGAAGTCGGGGCTTGCAGGATCAACATCTACAGCCACGCCTGCAGGAGAGAAGAACTTGAGAACCTTACTGGTAATCTCTACCGGCGATTCAACAACCTCACCTTTAACCTTAACGGCCCACTTGAGCTCGCCGGCCGGAAGATTGAGATCGGCAAAGTTCACGATGTACTCATGGTCGGTAGTGCCCAGCATGGTCTCAGGCATGGGAATTGTAGCCACCACTTCATCACCATTGAGGAATTGCAGCTCCACAGCCTGTGCAGGTGTGTTTAGCTTGTAGTGGAACGTACCGCCCTCGCTGGTGAGATTGGTAACCTTAAGCCCGTAGGCATAGGGATTTTGCGCGCTAACGCCAATGAAAGTTGCCATCAAGGCAACAAGAAGTAAAATCTTTTTCATTGCAATAAATTTTGATTTAATAATATAGTTAATTATCTCTTTTGGTCTATTAATTGCAGATTAATGCAATACATGCAATATTGCCAACAAAATTACACAACAATCAACAATTTGCAAAATAATACTCACAAAAAAATGCAACATTGATGATACTGCCCATCAATGCTGCATTATGCCGGGAATTGCCACACCTATTAACACCGTGGCTATAACTTTATTTCAGGATAGGAGGGATCGCTCGATATGCGGTCAACAAAGTCCCAGAAGAACTCGTTAATCAAGTAGAATTCGTTCTGGTCATGCATCATCTCAAAGCGACGCTTCATGTCGGGGTAGAAGTCAAGCAAGTAGAGCAAGTAGGTCTTGTCAACGAGAAACACCTCACGATTGCTCAGGTCGATAACAAAATGGGCCACATCGGCAACTGAGTAGCCTCCATTGTATTCCAGCACACTGCTGCGCCCCACACCCACATAGGTGTCAAGCCCCTCAAAGTTGTCAATCTCGGTGTAGAGATAATCAATATCGGTGGGGATAAACTGGAAAAAGAGAATCTTGTTGTTGAAATACAACGGCAAGTAGTCATCGAGGTAGCGGTTGTAGGGGCCGGCAAGGCTGTCGGCAAGGAAGCGGCTGTTTACCAGCCACACCGTGTCGCCAATGGCCACCACAGGACTGGTTTTCTCAATCATCTTCTTGAGCGCCTTGTTGCTTTTCTCGGTGGGCTTGAACTTGAAATGGAATGGCGAGTAAACCTCGATGTTGGGATTCACAGCCACAGTATCGGGGCCAGTGTAATAGAGCGAGCGCCATGAATTGTAGACCATGAGGGTATCGGTTCCACTGTCGTGCTTGCGGTCGCTGAAATATTGTGCCCATGCCATCGAGCTGGAGGCAATGGCAAGGACCAGCATAATCATTATTGTTTTAACAGTTCTCATGAGCTTGGGTGATATTCTCGCGCAGCGCGAGGTGATTTTTATCGAAAAATGACATATAAAAATTGAGGACCAAGCAGCTTTTCAGCACTTGGTCCTCACTGTCTTTTGTGACTCCTACAGGATTCAAACCTGTAACCTTCTGATCCGTAGTCAGATGCTCTATTCAGTTGAGCTAAGGAGCCATCTTTTTTGTTTTGCGGTTGCAAAGTTAGGCATTTTTTTTGAATTGGCAATAGTTTTGAGCCACTTTTTTTCAAAAAAAATTCATTTTCTATAGCCCATTTTTTGCATCACGCTAATTTTCTGCTAGTTAGAGCAACCAAGTTGCAACAGCCCAAACCACAAAAATTGCGAGAGCAATGAGTGTGGGCACTGCCAGAGTCTTGTAATTAACGATATAGTAGGTGGGCTTGGGTGCGTCAATCTTCTCGGGCTTTTCTTCGGCCACTGCAAGCTTGTGCTCATCGATAGGCTCCACAACCTGCTCCACTTCGTTATATAAATTAGCTTTCATATTACAATTATAATGATTTACTTGAATAATGTGCCGCAAATTTACGTAGTTTTTTTCGATTATCACACTCTTTAGGGTAAAAAATAAATTCTTTTTGCTACTTTTGCAACTACAATAGCAAAATCTACACACATTATGATTTCATTTATAATTAGTTTTATTGCCCTCATTCTGGGCTATTTTATATATGGAAAAGTAGTGGAGCGAATCTTCGGTCCCGATGACCGCCCCACCCCGGCTGTGCTCCATCCTGACGGTGTTGACTACATTGCAATGCCCACGTGGAAGGTGTTCATGATTCAGTTTCTCAACATTGCCGGCACAGGTCCCATCTTTGGAGCCATCATGGGAGCATGGTTTGGACCAGCCAGTTTCCTGTGGATTGTGCTGGGCTGCATCTTTGCCGGCTCGGTTCACGACTACATCAGCGGCATGATGTCGCTGCGCCACGACGGCGCTGGCCTGCCGCAACTAGTGGGCAACTACATGGGCCGCACCATACGGGTTATCATGCTAGTGTTCTCATTGATGCTGCTCTTGATGGTGGGCGCGGTGTTCGTCTACAGTCCGGCAAGCATCCTGGCAAGCATTGGTGGCAGCCAGGAGTTGTGGTACATTGTCATTTTAATCTACTACATCATTGCCACGTTGTTGCCCATCGACAAGGTTATAGGCAAGATTTATCCACTCTTTGCCATCGCTCTGATTTTCATGGCACTGGGCCTGCTTGTTGCCTTGCTCATCAAGATGCCCAAGTTACCCGAAGTGTGGGAAATTGGCGCAGGCATGGAATCGTGGATGACCGCTCAAAGCCACAACGGCGTTGACCTATTGGGCGTGAAGAGCTATTTCATCAAGAATCCAATGTTCCCTGCCATGTTCATCACCATCGCTTGTGGTGCAATCAGCGGCTTCCACGCCACGCAAAGCCCTCTCATGGCACGTTGTCTCAAGAGCGAGAAACTGGGACGACCGGTGTTCTACGGTTCAATGATTACCGAGGGTATGGTGGCACTGGTGTGGGCTGCCGTGTCGTCGTGGTTCTTCTATAGCGGCGGTTGGCGCGAAGTGATGCCACAAGAAGCTGTCAACGAGTTCCTGGCACAGACTGCCAATACCGATGGCAAGACCCTCATCCAGTATTTCAACGCCCCGGCTGTTGTCCATCTCGTGTGCAGCAGTTGGCTGGGAGTTGCAGGTGGTGTCCTTGCCATGCTTGGCGTGGTGGCCGCACCCATCACCAGTGGCGACACTGCGCTGCGTAGCGCGCGACTCATCATCGCCGAGTTTACACATCTCGATCAAAAGCCTATCGTAAAGCGTCTCGCCATCGCCATACCCATTTTTGCGGCAGTTCTATTGCTGCTCATTTGGCAATTAACCAATCCCAACGGCTTCAATGTGCTGTGGCAATACTTTGGCTGGAACAACCAAACTCTCTCGGTGTTCACCTTGTGGACCGCCACAATTTTCCTTTACAAGTACAAGAAGTGCTACTGGATAACCCTCATCCCTGCTATCTTCATGACTGTGGTGTGCACCTCGTTCATACTCATGCCACTGTTCAACTAGCTCACACAACACAATCTCTATAATACAAAATCACCATCCACTGCCTCACACGGGGGCGATGGATGGTGTTTAATTTTTGGGGATATCACCTGGCTTTTTTAATCGCGCAGGATGGGCATCGTCATGCAGCGGGCACCACCGCCGGCGCGAGGCAGCTCACTGCCGGGGAATGCAGCCACAAACTTATCGTAGTTGTTCATGTCGACCTTGCCTGCCACGATGTCCTCGGCGTTGAGCACGGCAAAGCCCGCACGGTCGAGGGCATCGATTGTGTGGGTGTTGCGGCGATAGCCAAGCACCTTGCCATCGCCCAGCGAGAAGAAGTTGGCACCGCTGTGCCACTGTTCACGCAGCTGTGTCCAGGGGTCACTACCACCGCCAATCACCGGCTCAATGTCCCATCCCAAGCTATTCAAGCCCTCAACGATGTTGTTCACATAGTTGTAGCTAATCTTGCCATGGTCGATGGTGATGAGCGTTGTGTCCTTACCGTGGAACAGGCCTTGCTTCTTGAGCATAGGCTCAAAGGCCATGCACTGATGCTTGCCCAGGAAGGTGAACACCATGTCGAGATGGATGAACGACTCGGGCTCCATGGGCAACTCTTGCACCAGGATGTTGAAATGCTCACGCTCGCGCGCAAAAGTCTGTGCCAGGTATTCAATGCCCTTGCGGTTGGTGCGTATGCCTTGCCCTATGCACAAGGTGTCTTCGCTGGCAATCTGCACGTCGCCACCCTCGGTGCGGGCATAGGGGTTCCACGCCATGGCATTGAGAGTGTCAACACCAAAGAAATGACGGAAGATGGCCTCGTAGATGAGCGACTCGCGCTCACGCACCTCAAAACTCATCGAGTTGATGAGCACGCGGTTATACACTGTCGACGAAGCGTCGCGTGTGAAGAACAAGTTATAGAGCGGCTTGAGCAGGTAACGGTTAGGGTTATCGCCGTTCCAGTCGGGGTCTTCGCAACCTTCGATTAACACCTGCGCCAGTTTTGCAGGGTCGCCGGCGGTGATTTCATCAATCACCCGTGCGGTCTTCTGCTCACACCCGCGCAGACTGTCGGCAAGCAGTTTTTTCTTAATGTTCTCGTCGCGCAACAGCTGTTCAAGAATGTCTTGAACATAGTAGACCTGAGTCCAGCGCTCGAGCACGCCACTGAAGTTGTGGTACTCTTCATCAACGATAGGCTTGTTGAGGATGTCGCTATACAGGGCCTGAGCGGCATTTAGTGGTGTCATGCGTTCAATCTCCACGCCTGGCCGGTGCAACAGCACAGCCCTGAGCCGACCGGTCTCGGAACTCACATTTACCTCACAGGGAGTTAGTTGTTTTGTGTCCATACATTTTTTCTCGCTTGCGAGGCACAACCGCTAGCCACAGCAGCAGTTGTGCCCACAAGGTGAGATTGTTGTTTTATAGATGTTTCTAATGTTAATTATTTCTTTATTTGAGGTAGGTGTAACGATAGTCGGTGGGCGACACAAGTGTCTCCTTAATCACACGTGGAATAATCCAGCGAATGAGATTAAACTCGCCACCGGCCTTGTCGTTGGTGCCACTGGCGCGAGCGCCACCGAATGGTTGCATGCCCACAACGGCACCGGTGGGCTTGTCGTTGATGTAGAAGTTGCCGGCGGTGTAACGCAAGGCATCGGTAATCTTCTCAACCGCCATGCGGTCACGGCCAAACACAGCGCCGGTCAAGCCATAGGGCGATGTGCAGTCGCACTCTTTAACAACGTCTTCCCACTTCTCATCGTCGTAGGGGTAAACGGTGAGCACAGGAGCAAAGATTTCCTCTTCCATCGACTTGAAGTGAGGATTGCTGGTCTCGATGATAGTAGGCTCAACAAACCAGCCCTTGCTGTCGTCGCACTTTCCACCCATCACAACTTGAGCATCCTTGGCTTCCTGGGCAAAATCGATATAAGACTTTGCCTTGTCGAACGAAGCCTTGTCGATAACGGCATTGATGAAGTTCTTGGCATCCATCACGTCGCCCATTTTCACGTCGGCGGCCATCGCCTTCATGTCGGCCAGGACACCAGCCCACATGCTCTTGGGAATGTACATGCGCGATGCGGCCGAGCACTTCTGGCCCTGGAACTCATAGGCACCGCAGAAGGCGGCAGTGGCAACGGCCTTGGGGTCGGCACTGGGGTGAACGAAGATGAAATCTTTGCCACCGGTTTCACCCACGAGGCGAGGATAAGAGATATACTTGTCGACGTTCATGCTGGCTTGCTTCCACAACGACTTGAAGGTTGCGGTGCTGCCGGTGAAGTGGATACCCGAGAAATATTTCGACTCAGTTGCAACCTCGCCAATGAGAGCGCCGCTACCGGGAAGGAAGTTCACAACGCCGTCGGGCAATCCGGCTTCCTTGTAGAGTTGCATGAGGTAGTAGTTGCTCAGCAAGGCGGTGGTCGATGGTTTCCACAGTGCCACATTGCCCATGAGCACCGGAGTCATGCACAGGTTGCTTGCGATTGATGTAAAGTTGAATGGTGTAACAGCCAAGATGAAACCCTCGAGTGGGCGATACTCGGTGTGGTTGAGCTGAGCCACGCCGTCCTTAGGCTGCATGCCATAAATCTTGGATGCATAGTGAACATTGTAGCGGAAGAAGTCGATAGTCTCGCAAGCTGAGTCAATCTCGGCCTGGAAGATGTTCTTGCTCTGGCCAAGCATTGTGGCAGCGTTCATGATGGGGCGATACTTGGTTGCAAGCAGCTCGGCCATCTTCATCACAATGGCGGCGCGAGTGGTCCAAGGAGTGCGGCTCCACTCTTGCCAAGCTTTCATGGCAGCTTCAATAGCCATTTCCACTTCCTTCTTTCCCACCTTGTGGTAACGTGCAATCACGTGCTTGTGGTCATGCGGACAAGTAACCTCGCCCATGTCGCCTGTGCGAATCTCTTTACCACCAATGATGATGGGAATTTCCACCACCATCTGGCTTTGGCGCTCAAGTTCTTTCTCTAATGCTACACGCTCGGGACTGCCTTCCAAGTAGGCCTTTACTGGCTCGTTGGCGGGAAGGGGGAAATTGATAATTGAATTGTTCATGATTAGTTTTTGTTTTATTGTATGTGTAATTGTGAAATAAGTTCGTGTTATGGTTGTGCCTGCAAAGATAATAATTATTACTCAAAATGCCAAACTCCACAACCACAAAAACACCACACATTTCATCACACAATCATCACCTCTTCCCTCTCCACTGCTGTTGTGATTTTTTCAGGTTGCATCGACACCCCATTATCCATAAACTTTGTGCACCGTTTAAGAGAATTGCAAAACAAGATGAACAAAAAAAGTGGCTATGATTTTGAATTCATAACCACTTTTTTTTGAAATGATGAATTAATGGAGAGAAACTGATACCTTAATTGGTCGCCTGTCCTTTCCCCCAACTCTCACTGCGCGAGTGCGATGAAAGCTTAAAGGTTTCGTGTTTTTTGAAGGAAGGGTGCTAAATTCTAAGGCAAGCGCACGGGCCGAATGCATAGACCGCGGTAGCGGCTGCTGTTATCCAAGTCCTTGAAGCTCGAGGCGAAGCGGAGGGAGATAGCGTCGGGTGCATACAGCCATGCGAAAGGTATTTATTGACCGCATTATCCATCGGTGATTGATTTTTTTTGCTGTTTTCGTAACATTAATAAGGCAAAAACGCATTCTTGGTATGTCACAAGCAAGAGCTGATCTCCATCAGGTTGCTTGAATCAGATAAATCAGGCTACGCCTTGGCAATGTCAAAACAAGTGTCTTGCTTTGCCGCTGCACTCACCTTGCACTGAATCATTTGCAAAGCTACACATTAGTCATTAAATAACACAAAAAAAACAAAATAAAAAAATCTCTCTCAAATAATTCATTAGTTGAGGTAAAATGATTACCTTTGCGGCAAATTTCAAAAAATACACATTAATATTAACTATAAAAACTATTTACTGCTATGCCAAGAAGCTTATCAGGAAGAAATTTCTTGAAGTTGTTAGACTTCACTACCGAGGAAATTCAGTACTTACTCGAACTCTCTAAAGATTTCAAGCGCCTGAAGCGCACTAACACCCCCCACAAGTACCTCACCGGCAAGAACATCGTGCTCTTGTTTGAGAAGACATCAACCCGCACTCGCTGCTCGTTTGAGGTTGCAGGTAACGACCTGGGTATGGGAGTGACTTATCTCGACCCCGCTTCATCGCAGATGGGTAACAAGGAGTCGCTCGAGGACACCGCCAAGGTGCTCGGCCGCATGTTCGACGGTATTGAATATCGTGGTTTCGACCAGGAAATCGTTGAGAACCTGGGCCGCTATGCCGGCGTTCCCGTTTGGAACGGACTCACCACAGAGTTCCACCCCACCCAGATGCTCGCCGACGTTCTCACAATTGAGGAGAACTTTGGACGCTACAAGGGCCTGAAGATGGTCTTCATGGGCGATGCCCGCAACAATGTTGCCAACTCGCTGATGGTGGTTTCGGCCAAGCTCGGTATCAACTTCGTAGCTTGCGGTCCTAAGGACAACATGCCCGACGAGAAACTCGTTGCCACTTGCCGCGAGATTGCTAAGGAGCATGGTTGCACCATCACCCTCACCGACGACGTGAAGGAAGGCACCAAGAACGCCGATGTTATCTACACCGACATTTGGGTATCGATGGGTGAACCCGCTGAGCTGTGGGAGAAGCGCATCAAGCTGTTGAGCCCCTATCAGGTGAACGACGAGGTTATGGCCAACGCCAATCCTCACGCCATCTTCCTGCACTGCCTGCCTTCGTTCCACGACCTGGAGACTTCGGTTGGCCGCGACATTCACGAGAAATTCGGTCTCAAGGAGATGGAAGTTACCGACAAGGTATTCCGCAGCCCACAATCTAAGGTGTTTGACGAGGCCGAGAACCGCATGCACACCATCAAGGCTGTGATGTACGCAACATTGAAGTAAAAAAGAACAGACTTCAGATTTCAGATATCAGATTTCTAATTTTTGACTTCTCACATCTGACTTCTCACATCTATTAAATTATGAGCAAACGATTAGTTATAGCCCTGGGCGGCAACGCGCTGGGCAAGACCCCTCAAGAGCAACTCGAGCTGGTAAAGGCAACAGCCTCAACCATTGTTGACCTCGTTGAGGAAGGTTACGACGTGGTTATCGGTCACGGCAACGGCCCACAAGTGGGAATGGTAAACCTGGCATTTGAGTACAGCGCCAACAACGGCGGCGGCACTCCGGCCATGCCCTTCCCCGAGTGCGGTGCCATGACGCAAGGCTACATTGGCTATCACCTGCAGCAGGCTGTTGAGCGCGAGCTGGCTCGCCGCGGTATCAACAAGCCCTGCGCCGCAGTTGTAACTCAGGTTGTGGTTGATCGCAGCGACGCAGCTTTCCAGAATCCCACCAAGCCCGTGGGCATGTTCTACTCTAAAGAAGACGCCGACCGCATCGTGGCCGAGACAGGCTACACATTTATTGAAGACGCCGGTCGTGGCTACCGCCGCGTGGTGCCCTCTCCCATTCCTGTGAAGATTGTTGAGCTCCCTGTTGTTGAGCAACTCGTGGGCCTTCACAGTGTGGTAATCACCGTGGGTGGTGGTGGCATCCCCGTGGTGGAGAATGGCCCCGGCGACTATGAGGGAGTGGCTGCTGTTATCGACAAAGACCGTGCAAGCGCCAAGCTCGCTCTCGACCTCAATGCCGACATGCTGGTGATTCTCACCGCTGTTGAGAAGGTGTCGATCAACTTCAACAAGCCCAATCAGCAAGATCTCGACCGCATGACCATTGCCGAGGCACGCCAGTACATCGCCGAGGGACACTTCGCTCCCGGCAGCATGCTGCCTAAGGTTGAGTCGTGCATCAGCTTCGTGGAGAACACCACAGGCGGCACAGCTCTCATCACATCGCTCGACAAGGCACGCGAAGCCCTGCAAGGCCGCACCGGCACAGTGCTCGTGAAAGAGTAACCGCTTTTATTAAGGCTTTATTTAATCCAAACTAAAGGCGAGAATCCCAGCAGTGGAATTCTCGCCTTAGCTTTATTATCTCGTGGCTCTCTCTACTTGATGAAGCGCCCCACCACGGGCAAGCGCTTGAGCATGGGTGCCATGTGCTCACGCTTGGCAATAACAGCCATGAACACCAGCAGCAGCACTGTGCGATAGGCGATGTTGAGCCAGCGGTTCTCAAGATGCAAGGCGTTGTAGGCCACAAATATAAGCAATGTGAGCAAGGTGTAGACAGCAATATCTTTCATGGGGTAGTCGATGGGATAATACTTGCGACCCACCACATAGCACAGCACCATCGAGATGCCGTAGCCTGCAAAGCCGCCCCATGCACATGCCATGTAGCCGTAGGTGGGAACGAAAGCAAAATTTATAGCCACCAGTACCGCACAGCCTATGAAGGAGAACACCGCGCCCCATATTGTCTTGTCGGTCAACTTATACCAGAAGGAGAGATTGAAATACACGCCCATCATTATCTCGGCTGCCATCACAATCGGCACCACCTTGAGACCGTCCCAGTAGTCGGGAGCGATGACAAACTTGAGAATATCAATCCACGCCATCACCATGAGGAACGCCAGGAGCGTGAAAATAATGAAATACTTCATGGCTTGGGCATAGGCCTCACGATTGTCCTTGTCGCGGCTCTTACCGAAGACAAATGGCTCATAGGCCCAACGGAAGGCATTGGTAATGATGGCCATAATCATTGCCACCTTGCACGCCGCGCCATAGATGCCCAGCTGCACCCGCCCGTTGGCACTCTTGTCGATGATGGGATATAGAATCTTGTCGGCCGTCTGGTTCAGGATGCCCACGATGCCCAGCAGCAGCAATGGCCAGGTGTACTTGAGCATTCGCTTGAGCAACTGCCAGTCGACGCGATACTTGATGCTTGCAAACTCACCATAGAAGCACACCGTCACAATGCCGGTGCACACAAGGTTAAGGTAGAACGCATAACCCACACCCACAGTGGGATCGTAAATCTTGCCAACCACCTCGGGATATTTCTCATAGAGGTCGGGCAACCACAAGAAGTAGAGCAAGTTGAGCAGGATGTTCAAGATGATAAACAGGAACTTGAGCGAGGCAAACTTGATGGGACGGTGCTGGTAGCGCAGGTAGGCATAGAGTATCGACTGGATGGCATCGAGCGCAACCACTATCGCCATCACACTGATGTAGCTCGGATGGTCGGCATAGCCCATCGCCGGCGCCAGCCACGGCAGGCACAAGAATATTAGCGCCACAAAGGCTATCGACACTCCCGACACTGCCATGAGCGACGTGGAAATCACGTCGGCCGGTTTCTCATCGTCCTTGTTGGAGAAACGAAAGAACGTTGTCTCCATGCCAAATGTCAGGATTATGATAATAAGCGCCACATAGCTGTAGATATTGGTTATCACGCCATATCCTCCCGACGCGGCACTGATTTTTGCAGTATAAAGCGGCACAAGCAGGTAGTTCAAGAAACGACCCACTATGCTCGTGAATCCATAGATTACTGTATCTTTTGCTAGCGATTTTAAATTTGCCATTTTTCTCTCCTTCTAGTTTTTCCAAAATCCCACTTAACGCTTAAAACAGTCGCGGTTGCTCGTCGGGGCGAGTGGGATAGTTGCGATGCAGGTGGGTGAACGCCAGGTCGGTGGCGACGCGACCACGGGGCGTGCGCTTGATAAAACCTTCCTTGATGAGGAAGGGCTCATACACTTCCTCAATGGTGCCGGCATCCTCGTTGAGAGCTGCTGCAAGAGTCGACAATCCCACAGGGCCGCCACCAAACTTGTCGATGATTGTGGTGAGCAACTTGTGGTCAACCTCATCGAGGCCATAGGTGTCGATATTAAGAGCCTTGAGGGCATATCGGGCTATGTCGGTGTCGATCTTGCCACTTCCTTTCACCTGGGCGAAGTCGCGCACGCGGCGCAGCAGTGAGTTGGCAACACGTGGCGTGCCGCGGCTGCGCAGTGCTATCTCGCGGGCGGCATCGTCCTCAATGGGAACTTGCAACAGGCGTGCCGAACGCTTAATGATGCCCTCGAGCACAGCGTGGTCATAGTATTCCAGGTGGCAGTTTATGCCAAAGCGTGCACGCAGTGGTGCCGTGAGCAGGCCACTGCGGGTGGTGGCACCAATGAGGGTGAACGGCGAGAGCGTGAGCTGTACCGAGCGCGCTCCGGGCCCCTTGTCAATCATGATGTCGATGCGGTAGTCCTCCATTGCCGAGTAGAGATACTCCTCCACCACCGGGCTCAGGCGATGAATCTCGTCGATGAAAAGCACATCGTTCTCCTCGAGCGACGTGAGCAGTCCGGCCAAGTCGCCGGGCTTGTCGAGAACAGGACCACTGGTGACCTTGAAACCCACACCCATCTCGTTGGCAATAATGCTTGAAAGAGTGGTCTTTCCCAAGCCTGGAGGGCCATAGAAAAGTGTGTGATCGAGTGCCTCGCCACGCTTGCGGGCTGCAGCCACAAACACCTTGAGGTTGTCGATAATGCCCTCTTGTCCGGCAAAGTCGTTGAAGCGCACCGGCCGCAGGGCTTTCTCAAAGTCGCGGTCGCCCTGAGAGCGTTCCTGGCGGATGTCAAAGTCGTCGTTCATCGTTATCATGATTTATTTCCAAAATGCAAAATTAATAATAAAACCCATAAGCGACAAAAAAAACTTTGCCTTCGAAACCACAACATGATGTATCAACAAGAAAAATGTCCTCAAAGAGACAGTTCTCTTGAGGACATTTTTTACCTGTTGCTAAACCACGACCGCTAGGCAGCGGGTTTATACTTGGGCGACTCGCCCCACTTGTTGGGCTGTGGCTGTCCATCGGGAATACACAGAGCCAAACCAATTATTCCACCTATTCCGCACAATAAAATAAGCCACAAGATATTGCCACTCCTGCCAACATCGTGCAGACGGCGTACCATTGCCGAGAGTTGCGGCAAGAACAATGCCACATAAATGATGAACATGAGGATGCACAAGAAGATGATTGTGCCAGTGGGGTCTTGAGCTTCGATTGCCGAGAGGTCACCACCTCCCAAGGCAACGCCCACACCCTCGTTGATGAGAGCCTGCTTTTTGGCCATCAGGCTACCCACAACACCATAGAGTGAGCCATTAATAATAGCATTGACAACGTAGCACACCAGAGTGAACCACCAGAACTCGCTGCGACGAGCGCGGCCCTTGAATGTGAAGTACTTCTTCAAGCAAATCTTCACAGCGTCCATAATGCCAAGCTGAGGAGTTGCCACATAGTTGCCCATAGCAGGCTGCGCATATTGGGGAGCCTGATATTGCTGCTGGGGAGCTTGATACTGAGGCTGTGGAGCTTGATACTGAGGCTGTGGAGCTTGATACTGAGGCTGCGGAG
>DGWL01000070.1:0-5198 GCA_002396125.1 Porphyromonadaceae bacterium UBA4259
GCGGTATGCGCCGGCTCTCATGCACTAGTATCATGGTGGGCAGGCTAGCCAGCACCGACGGCTCGGTGATGACCTCCCACACCTGCGACTCATGGTACCGCACATGGATGACCATGACTCCGGCGCGCGACTATGAGCGCGACACCGTCACGGCAATCTACGACGGACGCATGCACACCACAGGCCCAGCCGATAGCACCAAGCTCTATGTCAGGGGAACAATTCCACAGGCACGACACACCTATCGCTTCCTCGACACGGCCTACCCCTGCCTCAACGAAAAGCAACTGGCAATGGGCGAGACCACCATTGGCGGCCGCGACACCCTGCGCAACAAGAAGGGGCTATTCATGATTGAGGAGTTGGCGCGAATCGCTCTGGAACGATGCACAACCGCTCGCGAGGCAATTGCACTGATGGGCAAGCTCGCCGAGCAATATGGCTATGGCGACAGTGGCGAGTGTCTCACAGTTGCCGACCCGAGCGAGGTGTGGATATTTGAAATCTTCGGTGCCGGTCCCAAGAAAGTGGGTGCCGTGTGGGCTGCTCAGCGCATCCCCGACGACGAGATAGCCGTCTCGGCCAACATCTCGCGCATCGACCGCATCGACTTGAGCGACCACGACCACTTCATGGCGTCGGCCAACGTCTTCGATCTCGCCCGCCAACTCAAGTTGTGGGATGGCAAGCAAGATTTCAGTTTTTGGCGCGTGTACAGCGGCGGTAACTACATGAAAGAGACTAAGAACTATAGCGTGCGCGAATTCTATATTATGAACAAGTTGGCGCCATCATTGCACTTGAGCGACACAGTGGAGTGCTTGCCCGTGAGCGTCAAGCCCGACTCGCTGGTGAGCCCCGAGCAAGTGATGCAGTTACTTGGTTCCTACTATGAGGGCACCGACAAGAACTTGAGCGGTCGTCACCTCATCCCCAATCCCAAGCGCAAAGACAAGAAGGGCAACCTGGTGGAAAATGAGCCCGACAGTATCGTCTCGCCCTACAGCAACCCCTGGATGCGCCCCGACGAAATCAACATGTACTATGCCATGGGCGACTCGGCGATGAAAAACATTCGCACCGTGAGCGTACCATGGTGTGCCTACAGCACTGTAATACAACTACGCTCGTGGCTCCCCGACGAGGTGGGAGGAGTGGCATGGATGGCTCTTGACAACCCTGGCGAAAGCCCACGATTCCCAATCTTTGCCGGTACAACCGAGCTGCCAAGACTGCTGCAAGTGTGTGGTCAGCACAGCGACCGCGATGATGCAGCCCTGTGGCACTACCGCAAAGCTAACCGCCTGGCCACCGTGCGCTGGGGCAAATTCCGCTCGCTCATAGAGCCGGCCCGCGACTACTTCGTGGAGAAGGGCTTCAGAGAGCTGCCCTACGTGGAGCAGATGTGGCAACAGCTCAACGAGAGCGACCCCAAGAAGGCGCAGACGATGCTCAACGGCTATGTGGCCGACTTCTTTGGCGCAACCATAGTGCGCTGGGACGAGCTAGCCCGCGACCTGTGGCGACAAAACTGGACAGGGTTTTAAACGATAGAGGCAAACCACCGTCTGAATGAGTACAAACGCAAGTCCCGCGAGATGCTCACATTCTACCAGTTTCTCTCCATTTTCCGTATTTAAAATAAGCATATAGAGCAATGATAGCATTAGTTTCGCTGTCATATGCTTTATCTAATACATTAATGAATAATCTATCAGGATATTTTGAAATTCTACCACTATATACCTCTTTGCCGTCTTTATCTTTTATTCTCACATCTTTAAATTTTGTTCCTGAAACCAAATTAGTCACCAATTCAGGATTAAGCATTCCTAACACACCAGGCTCCCACCAGTTGTTATCTATTGTATGTATGAAATCTGAAAGTGTTATCTTTTCAATATCCACATTTTGATCCTCTGAATTTGAGGAGGGAATTGACGAAGAACTTGTATATGAAGAACTTAACCCTGAATAAGAAGAGTATGAACTTGATGCCCCTTTTCCACTACTGGGAAGCAACTTAAATAACCCATATGCAATTATGCCAGTTCCAACAAGTCCAATGGCCAAATCTTCTAAATCGCCTCTTTTATAAGTTGAAGAAGTATTTTCTGATGTATTAAGTTTGGTTGGAGACGCTGGGGTATGAACAACTAAAGTGGCATCATTATTAATGGGATTGACATCCATAGTGGCTTGGATAATATTATTAGGATTAAAGTAAAGATTATATCCCTTATGATTATAATCCAAAAAATCAATACTGCCTACTGGTCTTCCGTTTTGAAATGTCCCTTTAAAATATCTGAACAAACCGTGATCTTCAAAAAAACCAAAACCATCACCAGTTATATAACCTTTAGCATCAACCTGTCCAATCCATGCAACATCAAAAAGGGCAAATTTAGCATTTTCTAAGAGTTTATCTGGCAACACAACTTTTCCAATTTTATTAAGATTTGAATAATCAAATGACGGCAAAATTTTTTCAAGAATGAATTTAGGGTATTCGCTTCTTGGAAGGAATTGTAGGCTTACTATAGTTTCTGCTGGCTTGCCAAATTTATTCACAATTTTATATTCGAAAGAACCCAATAGCAAGTCTTTGGCTCTGGCATATTTTTCTACATCTTCCTGACTCAGCCATTTGCCCTTGGGGTTTATCATTTTGTATGTGTTCCCCTTGGATCTTCCATCTTTTAATGCCTGCTCAAAGAACTTATCCTGAGCATGGCTTTGCAGACAGCATAACAGAACTACTGCAATGAAACTTAAATACTTCATTAATACCTACTTTGATTATTATTTACAGCTCCGAGCGAAATTACCATTCCGACCTCCAAATCCCATTGAAAAGCCGTTAATAATCCAGATTTATCTTCAATTTTCTTATAGCCTAAATGAAAACGCCCATTAACTCCAGCATAAAGGCCAAAGTTATTTGTAATATATCCTTTAAGTTTGACTTTGGCAGCAGGTGCAAAACAAAGATTATGTATTTGTCCACCTTTTAAAAAGGAAAAACCAGGACCAATTTGGAAGGGTAATTCAAAGCGTTCTCCTAGTGGTATGGCCAATCCATATAATACATTAAAATCTATATCTGTTAGATTGTCGCCTGGAACAGGATTCGTAGTGAAGGACTCGGCATCTCCAGACACAACATAGTTATCAAGTTTTCCTCGACTGAAATCCAGCGCCACCACAAGGTATGAGCCAAACGCATTATTATTCAGACGGTTATCAAAACCCAAATGTACTCCCCATTGAGTCTTGTAATCAATCTTTAGTTTTACATCATCAAACGATACTTTGATTTTCGTCTTACCTATAGGCAAATAACCACCATAAGCATTAAAAGCGACGCCCCCATCCTGTGCTCCTGCAAAAAAAGAAAAAAAGAGCAAACCTGTAATCAAGACAAACATACGTTTTGTAATCATAACTAAATAAATCATTTGTGTCCCATTAAAATCTTAGGACGTATAAAATTAGGTGGGTTCTATAAATTCGTTTTTTGAGCCGCGTGTGGACAGAACCCTATTTGATCCTCACATGAGGCTCGTCTTTTTAATTTGCAAATTTATATAATATTTCACAATTTACCCCCCCCATTTTGTTAATTAAGGTTAACGCGCGCAAGTCAAAGCAAATTTTTACTTTTCCTTGACTTGTTAAAAGCGCACACTCGCAATTTAAGAAGAGAGGTTGAAGAATATAAAAAATCACAAGAAATTGACCCAATAAAAGCTGTTTCTGACCCGATAAAAGATCGTTTATTAGATGCTATTAGGCATGACGGCAGTCTCACCTATGCGGAGTATGACTCATTGATGGGAGTGTCGCCGTCCACAATAAAGCGCCGCTTTAATGATATGAAAAAGAACGGGCGTATATCCAGAATGGGAAGTAACAAAACTGGTCATTGGATAATAAATCAATAAAGGACAGTTAATGCGTATTACCGAAAAAAGCATTAACTTTGCAGGCGGAAATGATGAGCGCGGCATGAGGCTTGACTCGTCACAACATCAACATTCATTAATTTAAAAACTCTACTAAAATCATATAACAACAAATTATGGCACTTCAATGTGGTATTGTGGGACTTCCTAATGTGGGCAAGTCCACGCTGTTTAACTGCTTGTCGAACGCTAAGGCGCAATCGGCAAATTTTCCATTCTGCACTATCGAGCCCAATGTGGGCGTGATAACCGTACCCGATGAACGACTAAACCGGCTCGCCGAACTTGTGCATCCCGCCAAGATTGTCCCAACCACGGTTGAGATTGTCGACATTGCCGGACTGGTTAAAGGAGCCAGCCGCGGAGAGGGATTGGGCAACAAGTTCCTCGCCAACATTCGCGAGACCGACGCAATCATTCACGTGCTGCGATGCTTCGACGATGATAACATCACTCACGTTGACGGCACAGTCGACCCCGTGCGTGATAAAGAAGTAATCGACACCGAGCTCCAGCTGCGCGACCTTGAGACGGTTGAAGGACGCCTGCCACGCATCGCCAAGATGGCTGCTGCCGGCGACCGCGACGCCAAGGTGCAACTCGACGTGCTGAACCGCTACAAGGAGGTGCTGAGCCAAGGCAAGAGTGCCCGCAGCGTGCAACTCGAGAACAAAGATGAGGAACACGTGGCTCACGACTTGTTCCTGCTGACAAACAAGCCCGTTCTATATGTGTGCAACGTCGACGACGCCAGTGCCGCAAAAGGCAATGCCTATGTCGAGGCTGTGCGTCAAGCTGTTAAAGAAGAAAATGCCGAAATTCTGGTGGTTGCGGCACAAACCGAGAGCGACATTGCCGAACTCGAGACCTACGAGGAGCGGCAGATGTTCTTGCAGGAGATTGGGCTGGAGGAGAGCGGTGTGAACCGCCTCATCAAGGCTGCCTACAAGTTGCTCAACCTTGAGACATTCCTCACCGCAGGCCCCAAGGAAGTGCGCGCATGGACCTATCGCAAGGGCAGCAAGGCTCCACAATGCGCCGGTGTTATTCACACCGATTTTGAACGTGGTTTCATCCGTGCCGAGATTATCAAGTATGAGGACTACATCCACTATGGCAGCGAGGCTGCAGTGAAAGAAGCCGGCAAGATGCACATTGAGGGCAAGGACTACGTGTTCCAGGACGGCGACATCGTGGTGTTCCGTTTCAATGTGTAATTTATAGTTGTCA
>DGWL01000070.1:5313-10152 GCA_002396125.1 Porphyromonadaceae bacterium UBA4259
GGCTTTTTTCCCAGCTTCGAGGGTGAATCCAAACAGGCAACTGAAAACTGAGAACTAATCTTATCTTCCCAGAAAGTCCTGGAAAGCTTGCTTGTAACTGTCGCCAATGGGGATGTAGACATCACCGAAAACAATGCGGTTGCGGTCGATCTCACGAATTTTACTCTTTTGCACAATATACGAGCGATGAACCCTGATGAACCTTGAGGCAGGCAACATCTGCTCCATTGCTTTCATGTTCATGAGCGAGAGGATGGGGTGAACCGACTGCTCGGTGTAGATTTTCACATAGTCCTTCAAGCCCTCGATGTAGCGAATGTCGTCGAGGTCGATTTGAAGTAGCTTGTATTCGCTCTTCACGAAGATACTTGTTGCCTCGGGTTCTTTCTGCTCCTCGCTCTGACGCACCATCTTGAACCATTGCAGCGCCTTGTTGCACGCCTCAAGAAACTCGGCATAGGAGATGGGTTTGAGCAGGTAATCAAGGGCATTGATGCGGTAGCCGTCGATGGCATATTGCTCAAAAGCCGTGGTAAACACCACTCGCGTCGACTCGGGCAGCATGCGCGTGAGTTCCAGCCCATTCAGTTCAGGCATCTGTATGTCGAGAAACACCAAGTCCACAGGGTTGTCATTAATGCCTTTCATGGCATCCACGGCATTACTATACTTTCCGTTAAGCTCCATGAACGGAATCTTATTCACATAGCTCACCAGCAGTTCCACTGCCAGTGGCTCATCGTCAATTATTGCGCACTTTATTGTCATTCTCAAGGACTATTTTAGAGTAATATTCGTTGGTACTGGCATCAATGCCTTTCTCCCATGAGTAGCGACCATTATACATCAGTTCAAGCCGTTTTCTCACTTGCTCCAGCCCAATTCCCGAGCCACTCTTGTCGTTATCGCGCTTGGGATGATTAGTGTTGCGAATCTCGCATGTGATGCACTGCCCGTCATTAGCTAGGTTGATGTAAATCTGGCCATTGCCCGCTTGCGACACCCCATGCTTAAACGCATTCTCTATCAGTGAGATAAAGATGAGCGGAGCAATGGGTGTGGAATCGTCCTCATCAACCGTGATGTGCTGCTCAATCTTCACGTTGTCGGTAACACGAATCTTCATCAGCTCAATGTAATTTTTGATAAACTCAACCTCCTTGAAAAGAGGCACAAAGCGCTTTTGGTTGTCATAGAGCGCATGCCGCAGCAGTTTACTCAACTCGCCCACTGCCGTTTGGGCTTTCTCTGGGTCGAAAGCGATGAGAGCATAGATGTTGTTCAACGTGTTGAGCAGGAAGTGCGGGTTCAGCTGGTTGCGCAGATTCTTGAGTTCGGCATCGGTGCGGGTTCGCTCGGCTTCATTCTTAGCCTCTTGTAGCTTTTGCCAGCGCTGGCTCATCCTAATGGCCACACTCAGTCCCACCACGAGCATTAGCATGAACGAGAGTTGCACAAAGCGTGCCCACATGGGCGGCGAGCTGAATGGCCGTGCCCTATAGGTAGACGACGGGAACACATTACCCATGATGTACCACCACCATGTCATAGCAATGATTACCAGGAAGATAGCAACCAGGTTATAAATCACAAAACGCTTGCGCTTGTTCTCAAAGAGAAGCTTGGGCACAATGTAACAGTAGTTCAAGTAAAAGATTATCATGTAGCCCATTGTGCCTCCCAGCGAGCGCATGTAGTGGCGCATTGTGTCGGTCATGGTATCTCCTTGACGATACAGAAAGATGGGGAAAGCCAACATCAGTCCCCAGCAGATGATGTGTATTAACACAACGCGATTTATTGAAAATTTGCTACTCATAGTGCAAAGATAATTGTTTTTTGCGATTTATTATTACAATAAGTGCATAAAACTATATTTTTTTAATGTGGTTTCTCACAACGGCAGTTTTCTAATTTTGCATCGTGATTGCGACACCAGTTGTGACTCGCTCCCACACAACCTTTCTTGTAATTAATCTTAAATCTTTTAAAATTGTAATGGAAAAAGAACACATCAATCCTCCCGAGCATGCCCAAGAGCAACATGCAGGCAGCAACAATGACACATGCGAAAACAAGCACGAGGCAAGCAACTCCCTCAGCACGATTATTGAGCAAATGCAGGTGAGCGAGAGTACCGCAACAGCCGCTCGCGCAATTCTCGACCCGCTTGAGCAAGGAAAAGCTCCCTCAAGGGCGCTAGTGGAACTCGTTGTCAAGGCACTGAACCACGACGAAGACGTGAGAAACGCCGAGGCCACAGGCTACCTGCGAGGCCGCAACGAGACAATCGAAGCCGCTACCTCGTCGATCGACAACAACACCGCGCAGCAACCAGTCAACTTCCCCGTGTATCGCCGCCGCAGCTTTTGGGAAAAATAAAGCGGTTGCATGTTTTCAGTAAACTATTACCTACCAACTATTACCTATTAACTATTTTCTTAAATTATGTTTTCTTCATTCAAGCAAGCCATCATGCGTGCCCAGGCTGCACGACAGTGGATTAAGAAAAACCGCCAGCTGCTACTGTTGATGCTGGCAATCGTGATAATGCTAATCTTGGGCGGATGCTATGCCACCGACCACCATGCGCTACTCTCGGTAATCATTGCCGGGGTGGCAGGTGGAAAGCACGTGACAGGCGAACCGCTAACCACCGATGTCACCCGTGAGGCATCGCCCGACCTGCTGCTCAACGAAATCGATCAGCAAATTGTGAAAATCAGGCCCATGGCAACGCCCATCGACCAGCTTTCGCGCTATGCCGGCTCGAAACACGCCGGCAGCATGGTAGTGAATTTTTACAACGTCGACACCAAGCCCACAGCTGCTCTCATGGCCGAAGACTACACCGAGCCCACGGCACAAAGCGCCACCTCCAGCGACACGCGCATAGTCCTGCCTACCGACAACAACGAAATCTTTGATGCTTCCGACACAATCCTAGTGCAAGGCGTCAATGGCTATGAACCCGACGGCATCACCCGTTCCAAGCAGGAACTCGTGCTCTATGTGGTGTCGCGCGACGAGAGCAACGTGTTGCGTGTGCAAGCGGTGAACGGCAAGAAGATTGGCGAGATTGAAGGCTGCGTGCCCACCATCGAAGAGGGAACCACCCTCATTCGCATGGGCCGAGCAGCTACCGAGCTCGACGTGATGTCGCCACAATTTGAGGCTTTGCCCAAGAAGGCTCAGCAGTATTGCCAAATCTTTAAGATGCAGGTAGAACAGTCAACCCTGCAAAAGCTTGCCAACAAAGAGGTGGAATGGACTATGACCGACCAGGAAGAGGCCGCCATCTACGACATGCGACTAGGCATGGAGAAGTCGTTCCTCTTTGGCACGAAGGCTCGCATTTGGGATAACGTCAAGAAAGAGAACGTGATGCTAACGGGCGGCATCTGGTGGCAAGCCGGCAAGGACTACATCTACTCTGCCGCCAGCGATCTCAATCAAGAATCGATTGTCGACCTCATGCGACAAGCATTCACCGGCAATGCCGGCAGCAAACGCAAGATTTTGATTGGCGGCTCGGGACTGATAGGGCGCCTTAACAAGCTCGACTACAACCGCATTATCAATGCTAGCGACACCGTCACCAAGTGGGGTATCGACTTCACCGAGCTGCGCTCAAAGTTTGGCACGCTCTACGTGCTGCTGAGCGAGGTGTTTGACGAGTGCGGCATGGAAGACAACGGCATTATCATCGACCCCGAATACTTGCAGAAGTATGTGCACCAGCCCTTTAGTGCCGAGACTCTCAACCTCAAGGCCAGTGGTGTGCGCAACGTCGATGCCACAGTCCTCACCGAGACCAGTTGCCTGGTGCTTCGTTACCCCAAGGCCCATATGCGCATCGTGAAGATGTAAAGCTATGCCATTTCAGTTTCTGCAACTATGATTCTTGTCCCTACCCGGAGACCCTGCGCGACGCACCGTCTCCGTTTTTTTATTTTTTTAAAAGTATTCCATCGGGCAATAGAACAACAACACATTTCGTTTAATTGTTAGGGAAATTATACCCATAGCACAAAGAATGAAAAGCTTTGCCACACACATTGACCGTTCACTGCTGCGACTCTTGATTGTCGCGGCATGCATTGCGCTGTGTTGCAACAGTGCAGTGGCACAGCTTTTTCTCAACGGCAAGCCAGCTTTCTCCGACAGCCTCTCCAACGTCATTCTCTACTCCATCCCCGAGCAATACTTCGGCAACGACTTCACCGCCATAGTACAGGCCGACACCACCTGTGGCTGGGACAACATTACCGTGGCGGGAAAACCTCTCACCCACAACCCCATCACCTTTGAAGATATCGATGGCGGCAAGGCCTACCTCGTGAGAGCCATCAAGAACGGGAAGCCCATTGTGAAGCGTCTCATGTTCACCTTCCTGCCCATTATCAACATCGAGGGCAACATCAGCAACGACGTCATCAACACCAGCGTCACTCTTGTCGACCCCGATGGCGGCACAAGCGAAGCAATGACGGCTCAAGTGAAATGGCGCGGCGGCTACACCAATCTCAACGGGCGCCACAAGCGCAACTACAGCATCAAGCTAATTGATGCCAACGGCGAGAAAATGAACCGCAAACTACTGGGACTCAGGCGCGACAATCACTGGAAACTCGATGCCGCGCAGGTCGACCTCTCGCGAGTGCGCAACCGCGTTGCCACCGACCTGTGGCTCGACATGGCGCGTCCACCCTACTACATCGACCTGGCACCCGACGCCTTGAGCGGCGCTCGCGGCAAGATGGTGGAAGTGCTGTGCAACGGCAAGTACATGGGCATCTACTCGCTCATGGAATGCATCGACCGCAAGCAGCTGCAGGT
>DGWL01000050.1 GCA_002396125.1 Porphyromonadaceae bacterium UBA4259
CCACAGCAGCCCAAGGGGCAGGGTAGTGGTGATAATCGACGTCAGCAGCGCAATCGTGGACGCGATAAGGGACCCAGGAATCAGCAGAACCAGCAACCCACAGGTCTCAAGGAATTCCGTCCGCGCAATCAGGAGTATCGCCCACGCCGCAACCCTAACCGCAACGACCGTCCCAAGCGTAACGAAAACAAGGTTGATTGACAAGATTTCCATATTGTTTAAGGGGCATCTCAATGCAGTGGCAACTGTGCTGATGTTTTGTATCGTGTCTTGCTTGAGCGCATGTTCGCTTGGGCAGGACTCTTCGGCTCAGTTCAAGACTTTGCCCGACGAAGGTTGGCAAAAGTCAATGCCCATCAAGTTCACGCCTGAGTATTCCGATTCTAGCCTCACCTATGATGTGGAGTTGGCTCTGCGTCACAACAACGACTATCAGTATAGCAACCTCAGTCTTGTGGTTGACCTAATCGATAGCGTCAAGAACGTCACACGCCATGATATTGACTTCGAGCTCAGTGATGGCTATGGCAACTGGCGTGGCTCAGGATTTGGCGCGCTCTATCAGTCGAGCATTGTCATTGCTCAGGGAATAAAGCCCTCGCAGGTGACCTCGGTGGTGGTGTGGCAGGCGATGAACAATTGCGACGTGGTCAAGAATGTCATCGACATGGGTGTGATTGTTAAACCAAGCAAGTGATAATTATGTCGGCACAGTTGCAAAATATCGACTCACTGATATTTGACATGGATGGCACTCTATGGGATGCCACCATGTCTTATGCTGAGGTCTGGAATGCCGCATGTGCCAGGTTTGGAAAAAAAACATCAATTACGGGTGGCGACCTCACTCATCTCATGGGAATGAGTATTCCTCACATTCTCGATTGCTTGCTGGGTGATGACGTGCCGGTATCAAGCGACGTGTTTCTTGAGACGCTTTCTGCGCTTGAAGCTGAGATGATGCCCACGCTAGGTGGAATTCTTTTCCCGGGAGTGAAACAGGGACTTGAGACTCTTGCCGGGCACTTCCGATTGTTCATGCTGAGCAACTGCTCGGCGATGGGGCTGGTGAATTTTACCGCTTTCACTGGCACCAGGCATCTTTTTGAGGGACTGCTGAGCCAAGGTGAACGCCCGGTCTCCAAAAGCGAAAATCTGCGATACATGATAGATCGCTATAAACTGCGAAATCCCATCTATGTGGGCGACACTCAGGCCGATTGTGAGCAGGCACATAGCGCTGGCGTGCCATTTGCTTTTGCCGCCTATGGTTTCGGCAATTGTAGCAATCCCGATGTGCAAGTGTGTTCTTTTATGGAGCTCGTGCACAAGTTGATACCTTCTTGAACATGGGGGATTGTATGACTGTATTTAGAGAAATTTCTTGATAATCACTACAATATGATTTCTAAAACCGAAGCTAAGAAAACTATAATCCAACTCATGCAATATGGCGTGATTGGCATGATGAACACCATCATCACTATGGTGGCGTTCTACTTGCTCAATACCTGGGCTGGAGTTCCCTATGGAGCTGCCAACATCATTGGTTACGTCCTGGGTGTCATCAATAGCTTTATTTGGAACAGGCAGTGGGTGTTTAAAGCCAAGAGCGACATCAAGCGGCAAGCACTGCTGTTTGGATGCGGGTTTATCATTTGCTGGCTATTGCAAGGTGGAGTGAGCTTATTGCTGCTCGAGGGACTGGGTTGGAAAAACCTCCCTGTCGATGTTATTCCATTCTTGCCAATGGAGAATGCGGGACAGAATATTGTGATGGTAATTTCTATGGTGGTTTACACTATTGCCAACTACATTTATAATCGAACCGTCACTTTCAAGCAAAAAGAATCGCTGAGCTAACCTTGATTATGAAACGCACCATATTATTAACTTTCGCAATTCTCGCTTTTGTGATGCCCACATGGGCTGCGTCTCACATCTATCGTGGCAACAGCACCTACACCAGCGACATCCTCTACACCTGGGACGGGCGCTATCTCTACCGTGGCAACAGCACCTATTCGAGCGACATCCTGCTCACGTGGGACGGGAAGTATGTCTACAATGGACGAAGCACCTATTCAAGCGACATCGTTGTCTCCTGGGATGGGCGATACGTCTATCAAGGACGCAGCAGCTATTCAAGCGACATCCTCATCACATGGGATGGAAAATACATCTATGAGGGTCGAGGCACCTACTCAAAAGATATACTCTATACCGTGACTGATGGCCATCTGTATCGGGGCCGCAGTACCTACACTAGCGACATCCTCTACACAATCGGCGGCAAGGTGCCTGTTCCTGTGCTACTCATGGTGATGTGATACTAAATGATAGGTGAGTGCCCTTTTTAGAGCACGAAAATGCTGAAGTACCGAAAATTCTGTGTAAATTTGCAGTGGCTTATAGGTTTAAGACATTTCTAAAATACTTGATAATAATAGTTTTATTTAATTCTTTTTTGCAAAATGAGAAAAAATATTGTTGCAGGAAACTGGAAAATGAACACAACAGTCCCCGAGGGAGTTGAACTCGCTAAGGCTGTTAACGAAGCAGTGGGCAATGCCCAAAATCTTAAGTGCGACGTGGTGCTTGGTGTGCCTTTTACTCACTTGACAGCTGTTAAGCAGGTAATCGACATTAACAAGGTGGGACTTGCCGCCGAAAACTGCGCCGACCACAACAGCGGTGCCTACACTGGTGAAGTATCGGCACCCATGGTGGCATCTACAGGTGCCAACTATGTGATTCTGGGCCATAGCGAGCGTCGCGGTTACTACAACGAGACCAGCGAAATGCTCAAGGCTAAGGTTGATCTGGCTCTCGAGGCTGGACTCAAGGTAATCTTCTGCTGTGGCGAGAGCTTGGAAGAGCGCGAGAACGGAAAGGTTGAAGACGTGATTAAGGCCGAGATTAGCGAGTCGCTATTCCACCTCTCCAAGGAGCAATGGAAGAGCATTGTCATTGCCTACGAACCCATTTGGGCAATCGGTACCGGCAAGACTGCCACCAGCGACCAGGCACAAGAAGTGCACGCCTTCATCCGCAGCCTCGTGGCTGGTAATTACGACGAAGCCGTTGCAGCCGACACCACTATCCTCTACGGAGGCAGCTGCAAGCCAAGCAATGCCAAGGAACTCTTTGCAAAGCCCGATATCGACGGAGGCCTCATTGGTGGCGCATCGCTCAAGGCTCAAGACTTCATGGGAATTGTAACAGCGTTCTAAATTGCACACTACCTGCAATTAAACCACAAAAAATTAGGTTGCAAAGGTTATTTTTTTTACCTTTGCAACCTAAATTGTTCTTTAAGCAACGTCGACTATTATGAAACACTCTCATTTCAAGAGCATTGTATTCGTCTCTATGCTTGCTGTTGTGCTTGTCGCAACCGCCTTGGCGCAGGTTAACATCAATGCGCCATCAGGACTAAACCGTGGCACGCAACAAGAACCTGAGAAGAAAGCCGAAACAACTGCGGCGGCACATGAGTCGACCACCGAGGGTGGACTCACCAAGAGCGAAGGAGCAGCCGAGACTACTACAAGCGAGAGTAGACCGGCAGCAGTAAGCCGACCTGCACAGCCGGTTAACAACTCAACCGTCACCGCTCGAGGCAATGAAAATAAATCATGGGTTGACACAAAGAAGCCTGAGTCGCTCAACCGCGACTTCAGTACAGGAAGTGCAAGCACTAACCTGCAGTCGCATCAAGAAGTGGAGATGAGAAGTTACGGATATCGCATTCTCGTCTATAATACCAATCGCTCAAAGAACGCAAAAGCCAATGCGCAAAAACGCGCAAAGGATATCTCGGTGAGATTCCCACAATATCATTTTTATTTCAACTACAAGGCGCCAACTTGGCGACTGAGAATGGGAGACTTTGCCGACGAGGAATCAGCACACAGGGCAATGAAACAAATGCGACAAGCATTCCCCATGTACTCTAAAGAAATGACAATTATTCACGACCACATAAATGTGTGGAAATAATGAGCAATAACAAGATACCGCAATACGACAACGCCACAGTAGAGAAATTGGCGTCACACATCAAATCAATTATTGAGATCCTGGGAGAGGACCCCAACCGCGAAGGCCTGCTCAAGACCCCACAACGCGCCGCTAAGGCTCTTATCGACAACACAAGCGGATACAACCAAGATGCTTCTCGACTAATCAAGCAAGCACTCTTCACACATGATGGAGAGGAAATGGTAATTGTTGAAAACATCGAGTTCTATTCCCTTTGTGAGCATCATGTTTTACCATTCTTTGGCACCATCTCAATAGGTTATTTGCCCGATGGAGAAATCGTAGGGCTTAGCAAACTGGCTCGAGTGGTCGAGAGTCAAGCACGCAGGCTGCAAGTGCAAGAACGACTCACACGAGACGTTTGCCAAATCGTTGCGCAAAATATTAAGAACAAAGGCGTCATTGTTGTTTGCGAAGCGGCTCACATGTGCATGAAAATGCGAGGAATCGAAAAACAGGAGACTACAACTGCCACTATGCACTATTGTGGTGATTTTGAGAAGGTTGAACTGCAACAGCAATTCTTTAACCTACTCAACCTAAAAAATAATCAAAAAAAATAGCAAAAAAAGTTGGCAAAAATTTTGTCAGTCTCGCAAAAAGCATTACCTTTGTACCCGCAATCAAGAAATGATGCTTGATATTTGCGACAGTAGCTCAGTTGGTAGAGCGCGACCTTGCCAAGGTCGAGGTCGCGGGTCCGAGTCCCGTCTGTCGCTCCAAGGTCTTTGAATTTTATTATTTGCGACAGTAGCTCAGTTGGTAGAGCGCGACCTTGCCAAGGTCGAGGTCGCGGGTCCGAGTCCCGTCTGTCGCTCTAGGTTTAAAACCTCTTTGTCCAGGTGGCGGAATTGGTAGACGCGCTACTTTGAGGGGGTAGTGCCCGATTGGGCGTGTGAGTTCGACTCTCATCTTGGACACATTATTGAGGTGAGTTGCTAGATAATAAGCAACTCACCTCTTTTTTATTGGATTTGCTGATTGAGGAGTAGTGTTTGCATAGCAATATTTGCATCCGTGGGCACAAGTGTTGTAGGTGCCAATGTCTTTGGCGAGAATGCATCCGCACATTTTCCGCTGGCCGGTGTCTTTTCTTACGGAAGACAGGAACTGTTGCAATACCACATCATTGGGCGAGAGTCGCATGATTAGCTCTGGGTCAATGCAACGGCTGTGCTCAATGCCATATTGCCCCAAATCTATACATTCAGCGCATGTGCTGAGTGTATAGTTCCACCGTTCAAGATTCATCCGGCTCAATTCCGAGGCAAATTCATTCATCAGTTCCTCATCCCAATCCATATATTTCACTCCGGCACGAGTTAGGTTATGTCTTACTTTGGGATAGGTGACAATATCGGCAAAACTGAAAACCAGTTTTTCAGTGTAACCATGGAGTTGGTCGCCAATATTCGCAATCTTATCAAGCAAATTGTCGATGGAGATTGTGTCAGTGAGAATAAGCGGATCAAAACGCCATATGACGCTTCCTTTGCCAAATTGATCAACAAACTGTTGGAAAGTCTCAATGCGCTCGGCCAATTCGGGCACATTAGGTTCAAGATCCTCTTTCTCATAGTCGTTAAGTGTGAACTGGATATAGCATCCAATTCCCCGCTTTTTCAACTCAGCGAGATGCGGCAGCAGTGGCTTCGGATTCTTCGACCAAAAAACGATAAAGCGAGTGTTGGTAAATGAAACGTAACTGCCAACACCGTTAAAGGGGTTGCGCCATTTCACATATCCGCACTTCAAGCGATTAAAGAACCAATCGCTGAAGAATGCTGGCACATCGGTTGCCCGACTTGCCGAAATCACCACTGGAGCCAGAGCCTTGACGGTCTCGCCATTATCGGTTAATATTGTTGCTTGTGGATGCTTAAGTGTTGCCATATTCAATACAAAAGTACAATAAAAATTTGTGACATTTGCGATGTTCATGACATCTTTTCGGTTGTGACTGCAAAGTTGCGACTTCAACAATAACCTTACGACATCAAAAAATGAGCGTGTTTCTTATTGGAACTTTCAGAGCCAATCATAAAATATCCAATTGTAGAAGGCTTTGCGCAAATTTTTGTTACCTTTGTGGCTGGAAACTAATATAACAGAACATATATGATAAGACGAATAGTTACTTTGATGGCTGCGACTGCTGTGACTGTGGTAGCCATGGCATGCACGAGCCTGATGGTGGGCAAGAAAGCTAGTGCCGATGGCTCAGTGATGTGCACCTATAACGCCGACTCGTTCGGCACGTTCCGCAACCTTACTTATCTGCCTCCCGGCACCCATGCCCCGGGTGAGATGCGTCGCATCATCGACCGCGACAGCAAGGAGTATCATGGCGAGATACCCGAGGCACCGGTGACCTACAGCGTGATTGGCAATATCAACGAGTGGCAAGTAACCATCGGCGAGACCACCTATGGTGGCCGTCCCGAGCTTGTCGACTCGACGGGTCTCATCGACT
Source organism: Porphyromonadaceae bacterium UBA4259 (assembly GCA_002396125.1). GTDB lineage: Bacteria > Bacteroidota > Bacteroidia > Bacteroidales > Muribaculaceae > Sodaliphilus. The sequence goes on from DGWL01000050.1 coordinate 6,518, forward strand.
ATGGCACGCTGATGGACCTGGCTCTGCAACGCGCCAAGACCGCGCGTGAGGCTATCGAAGTGATGACCTCGCTGGCCGAGAAATATGGCTATTGCAGTTCGGGCGAGGTGTTCAGCATCTGCGACCCCGACGAGGCATGGATCATGGAGATGGTGGGCTGTGGCGCAGGCAGCAAGACCGTGGCGTGGGTAGCCCTGCGTGTGCCCGACGATGCCATTTGTGCCCATGCCAACCAGAGCCGCATCCGCACCTTTGACCAGAAGGACAAGAAGAACGTGATGTTCTCGAAAAACTGCATCTCCTTTGCGCGCAGCAAGGGGTGGTTCAGTGGCAAGGACCGCGACTTCAGCTTCTTTGACGCATATGCCGAGGACAACTTCAGTGGTCGCCGCATATGCGAGGCGCGCGTGTGGAGTATCTATCGCCGCTACAGCGAGGGATTTGGCGACAAGTATCTGCCGTTCATCTTGGGCGAGGATCTCAACACCGAGCCGATGCCACTGTGGATTGTGCCAAATCACAAACTCACTGTTGCCGATGTGCAGGAATGCCTGCGCGACCACTATGACGGCACGGCGCTCGACATGACCAACGACCCGGGAGCGGGCCTGTATGACTCGCCCTACCGTCCCACACCATTATATTTTAAGGTGGATGGAGTGAAGCACTTCAACGAGCGTCCCATCGCAACGCAGCAGAGTGCTTTCTCGTGGATAGCGCAGATGCGTTCGTGGCTGCCTCGCCAGGTGGGAGGACTCATGTGGTGGGCCAACGATGACGGCCACACCAGCCCCTATACGCCCATCTACTGCTGCAGTACGCGGCAACCCAAGTGCTACAACACGCCGGGGGCCGACTGTGTGACCTTCAGTCGCGACAATGCCTACTGGGTGTGCAACTGGGTGGCCAACATGGTGTATCCGCGCTACAGCCTGATGATGCCCAGCCTCAAGGCAGTGCGCGACTCGCTCGACCAGAGCTACCGCGACCTGCAGCCGCAAATCGAGGCGCGAGCCATTGAACTGTGCAAGACCGACCAACAGGCAGCGGTCAACTATCTCACCGCCTATGGCTGCACCAAGGGCGACGAAATGATTGCCCGATGGAATCTACTGGCCGAATATCTCATTGTCAAGTATAATGACATGGTGGTGCGCGTTGAGGAAAATGGACACTTCAAGCGCACCAAGACAGGTTTCAAACCTATCATTGAGAAGCCTGGCATCCCCGACAAGACCGCGCGCCGCATCGCCACCGAGGCTGGCAACCGATTGCGCTTGCCCAAGTAGTGATGTGAGCGACAGCACCCTTGAGGGGTGTGTACATTTTGAAATTCCCATTGACCAACGTGCTGGCAGTAGCAGCAGGTCGAGAATGTCATGCAAGCGCTTGCCGACGGTCTCGAGCGAGATGGATTACTTTCCGGTCTCGAACCGAAAACCAGAAGCGGGAGTTGATAGTTGGCTGGTATGAATCATAATCTTTTGCGATTTTACACCGCAAAAGCAGATTAATTAGGTGGCTCCGCAAAAGACATGATTTACTTCACAATTTCACGACTGTTCGGTTCCGTTAGGCTCGGCCGTTTGATTCACACTCGTAGTAGCGGGCTTGGCACGGCGATGGTCAATGCGCCATGCAATGGGCAGCCCAATACCGACCAGCACAAGGAAGATCAAGCCGACGGCGAGGGCGCCAAGCACCTCGTTGCTCATGGTTCTTGTCGTCCATAGCGTGTGGCCAACCAACTCGAAAATTAAGGCTGAAAGCAGCAGTATCACCCCGTTCCACCACACCGCAACTATTCGCCACAACGTGCCCCACACGCTGTAGCCAAATAGCTGATAATAAGTGCGAAACCACACCAGCCCAAGCATTATCAGCAAGATTAATGCGATCGAAGCCACGTGACCTTTGGGCAACACGTTGGTCAGCAAGCGCCATACGTTCATTTGCACGCCTATAAACACTTGGATAAAAAAGCTCTCGGGCAGCGTGTGGCGGTTGCAGCGTGGCGACTGACTACAGATGAGATGGGTGGGAATAATGAAAAACGAAAGCAGAATCAACGTTGCCCAAGCAGGGTTCTCTTCAAGCCAGTTGATGGTGATGATGGTGATGTTAAAAATACTGATTTCGTCGTCGAGGTCGATCTTAATATTTGC
>DGWL01000022.1:0-2452 GCA_002396125.1 Porphyromonadaceae bacterium UBA4259
TGCTTGGGTATTCTCATTTACCGCTATTTCAACCTCGATGGTTCCATCGACATCGCGGCTCCCATCTTCCAGCAGTTCAATCCATGCTATGTGGTGGCTTTGACACCTGTGTCGCTGGCCCTCTTCGGCTGGCTCTCCCGCAAGGGCAAGGAGCCTAGTGCTCCACGCAAGATAGCCCTGGGCATGCTTGTTGCGGCATCGGCTTTCCTCATCATGATTGTGGGTTCAATGGGACTTCCCACCCCCAACGAGCAAAAGGCCCTTGGCGATGCGGCAACTCTCGTGTCGCCCAACTGGCTCATCTCCACCTATCTCGTGCTCACCTTTGGCGAGCTGTTGCTCTCCCCAATGGGAATCTCGTTTGTCACCAAGGTGGCTCCTCCCAAGTTCAAGGGCTTAATGATGGGCGGCTGGTTTGCCAGCACTGCTATTGGCAATTTCCTGGTGAGTGTGGGCGGCTACCTGTGGGGCGACCTGCCACTGTGGGTGGTGTGGAGCGTGTTCATCGGCGTGTGTGTTGTCTCCGCCCTGTTCATGTTCATCATGATGAAAAACCTTGAGAAAGTAGCAAAGTAAAACCTTTTTAATAACTCACATCAATGAAAAAGTATTTAATTTTAGCATTGGCAACAGCAGCATTGAGCATGTCGTCATGCTCAGAGTCGGGCAAAAAGCTCAACTTCGACGTGCAGAAAGAAGCCACGCAGCTCAACAAGAGTCTTGAATCGGCTATCGACTCGGCTCAGGTAACCACACGCGAGGAATACGACGCACTAAAGGTGCGCCTCGACTCGATGGAGACTGTTTTCTATGAGTCCTACAAGTACAAGACCGACTCCGCTACCGACGAGCAAGCCATCGTCACCGACTCGGTGCGCGCCGTCTTCGACAAGGAGTATCGCGCCAAAATCAACGCTGCCCTCGATGCCAAGCAAAAGCTTTTGGAACAAGAACAACCCAAGCCTCAAGAGGCAAAGAAGTAACTATTTCAATCGCATGAAATCAACAGGGGAGAGACCTGGCGCCCAAAGAGGCACCGGGTCTCTCTTTTTTCAATCATTCCGCCTCATTTTTCCGGGCCAGCTCACCAAGCATTTGCAGGGCGGTGAGGTGGAGCAGCGGATGCTGCCAGGTGGGTGCAAGCTGGGCCATGGGGCGAAGGAAGAACTCACGATTGGGCAAGTGCCGATGAGGCACAATGAGCTGCGGCAAGTCGATGACAAGGTCGTCGACAGCCATGATGTCGATGTCGACGATGCGGTCGATGTAGTTGCCCTCACTGTCGCGGTGCCCCCGACCCATGTTGAGCTCGTGCTCAATGCTGTGGATGATATCGAGCACCTCGAGCGGTTCAAGCGTGCTTTCCACGGCTATTCCCATGTTGAGAAAAGCGTTCTCGCTCTCAAACCCCCAAGCCGGTGTCTCGATGATTGCCGAGCGCGCCACCACTAGCCCCACGTCGATTGCGACGCGCAAGTCGGCCGCCCACAAGTTGCCCTCGCGGTCGTCGAGATTGGAGCCTATGTTTAGATAATAAATCATTAAATAGATTAAAAAAGAAATTCTAGAATTTCCAGACCATCTAGAAACTCTAGAACTTCTAGGATAATATTGTTCAAAATTTACAGTGTCTTCTGCACCTCGATTTCCTCAAATGCCTCCACGATGTCGCCCACAACGATGTCGTTGTAGCTCTGGATGCTGAAACCGCACTCGTAGCCGCTGGTCACCTCCTTGGCGTCATCCTTGAAGCGCTTGAGCGAAGCCAGGTTGCCGGTGAAGCGCACGATACCGTCGCGAATGAGGCGCACCTTGCAACCACGCTTGAGCTTGCCTTCCTTGACCATGGCTCCGGCAATGGTTCCCACCTTGCTGATGTGGTAAACCTCCTTAACCTCGGCACTGCCAATCACCTCCTCCTTGATGTCGGGCGAGAGCATGCCTTCCATGGCGCTCTTAATCTCCTCGATGGCATCATAGATGATGGAGTAGATGCGAATGTCGACACCCTCTTGAGCGGCCAGACGCTTAGCATCGGCCGACGGACGCACCTGGAAGCCGATGATGTAGGCATCGCTGGCTGCCGCCAGGGTAACATCGCTCTCGCTGATGGCACCCACAGCCTTGTGAATCACGTTAACCTGCACCTCGGGGGTAGAGAGCTTGATGAGCGAGTCGCCCAGAGCCTCGATTGAGCCGTCCACGTCGCCCTTGACGATGACGTTAAGCTCATGGAAGTCGCCCAATGCGCGGCGGCGGCCGATGTCCTCGAGAGTGACACGCTTCTGAGTGCGAAGACCCAACTCACGCTGCAGTTGCTCGCGCTTGTTGGCGATTTGACGCGCCTCTTGGTCGGTGTCCATCACGTTGAACTTGTCGCCTGCTGTGGGAGCGCCGTTCAAGCCCAGGATAAGCGCAGGCGACGATGGCCCGGCCTCCTTGATGCGCTGGT
>DGWL01000022.1:2511-29163 GCA_002396125.1 Porphyromonadaceae bacterium UBA4259
GGTTGCGCTCGTTGAACATAGCCTTCACCTTGCCGTAGTGAGTGCCGGCGAGCACTATGTCGCCCACCCGCAGCGTGCCGTTGTCGACGAGTACAGTGGCAATGTAGCCACGTCCCTTGTCGAGCGACGACTCAATAATCGATCCCGTAGCCTTGCGGTCGGGGTTGGCCTTCAGGTCAAGCATGTCGGCCTCAAGGAGCACCTTCTCCATGAGTTCCTCCACGCCAATACCCTTCTTGGCCGAGATGTCTTGACTTTGATACTTGCCACCCCAGTCCTCAACGAGGTAGTTCATGTTGGCAAGTTCTTCTTTAATCTTCTCGGGGTTAGCGCCTTCCTTGTCAATCTTGTTGATGGCAAAGACAATGGGCACACCCGCTGCCGAGGCGTGGTTGAGGGCCTCCTTGGTTTGAGGCATCACGTTGTCGTCGGCAGCGACAATCACGATAACAATGTCGGTCACCTTGGCTCCGCGTGCGCGCATGGCGGTGAATGCCTCGTGACCGGGAGTGTCGAGGAAGGTGATGCGGCGGCCGTTGGGCAGCTTCACGTTGTAGGCACCAATGTGCTGCGTGATACCACCAGCCTCACCCGCAATCACGTTACTCTTGCGGATGTAGTCGAGCAGCGACGTCTTGCCGTGGTCAACGTGACCCATCACAGTAACCACAGGCGGGCGTTGTTGCAAATCCTCGGGACGGTCTTCCTCCTCGTGGATTGCCTCTACCACATCGGCGCTCTCATATTCGGTCTTGAAGCCAAACTCCTCGGCCACAATATTGATAGTCTCGGCATCAAGGCGCTGGTTAATCGATACCATCACGCCCAGATTCATGCAGGTGCCAATCACCTTGTTGATGGGCACGTTCATCATCATAGCCAGGTCGTTGGCGGTAACAAACTCGGTGAGCTTGAGGATTTTGCGCTCGGCGGCTTGCAATGCTGCCTCCTTGCTTTCCTCCTCACGCACGGCCTCGCGTTTCTCGCGACGCCACTTGGCTCCCATGTTCTGCTTCTTGTTGGTGAGGCGTGCAAGCGTCTCTTTCACCTGGCGCTGAACATCCTCCTCATTAACTTGCGGACGCAATGGGCGCTTGGCCTTCTTGTCCTTCTTCTTGCCGGTGTTGCTCTCGTTATCCTTTCTCGCATTCTTGCCTGGAGCATTCTGGATTTGCTGAGCGGCCTTCTCAATGTCGACCTTCTCGCGTCCTATGCGGCGACGCTTTTTCTTCACGCCGTCCTCGCCCTGGCGAGCCTTCTCCTTGGCAATGCGCTCCTGGCGGCGTTCCTCCTTAGTCTTCTTCTTGGGCCTGGTCGACTGGTTGATGGCCGAGAGGTCAATCTTGCCCACCACGTTGATGCTGGTCTTCAACGATGGAATAGATGTGGTGAAAATTTCGGGGTCCTTCTTCTCGGCAACCTCGGCGGGCGCTGGCGTGGCTGCGGGCTCGGCCTCAGCCTCAGGCTCGGGTTCGCTCACGGCAGCTGCCACAGGTGCCACCACAGGAGGCACTTCGGCTTCCTCGGGCATGGCAGGAGCCTCAGGCTGCTCTTCTTGCGATGCGGGGACCTGCTCCACCGGTGCCGGCTGTGGTTCCACAACGGGCTCGGCAGGCTTTGCGGGCTCGGCTTCCTGCGCTACAGGAGCCTCAGGTTCCTGCTTCGGTGCAGGCTCTTCCTTCTTGGCTGGCTTGCCGGTGCTGTCTAGGTCGATTTTGCCAATCACCTTGGGCTTGCGCAGTTCGGTCTCGGTTTTAGCCACCTCAGTCGCCGGCTTTGCGGCATCGTCCTCGGCAGCTTGCTTCGACTTTTCTTTCTCCTTTTGCCGGGCACTGGTCAAGTACTCCGACTTGAGCTTCTGCTCCATGTCGGGCTTGAATTCCTTGATGAGTATTTCCAGCACATCCTCATCAATCTTGGTGTTGGGGGTAACCTCAATGTCAATCTTCTTCTTGGCAAAGAAGTCTTGAATGGTTTGTTGCCCAACATTCAAATCTTTAATAATCTTACTTAATTTTACGCGCATAGAAAAGAAATAACGAGTTATGTTTTGCTAAGTGTTAAGTGCTAAGTTGTTAGTGTAGTAATGTGTGCGTGTGCAGGTCACACGTTAGTCCTCAAATTCGGCACGCAGGATTTCGAGCACTTCGTCAACGGTGTCTTCCTCAAGGTCGGCACGGTCGATGAGGTCCTGGCGTGGAGTGTTGAGAACAGCCTTGGCGGTAGCGCAGCCTATCGACTTCAAGGCATCGATTACCCACTGGTCGATTTCGTCGTTGAAGCGATCCAGGTAAACGTCGTCCTCATCGTTCTCAAGGTCGCGATACACGTCGATGGTGTAGCCCGAGAGCATCGAGGCGAGCTTGATGTTCAAGCCACCGCGGCCAATGGCTAGCGACACCTCCTCGGGGCGCAGGAACACCTCGGCGCGCTTGGTCTCATCATCGATGCGGATGGTGGTAATCTTGGCGGGGCTCAACGCGCGCTGGATGAAGAGCACGGGGTCGGGGGTATAGTTGATGACATCGATGTTCTCGTTGCGCAGTTCACGCACGATGCCATGGATGCGGCCACCCTTCACGCCCACGCAAGCGCCCACAGGGTCGATGCGGTCGTCATAGCTCTCAACGGCAATCTTGGCGCGCTCGCCTGGCTTGCGTGCCACGGCGCGGATAACGATGAGGCCATCATGAATCTCGGGCACCTCAAGCTCAAAGAGGCGACGCAGGAACTGCTCGCTGGTGCGCGAAACTATAATCTTGGGGTTATTGTTTTGGTTGTCAACCTTGTGAATGACGGCGCGCACGGTGTCGCCCTTGTGATAGATGTCGGTGGGAATCTGCTGATCCTTGGGCAGGATGAGCTCGTTCTTCTCGTCGTCGAGCAGCAGCACCTCACGCTTCCAGGTTTGATAAACCTCGCCGCTCACGAGCTCGCCTTCCAGATCCTTGAACTTATTGTAGATGGCGTCCTTCTGCAGGTCGAGAATCTTGCTGGCAAGAGTCTGACGCAGGTTGAGGATAGCGCGACGGCCAAACTTAGCGAAGTCGATTTTGCGGGTGTGTTCCTCGCCTATCTCGCAGTCGGGGTCGGGACTCTCGGCATCGTTGCGAGCGTCGGTGAGGCCAATCTCCTGGTTGGGATTCTGCACTTCACCGTCGGGGACCACCTCAAGATTCTGGTAAATCTCACAGTCGCCCTTGTCGGGGTTCATGATGACGTCGAAATTCTCGTCGCTGCCAAACATCTTGGCAATCACGCTGCGAAACGATTCCTCCAAGACACTAATCATAGTGGTCTTGTCGATGTTTTTCAACTCTTTAAACTCCGAAAACTGGTCGGCCATATCGACCGTTTCTACTTTCTTAGCCATAATTCTTAGTTAAAACTGAATGATATTTTTAGTGTATTTTATTTCGTCATACTTGAAAGTGTGCTCCACGTCTTGCACCTCGGGGCGCTTCTTGCCCTCAACTTTCACCTTGGTGGCCACTGCCACAGTGAACTGCTGTGGTTCAACTCCGGTGAGTGTGCCCTTGAACTTGCGGCCGTCGGCAGTGAGCACTTCCACTTCTCCGCCCAGGTTTTTCTCATATTGCTTGAGAACCTTGAAGGGGTCGGTGAGGCTGTAGCTCCCCACGGTGAGTTCATAATCCTCAACATCCTGATCAAAAGCCTCATGCACCGCATTGTTCACAGCGATGCAGTCATCGATGGTGATGCTCTCCATGCTGTCGAGCTGCACGTCAATCACGTTGTCGGCGCTCACGTTGAGCTCCACAAGAAACATCTTGCTGCCATCCAGGGCTTTTTCAATCACTGCCGCGAGTTCTTTCTTGTCAATCATAATTTTCTATAAATATATAAATAATGTGCAATTTTTTCCAAATTATAACAAAATAGAGGAAGCTTCAGAGCCCCCTCCTCGTGGAATTGCGTTGCAAAGATAGATAAAATACTACACATGAGCAAGCCGCGGCAAGTCATCACTGCCGCAAACCACCTCTCAAGGCTTAATTATTAACAAAATTTACCGTAATTTCACACAAATTATCTTTCATCCCGTTATTTACCTTTTACTAGCTTTTTCCACCATGTTAAATTCACATCACACATGCAACCTCCAATTTTTATTAAAAAAAATTTACTTTTTACTTGGTTTTTTACACATTTTGTAATAATTTTGCAACCGTATTATTAATTTTTTGTTTAACTCTAATTTTGATTTTATGAAAAGCAAGATTACCTTATTAGTGTTAGCGGCAGCTCTCTTGGTGCCTTCTACACTCAGCGCCAAGATTTCGACTGGCGTAAAGGCTTTCAAGGCCAATCAATCAAAGAACATTACCCTGGCTAAGCGCGGTGGCGACATTGCAATGCCCGTTAAGATGGACGGCAAGGCTCACATGCTGGGCATGCCCAAGGCCGAGGGTGAGACCCTGGTTTGGGACTTTGAGGATGAAGCTCAATTCAGCCAGTTCATTCTTGAAGATAAGGACGGTGACGGCTACAACTGGCAGTACTACAACAACACCGGTGTTGAATCAGGCCAAATGAGCACTCACGAAGGCATGGGTGTTATTTCATCGGCCAGCTACGTTAACGACGGCTCTGGCGGTGGCACTCCTGTTACCCCCGACAACTGGCTGATTTCGCCCGAGGTAACCCTGGGTGGCGGCCTCAGCTTCTGGGCTATGGGACAGGATGCAAGCTATGCAGCCGAGGTATTTGGTGTTTTCGTAAGCGTTGACGGTGAGAACTGGACTCAAGTTGGCGCCGACAAGACTGCTACTAGCGAGTATGTACTCTATGAGTATGACCTCAGCCCATACGACGGCCAGGCAGGTCAGTTCGCTATCGTTCACCACAACGTTACCGACATGTTCATGCTCAACGTTGACGACATCACCTTCAACCCCAGTGGTGTTGTCACTCCCGAGCCACTGATTCCCACCAACGTTTATGTTACTCCTACCGCCACCACCGGTGACGTTGCTTGGACTCCCGGCGACCACAACGGTTCTTGGGACCTGCGCTATCGTCCTTACATCGATCCCGCTTTGCTCGGTGCCGACTGGAGCATGACTATCGACAACTACCAGGATATCTCTGGCCAGTTCTCTATCATGGATGCCGACGGTGATGGCGTGAACTGGGGTCTCGCTTATGCCGACGAGGCTCAGACCGAGATTTGCTTCTACAGCGAGAGCTGGAACAGCAGCAATGGAGCCCTCACTCCCGACAACTGGCTGATTACTCCCGAGGTAACCATGGGTGGCACTCTCAAGTTCAAGACTTGGAACTACAGCAGCTCCTATCTAGATCAAATCGCTGTTTACTATGCACCAACCGATTGGGAGACTACCGACGACTTCATCCAAATCTCTGACATCCTCACTCCAGGCACCACTGCCGAGGAGGTTGAGATTGACCTGAGCGACTATGAGGGCATGGGCGTTATCGCTTTCCGTCACTTCGGCACTACCGACATGTTCCGCATCATGGTTAGCAACGTTCAGGTTATCCTGCCAGACGCTCCCGAGGTTCCCGACTGGACTCTCGTTCAGGACGTAACTAATCCTTACACTATCGAGGGCTTGACTCCAGCAACCGACTATGAGGTACAGGTAATGGCTTACAATGAGGAAGGCGACAAGAGCACCGAGTGGACCGAGAGCGTAATCTTCACTACTCTCACCGATGGTGAGCAACCAGTTGAGATCAACAATCTCTACCTCACCGGTACATTCACCGACTGGAGCCAGAATGCTGATGGCTGCATCGCATTTGAGGAAGTTGAAGACGGCGTATTTGAGGCTAAGGCCGACATCGAGGCAGGTGGCGAGTTCAAGATTATCACCTTCGCCGAGGATGGCGCTATCACTTGGTTCGGTGGCATCGATGAGACTCAAGCAGGCTTCTACCTGATCACTCCTGAGCTCCTTAACGTTCCCACCGCTCTTATCGACGGCTCTAACTTCAAGATGCAAGAGGGTGCTGTTTACATCATCCGCGTTACCGAGGCACAGGCACAGACCACCGGCATCAAGGGCGTTGCAGAGCCTCTGCAGGTAGAGTTCATCTACTACGCTCCTACCGCTATCGAGAACCTCAACACCGACAGCAAGGTTGACAACACTTACTACAACCTCCAGGGTGTTAAGTTCAACGGTATGCCTAGCGTTCCCGGCATCTACATCAACGGTGGCAAGAAGGTTATCGTTAAGTAAGAAACGCCTAACGCTTTAAGGGATTATCCCCTAGCCAATTAACAGGACTGCTTCCCATCACGGGAGGCAGTCCTTGTTTTTTATATGGCGCGCAACAAACACGACGTGGGGGTCGCCACCGGCGACAGATTTGCCTCTGCCGGAGGCAGACCTTTGAGTAACCGGGGATACCGCTTGTGGAGCGAGCCTCCAGGCGAGCGCAGCAAGCAGCACCCCAGGATAGCAATGACTCCACCCCACCCCAGTCGCCAAAGGCGACCCCTTGTAACAAATCGGCATTTACAATTAACCACTTTATATTATAGTTTATTAAAAAAACACCTGACAGACCTACTATTTTTAATAAAAATTTACTTTTTTGTTATATTTCTTTGTAATATTATTGTAATTTTAAATAAATTGTAATATTTTTGTAACCGTGATTAATATTTTTTTCTAATTCTAAAAACTATTAATTTATGAAAAAAATTACATTATTAATGTTATTGGCTGCATTGTTTATGCCAATGACCATGAATGCTCAAACTAAGAGCTACAAGCAAGTGAACAAAGTAGCAAAGAACTTTGTTAAGAAGGATGCTACCCCCACTTCTTTCTTAAAAACTAGCCTTAAGGCAGTTCGCCCAATGGCCGACGTTCCCGAGGGCTATGCTCAAGTAACCCTTACAGCAGGCGACGTGTGGGGTGATGGCTCTGGCTACCAGATGCTCCTCGATGCCGATGCTACCGCCTATGGCACTATTATCCCAGAGACTGGTGCTCTCACCACTAGCGGCGATGTTCCCGCTGAAACTTACGCTGAATTTGAGTACAAGATTCCTGAGAATGCCGATGGAGCTCTTGCTACTGCCAACATCGTTATCAACAGCAGCGTAACAATTACAATTCCCGCCGGCACCTACGACTGGTGCATCACCAACCCCACTGCTGGCGACCGCATGTGGATCGCTTCGACCAACGGTACCGTTGGTGGCCGTTACAATGACTTCACTTTCGGAAGTGGCGTGGCCTATGAGTTCATAGTTTCTCTTGGTGGTTCGAGCGACCAGGTAGACCTCATCGACTCCAACACTCCTTTAGTTCCCACCGACGTGTTTGTAACTCCCACCGCTACCACTGGCGACGTTGCTTGGACTCCAGGCGATAACAACAACACTTGGAACCTGCGTTGGCGTCCTTGGACCGACCCTGCCCTGATAAACCGCGACTGGAGCGACATGAACCTCGACAACTATCAGGACATGGTTGCCGAATTCTTAATTTACGATGCCGATGGTGATGGTAACAACTGGGGTCTGGCTTATGCCGACGAAGGTAATTATAACGTTTGCTTCACCAGCGCAAGCTACGGCAATGGTAGTGCACTCACCCCCGACAACTGGCTGATCACTCCCGAGGTACCCCTGGGTGGCACTCTCAAGTTCAAGACTTGGAACCAAAGTTCGAGCTACCCCGACAAGATTATGGTTTACGTATGCACTAACCCCGACTTCGAAAGCCTTGACGAGTTTGTTGCTATCAGCGACTTCATCCAGCCTGGCACTACTGCCGAGGAATTTGAGCTCGACCTGAGCGACTATGAGGGCATGGGCCTTATCGCCTTCCGTCACTACGATTGTGAGGACATGTGGTCCATCTATCTTGACGACATCGTAGTAGAGGTTCCTGGTGGTGTTGAACCAGCCGAGTGGAACTTTGTTGAGAACGTAACTAATCCTTACACCATCGAGGGCTTGACTCCCGAGACCAAGTATGAGGTACAAGTTCAGGCTGTTAGCTCCGACAATCGCACTACCGACTGGACCGAGAGCGTAATCTTCACTACTCTCGCCGAAGGTGAGCAACCTGTTGAAGAAATTAACAATCTCTACCTCACCGGTACATTCACCGATTGGAGCCAGAATGCTGAGGGCTGCATCGCATTTGAGGAAGTTGCCGACGGCGTATTTGAGGCTAAGGCCGAAATCGAGGCCGGTGGCGAGTTCAAAATCATCACCTTCGCCGAGGATGGCGCTATCACTTGGTTCGGTGGCATCGATGAGACTCAAGCAGGCTTCTACCTGATTACTCCTGAGCTTCTTAACGTTCCCACCGCTCTTATCGACGGCTCTAACTTCAAGATGCAAGAGGGTGCTGTTTACATCATCCGCGTTACCGAGGCACAGACCATCGGCATCAAGGGCGTTGCAGAGCCTCTGCAGGTAGAGTTCATCTACTACGCTCCTACCGCTATCGAGAACCTCAACACCGACAGCAAGGTTGACAACACTTACTACAACCTCCAGGGTGTTAAGTTCAACGGTATGCCTAGCGTTCCCGGCATCTACATCAACGGTGGCAAGAAAGTTATCGTTAAGTAAGAAACGCTGCTAGCACTTTAAATAGGTAATCTTATCCCATTCTTAGGACTGCTTCCCCATCGCGGGAGGCAGTCCTTGTTTTTTATATGGCGCGCAACAAACACGACGTGGGGGGGCACCCACGGCGGCATGTTTGCCTCTGCCGGAGGCAGACCTTTGAGTAACCGGGGGTACCGCTTGTGGAGCGAGCCTCCAGGCGAGCGCAGCAAGCGGCACCCCCGGGATGTCAAGGCCTCCCCCACCCGTCGCCGATGGCAACCCCACACACCTCATTTTTTCTTTAGTAAAGTTGATTTTGCAACAAATATTGTTTACCTTTGGAGGACAAATATTTTCACCCCCCTCTAGAATCATCTTTTACACATTATGAGATACTGTATTTCAATGTTAGTGCTACTGGTTATGGCACTGGGCGCAGTGGCTAATGACTACGTGGAGAGCGAGCTCAACCCGTGGAAGACCAGCACCCCCTATGTCAAGGCAATGAAAGCCATCGAGGATAATGAAACCGAACTCGCCAACAAGATGTTTGCCCGCGAAGTGAAATCACATCCCAAGAATGGCTATGCGCTCTACAACTGGGGCATGCACGCCGCCATCCACGAGATTGAGAAAGAATACATTCTTGGCGATGGTAAAAATCCACCCACGATACGCAAGACACCGGCATTGAAAACCGCGCTTAGCCACATTGAGCAAGGCATCAACCTGATGGCAGGCAGCGATGCGGCAGCAGCCTGTAAAGCTTGCCTGAGCGCCGCCGAGATGATGGAAGCGCTGCACGCGTTTGGAGAAGACCGTGCCGACTCAATCAAGATGACACACTACAAGGAGCGTGCCTTTGCCATCCATCCCTGCGACGAAAGTTTCGACGCGGTGGGTCAACTCAAATATGACGGCAACTCCCTGAGCAACATCGCCGCCGAAATCAACACCTTCTACCAAAAATGTCCCACCAACGAGAACGCCGTTGCCATGATGGCACTGCTCAAGAATGAGAACGGCGACTATGAGAAAGTGATAGAGATTGTTGACCTCCTCATGAAACTCAAGAGCGACAGCGGTGAGACAATCAGCAGCAAGCTGGTAATGCTCAAGGCCAGCGCGCTCAAGCACCTGGGAAGGCATGACGAGGCTGCCGACATTGCCCTGCAGGTAATATCCGACCCCTCGATTGAGGGCTTTGCCGACGCGCCAACCACAATACTCCAGATGGCTGCCGACGCCCCCGAAGTAATGCTCATGAAACTGCGCCAGCGCGAGTTTGCCTCGCAGGGCAACCCGCTGTGGATTATGTCGCAGGGCATGGTCTACCGCTATAGCCTGGGCGACCACCGCACCGCCCTGCCCTACTTTGAGAAAGTGCATCAGCTCGACCCTCGCAACAAGGGCGTGCTTGACGACCTGGCCTATTGCTACTACATGACCGGCGACGTTGAGAAGGCATTGCTCTATGCCGAGGCCAACGACCGCATGAGCGTTGAGCAAACCAAGACTGCGATGCTCATTAACCTGGGCCGTTATGATGAAATCATCAAGGAGAGAAAAAACATCATCGCCCTAAGCAACTTTGTCAAAATCAACGAGGCACAACACCTCGAGACCCTGGGCAAGCTCTACTACCTCAACGGCGAGCGCGACAAGGCGTTGGAGACTATCAACGATGCCTTGAGCCGCAGCGACTCACTACCCCAGGCTCTCTATTACAAGGGACTTATTGCTCGCTCCACAGGCGATGAGACCACAGCACGCGACTGCCTGAAAAAAGCACTCGACATGGCATCGCTCATTGAGCAAGGCGAACTGATGGTGCTGCGGCCCATGTGCCTAATCGAGCTGGGAAACACCAGCGAAGCCCATGAGGCTATCAACTCGCTGGCAACCGCTTGCGAGAGCGACATCGCCTCCAAACCCGGCAATCACGACTTCCTGGAGACCAACGTGCCGTGCTACGACATCGCAGCCGCCTATGCCATGCTTGGCGACAGCGACAATGCCCTCAAGTTTCTCGACCTCCACTTCACGCACGACTATCTGAGCTACAACTTCGGGAGGCTTGAACGCGACAGCCGCTTCGACAGCCTGCGCGGCCTGCCCCGGTTCAACCAACTGGTTGAAAAATACTTGAAGAAGTGGAAAGGAGAGCAATAACCCGTTTTTTAAGAAATGACCACTAAAACATCACGCAATGAGAAACCCAATTACATATAGCAGAATTCTTGCCACGGCAATCCTGATAGTCATCGCCACTCTTGGGGCTGCAGCACAAGTGAGCGACGAGGTGGCCGAGGTGAGCGAAGCTCTCGACAGTCGCGACTACAACAAGTGGACCCGCAGCCGTGACTTTGTGGACGGCAACCGCGCCATTGACACGCAAGACTATGAGAATGCAGTGACATTGCTTGAGAAGGAGATTAAGACACATCCTGCCAATGGCTATGCCATGTGCAACCTGGCCTGGTGCAAGAACTTGTGGACCGCAGCAAGGCTTAACGAGATAATCATGGAACTGCTCAACGAGAGTGGCGACATGGAGGAGGCACAGCACAAATATGAAACCATCTACCGAAGTGCCGTTACCGACTTTGCCGACTACGCTAAACTCATGCGCCAGGGCATTGCAAAGCTCCCCGCGCCCGATGTAGAGACGCAATGCAAAGCCCACATCAAGCTACAATCGCTGCTCGAGAACGCCGAAGCCGACACTACCGAGCAGATAGCCGTACTCAAACACGCCATCGAGGTGCACCCCTGCTATGAAAGCTACCTGGCCATCATGGGGTTATACTCAAAACTCGAAGATACGGCTAATGCCGCCGAGTGGGCTATCAAGGCCGGCGACATTCTGGAGGGCGACCCTGATGCCACACGCCTCAAGGCCATCGCCTATCAGTATCGCAAGGACTATGACCGGGCTCTGCCTCTCATCAACCAGCTGCTCACCGACGATGAAACCGATGTCGACATGCTCAAGGCGCGCTGTGAAATCTACACCGACCAGGGCAACTACAAGGAAGCTCTTGACGACTACACTCGCTTGCTCGAGGCACAGGAAACAAAGGGCAAGTTTGAGCCGTTCAGGCTTCTTGACCACATCGCTCACATCAGCGACAACGCCCACGATGCTGTTATCGACTACGTGCACCGGCAGCAAATTGCCCAAGCGCAAGAAGAAGATGGCGACAGTGAGGAAAATATCAACTGGAACATAGTGGAAGCAATGTTGCACTACAATCACTATGACTACAGCAAGTCGCTTGAATGCTTTGAACGAGGCTCGGCAACAACCCAAAACGCCGACCTTGCCGGCATCATCGCCTCCAACTTTTTCATGCTGGGGCGCGTTGACGAAGCACTCACGCTGTGCGACGGAGCCCAGCTGATGCAAAGCGTTGACAAGCAAAAGCAGGAAAAAGAAGATGATGATGAAGATAGCAGTGAGGAAACCAACTTCTTGACCAAGCGCATCATGATGGAAATGTCATGCGGCATGGTGGAAGAAGCGATTCATGACGCGCAAGTGGGATGCATAGCCTATGCCGACGACCCGGCCACACTGAGCACCTACCACTCCATTCTGGCCTGGGCTCACATAGCCAAGGGACAATACCAAAAAGCTATTGAGAACTATGACCGGTGGATTGAGACCGGCTACAGCACCTCAAGCGCACGCTACAGCAGAGCACGCGCCATGATGATGGCTGGCATGACAGCCGACGCCAGCGACGAGCTCAACCAGCTGCTCTCGACCGAGGACTTCGACGGAAATCAAGAGCTGAAGATGAACATCCTCTACTACCTGGGGCGCAAAACCGAGGCACGCGACCTGCTCGACAAGCTGGCAGCCAACACCGACTCGGTTCAGGCGATGAGCCGTGAAGAGATTGAGAGAGCCACCACGCTGCCCGAAACGATGGACACCTATAACCTGGCATGCTTCTACTCGCTCATGGGCGACACCGACAAAGCGCTCGACTACTTGCGCCGCACCTACGAGGGTAGCGGCGAAGAAGCTCTCAACTTCAACTATGCTGTCATCGACAGTGATTTTGACAACATTCGTCAAGATCCACGCTTCATGAGCATAATAAATGAGTTCAAAACTCGTTGGTTAAATGGGCAATATCGCCCCAAGAAGAAATAAAAACACACATGGAACCGAGCAACAACCCACGCTTGATGAAGACAATCATCCTGCTCTCGCTGCTGCCGTTGCTGTGGTGGCCGGTGTCGCTGCTTCACGACACGAGCTACCTCTTCAACGACACCGCACGACTGCTCATGTTTCTGTTCCCGTTCTACGCATTGCCCTCGGTGGCAGTGGCGTGGTATTGCCGTGAAGACCGCCCCGAGGTCTCCTGGGTGCTGCTACTGCTGCTGTGGCTGAGCTATGGCGCCATTTTCATCCTGGCAGCTCTGTGAAAAGAGTTTTTCAGTTGTCAGTTGTTTGCTCGTCAGCACGTTTGAAACCAAAATCCACATAAAAAATAATGAAAGAAGATTTACAAGTTTATTGCATGAACACGCAGGATTACATCGACATCGACGGTGGCGACACCCTGCTTGAGATATATGACACACTAAGTACGCGCATCCCGTTCAAACCAGTGTGCGCGCTAGTGAATAACAAGGTAGAGGAGCTTAACTACCACGTCTATGCCAACAAGATGGTAGAATTCATGCCCGTGAACTCCAGCCACGGAATCAGGGTGTATGTGCACTCGCTGTGCATGCTGCTCTACAAGGCCATCGAGGACCTGTACCCCGGCAAGCGCCTGCGCATTGAGCACAGCATTTCGGGCGGATTCTACTGCAAAATCAAGCACAACAATGAAATTCTGTGCCCCGACGCGATTGCGAAGATTAAGCAGCGCATGAGCGAAATTGTAGAACAAGACATCAAGTTTGTGCGCCGTGAGCGCCTCACCACCGACGTCATTGAGATGTTCAGCAAGCAAGGCCTTGCCGACAAGGTGCGGCTGCTCAGTTCCAACAACTCGCTCTACACCACCTACTACAAGCTCGACAACATCATCGACAGCTACTACGGCCCACTGGTACCCTCAACGGGCTACCTCAAGGCCTTCGACCTCATCCCCTACAAGGAAGGAATGCTGCTGCTGGGGCCCGACAAGAATAATATCGACGTGCCCCGCCAGACCATCCCCATGGAGAAGATGTACAAGGCTTTCACCGACTATGTGAAATTCTACGACATCGTGAGGCTCGACGACGTGGGCACCCTCAACAAGGTGATTAGCGAGAAGAAAGCCCCACTGCTCATCAATGTGGCCGAGGCTTTGCACGACAAGATGTTCTCGCGCATTGCCGACGATATTACTCGCCGCTACCACGAGGGTGGCGCTCGCGTAGTGCTCATTGCCGGCCCATCGTCGAGCGGCAAGACCACCTCGAGCAAGCGACTGGCAATTCAGCTGGTGACCAACTACATCATTCCCAAGGTAATCTCGCTCGACAACTACTTCGTGGACCGCGCCCACACTCCACGCGACGAGAATGGCGACTATGACTACGAGTCGCTCTACGCTCTCGACCTGGAGCAGTTCAACAAGGACTTGAAAGCTCTCATCGCCGGCGAAGAAGTGGCTATGCCCACCTATAATTTCGAGACCGGCGAGCGGGAATATCGTGGCGACACGCTCAAGCTTGGCGAGAACAACATCCTGCTCATGGAAGGCATTCACGGCCTCAATCCCGAGCTCACCAAGGAAATCCCCGAGGAAATGAAGTTCCGCGTGTATGTGAGCGCACTCACCACCCTAAGCATCGACGATCACAACTGGGTGTCGACCAGCGACAACCGCCTGTTGCGTCGCATCGTGCGCGACTACAAGTATCGCGGTGCCAGTGCCCAGTCATCAATTGCACGCTGGCCCAGTGTGCGCCGCGGCGAGGAAAAGTGGATTTTCCCCTATCAAGAGAATGCCGATGCCATGTTCAACTCATCGCTACTCTTTGAACTGGCGGTGATGAAAGACTTTGCTGAGCCCATTCTCAAGCAGGTGCCCACCAATGTTCCCGAGTATGCCGAGGCCAATCGCCTGCTGCGATTCCTGAGCTATTTCAAGTCGCTCGACACGAGCAACATCCCCAGCACCAGCCTCTTGCGCGAATTCCTGGGCGGCAGCAGCTTCACCTATTGATATCGAGCAAGAAAACAAGATTAAAACAAAATCGGCCTTCATGCACCGATTGAGGTAAAAAAAGACGAGGATGTGTCACTGTTGTGGCGCATCCTCGTTAATTCACCGATTTAATGTCAACTATTTCAGCTTGCCGGCAAACCACTTGCGAATCACGCGTGTGGCGCAGTTCTTGTCGAGCACGTAATCGATGTTGTACTCATAGTCGCGACCCTCGCCATGATAGTTCTTAGCCTTTTTCAAGAGCTTGATGAGCGACGTCTTGGTGCGGTTTTTGTAGGCATAGTTGATAAAAGCCTTGGGATTGCGGTTGAAAAACATCATTCCCAAGTGCATGACACGGTCGCCAACCACAGGATTGTCGAGCAACTTGGCGCAAGCTCTAT
The DNA here is from genome assembly GCA_002396125.1 of Porphyromonadaceae bacterium UBA4259. GTDB lineage: Bacteria > Bacteroidota > Bacteroidia > Bacteroidales > Muribaculaceae > Sodaliphilus. The sequence goes on from DGWL01000022.1 coordinate 17,652, forward strand.
CAAGTCGCGACCAGTTGCCGGCCGCATCGCTCATGGGCGTGAGAATCAGCTCCAGGAGGTTGACAGCCTCGGCATTGGCCACATCGGCAATGGAGGCTCCCACATCGTTGGCACGTGCCGCAGTGTAATCCTCGCTGCCGTTGGTCACCTTGTCGAGCTTAATCTTGCCTGCAGGAGTGATGGTGTAGTAGCGCTTCATCGCCACCTTGCCAGGCGAGCCCTTGGGCTCATCCTTGAGATACCAATAGCGGTTCAAGGTGAAGTGGCTGGGGTCTTTCTTGTCAAAATCCATGTAGTAATCGCCCATGTTGAACGGAACGCTGTATTGCTTGTGCGGCTCAATGAGCAAAATGTCACGAATGTCGTCATAGTAGCCCATCATCATGGCATCGGTGAGTTGCCCTTTCTCATCGTAGACTGCTATAAACTGCTCCAGATTCTCATGCTCACTCCTGAAGTAGCGCCCATTGCGAAACGCCCTGTAGACAACCACCGCATAGCACCCGTGCACGGCTTTTGCCGAAAACTTGAGCGGGTCGAAATCGTGTTTGTTGCGCTCGTTCTCATTCATGAAGAGTCCCATCACCTGCGGCATTTGGGCCGTCTCCTCATCGCAGAGGTTCAGCTTGGGAGCATAGTGCCACTCGCTGCTGAATTTAATGTTGTTCAAGGTGTAGGCCTCACCGTCGTTCATATTGATGCCCGCACCTTCCACTCGGTTGCTTTTATTCATCCTTGATGGCATGGTGAACACCGGGTTTTTACAATTCTCGGGCAATCCCACCTTGGCTCTCCAGCCATCGGCAGCGCAAGCCGTCATCACCATTGTGACGGCAAGAAAGAAAGAAACTGATTTTTTCATAACACAAGATTATGAGAATGTGAGAAACTATTCGGTCAAAGCTTTAGTGCGAGGTTTCAGCGCGGGAATGCGCGACTCACCATCGGCAGGCGATTGTGGGCGATAGACGCACTTGGCAAGCCCCTTAGAGGGCCAAATCCACCAGTCGTCGCCCTTGAAGCCCGAGAGGATGCCATCGAGGTCCTTTTGTGCGTCCTCGCGCGAGTAGTAGCACTCGCAGCACAGGCGATACACAGTCTTTCCATTCACTTTAGTCTTGTAGACTGGATAGAAAACCACCTCGCTCATCGCCTCCGACTGCTTGATGGCTGCGTTGAGCGATGTGTAACTGCCGCACACGATGTAATAGACGGTGCGCATCTTCTTCATGGTTTTTGCATGAATTGTTGTTGAACCCACACCCATGAGCACGACAAGCAACAAGAGTGGTAACGTTTTTCTTAGAATTCTTTTCATAATAGTCAGTTTTTTTATAAGAGGTTAAAAATAATGTCATTAGCTGTAGCGGCGTGCAATGGCGGCCATCTCGATAGCGGCCTCGGCGGCTTCGATGCCCTTGTTGCACAGTGCGCCGCCTGCACGATCGAGAGCCTGCTGCTCATCGTCGGTGGTGAGGACGCAAAATATCACAGGCACGTCGCCCGTGGCGTTGAGCATGGTGCAACCTTGAGTGGCGCTGTCGCACACATAGTCGAAGTGAGGCGTTCCGCCACGAATCACGCACCCTATCATTATCACCGCGTCATAGTCGCCGGTTTTAGCCATCTGCGCCGCGGCAAAGGTAAGTTCAATCGTGCCTGGCACACGCTGCACCGTGATGTCATCGGCACTGTAGCCTGCCTGCACAAAACGCTCTATTGCTCCGTTGAGCAAGGCATCGGTGACATTGTTGTTCCACTTGGCAGCGACAATAGCAACCTTGAAATCATCAAGGTGAGGCAGCTCGCCACACTTATAACTTGATTGTAATTGAGTTGACATAGGTGTTAAAAGTAAAATTGTTATGTAGTTAAGTTGTTTTGCTGTTAGTAAAGTAATCAAATAGTGGAGAAATCGGGTGGACTCTTAAAAAATGCTCTTGAGCAAGGTCATGATGTTAGTATTCTTGTTCTTGTTGTTGAGCAGGTTTTCAATCTCAATAAGCTCGTTGGTGGCATTGAGTTTCTTGGCTAGCGGCTGCAACGACTGCAACAGCTGCTCGGCGCTCTCGCGGCGGTTTGCCACCTTGTTGAGCGCCTTGGCAAGCCCTATCGAGAGCGTGAGTTCCTTGTGCCCCATGCGCGTGCTCACCTTCTTTTGGTAGCGCAGCGCCTTGGTGTAATACTTGGCGGCATTGCGGCCGTTTCCCATCTCGAGCATGATGTCACCCTCCTTCTTGAGAGAGTTCACCAGGTTGACAAGAGCCTCGCGTGTCTTTTTGCTGTCGGGGTCATGGAGCATGCCGGTGTAGAGTTTCACCTCGTCGTCGTAGTGCTTGAGCACGCTCATTTGCTGCGTCTTGGAAGTGATGATACTCGTTGATGCCTCTACTGCATAGACCAGCATTGGCGAGAAGCGCCGCTCGTTCTTTTTCACCAGCCGCTCAAAGAGCTTTTGACTCTTGGTAAGCTCTTTCTTGGCGCGAGCTCCGTCGCCCAAGCTGTTGTGCACGCTGGCAAGATTATAGAGCAACGACGCCAGCACAGCCAGGAAATCCTCTTTCTTCTTGCTGGTGATTTCCACCATTTGCATCAGCGCATTCTCAGCGGCACCCAGAGCGAGCATGAAGTCGCTATTGGCAATGAAGATGCTCATCCTGGCCAGCCACAGCCAGCTCACGTGAAGCGCGGGAATGTCGGCATAGCTCTCGTCGAAGACCAGCGTGTCGATGAGCGGTGCCGCGTCGGCATTGCGGCCGATGCTCATGAGGTGCAGCACTTGCCACAACTTCACCTCAAGAACTTGTGTGCGTGACATGTTCTCAAAGTCGGGCTGCTTGTCAAGAGTGTCGATTTGCGCCTTCGCCACGGTAATGTCGGTGGTGAGACGCGGAAACGATGCTTCAATGAGTAATGGCTTCATGCTGCTGTGTTAAATATTCAATAAATGCCGTGTTATATAGCTAGTTACTGATTGCTATTGTGGAGGAGTTGCGCTTTTTCCCTTGCAAAGTCGCCGCTCAGGCAGTTGCCGGGATTAGCGGCGCAGCAAGCTGCGAACTCAAACGCCTGGTTCATAATCTCCTTCCACACTTGCGGGTTGAGCGTGGGGATGTCGGCCTGATGCAAGTCGCATCTTATTATCTCGTAGATGATGCCCGCAATGAATCCTGCCTGCCACCCCAAGTGATTGGAGGTGCTGCCGGTGAAGGGGCACACTGTTTTGTCGATGCCCTTGTAGATGGTGGCATTGTCGTCAGGGGTAATGTGAATATAGGTTGGCCCGTAGAACTTGATGTGGTTGTTATACACCTTGTCGCTATCTTGGTTGGGGAACATGGTGTTAATGTCCTTGTCGTGGTCCACAACCAGCGTTGAGACCTCAAAGTTCTCAAGAATATTAGGCATCACCTTGGTGAGATTAAACTGTGTTCCATGCTGGAAACCGGGCAGGTAGATAACAATGGCCTTGCGCTCGGCGGCATAGCTAAGCAGGTCGTAGAGACGCTCGCGTTGTGGAGTGTCGATGGCATAGTAGGAGCCAAAGAGCACGATATCATCCTCATCGATGCGCGGCCAAATCACGTTGAATCGCTCTTGCGGATACACACCATAGTTTACAATCCTGTCCTGCTCACCCTCGTGCTTGAAGATTGCGGCCAGTGGAGTGGAACCGTCGGTGTAGCGGTCGATTGATTTTGTGTCGACATGGTGACTCTCAAAGAAGTCCACAACCCAGTCGCCCACCTCGTCGGTGCAACACTCACTCACCATCGAGACGGTGAGTCCCAGCTCTCCCAGCGAGGCAGCGGCGTTGCTCACACGCCCGCCCACAAATGAGCACACAGGTTGCTGATTCAGGTAAACGGTGTCTAAAATAGACTCGCCAATTGCAATGATTTTTCGCATTGAATTTTGATATATATAATAATTAACTAGTCGTTACTATCTAGCCATAGAGGCAATATCTTTGATTTTCAAGTGTTTTGAGGCTCCACATGAGGCTAGAGCACCAATTTATGAATTACAAAAGTAAGAATTTTTTCTCACACTTGAGCATATTTCCCCCAAAAAAGAACTACCTTTGCAGCGAAATTATGCACGAAGCATGATTCCATTAATCTTAACAAGTTATGAGCGAGACTTTTGAAATGGTGGCAAAAACCTTCCAAGGGCTGGAAGGAGTTCTTAGTGATGAACTTAACGCGCTTGGAGCACAAGAGGTTACTCAAGGCAGGCGCATGGTGTCGTTCAAGGGCGACAAGGAAATGATGTATAGGGCCAATTTCTCCCTGCGCACCGCATTGCGCATTCTCAAGCCCTTCTACTCTTTCACGTCGACCAATGCCGACGACCTCTACGAGCAGGTGAAAAAGTTCAACTGGGAGAACATGATGAGCGAGAACAGCACGTTCTCGATCGACTGCACCGTCAATAGCGAGTCGTTCAAGCACTCACGCTTCGTTACCTATCGCGTGAAAGACGGCATCGTTGACTACTTCAGTGAGCTGCGCGGCAAGCGCCCCTCGATTCGCCTCAATTCCCCCGACTATCAGTTCAACGTGCACATCAACGGCAACAACGTCACCATCTCGCTCGACTCCTCGGGCGAACCCCTCTACAAGCGCGGATGGCGCGTGGCACAGACCGACGCTCCCATCAACGAGGTGCTGGCTGCAGGCATCATCAAGCTCAGCGGTTGGGATGGCCAGAGCAATCTGGTTGACCCTATGTGCGGCTCGGGAACTTTCCTGATTGAGGCCGCTCTCATCGCCACAAACATGAGTCCGGGCCTTTACCGCAAGGAATATGCGTTCCAAAAGTGGCCCGACTACGACGCCGAGCTTTTTGAGACAATCTACAACGATGATAGCGGTGAGCGCGAGTTCAACCACAAGATTTACGGCTATGACATTCTGGGCAAAGCGGTTGCCACCACTCTTGCCAACGTGAAGAATGCCGGCCTCACTCAATATATTGAAGTTGAGCGCAAGTCAATCGAGGAGCATGAGACTGCTCCCGAGAAGGGTGTGCTCATCACCAACCCTCCCTATGGCGAGCGCCTCACCGGCGACGACCTGCCTCAGCTCTATTCCACACTTGGTGAAAAGATGAAGAAGGTGTTTGTGGGCTACGACTGCTGGCTGATATGTGGCAGCAACAAGGAGCTCATCGACAGCCTGGGCCTGAAGGCTTCGTTGCACTACCCACTGCTCAATGGCGACATAGAATGCGAGCTGCGCGAATACGTGATTTTCGACGGCAGCTACGACGACTTGCGCCGCAAGGGCGGAACAATCAAGAACGAAGGATTCCGCGCCAGCGACAAGCCATCCTTTGCACGCAAGGAGCGACACGACGAGCCCCGACGCGACTTCAAGCGTGGCGACCGTCGCGAGGGCGGCTTCAAGCGCCGTGATGCCGAGGGCGGCAAGCGTCGTGAGTTCAAGCGTGGTGACGACCGCGGTGTAAACCCCATGCGCAGGCACCACGACGACAGCGACCGCGGTGTAAACCCCATGCGCCGTGCACAGGGCGATGATAACCTGCACGTTTACCGCAGCGATCGTCCCTATGTCGACCGCGATGCCGATGGTGCGGCACAATCAGGTGGGCATCGCCGCACATTCTCGTTCCACGGTCCACGTTTGGGCGAAGACAAGGAGCGTCCCATCTTCAAGGGTCGCCGCAACGGTTGGAAACGCCGCGACGCCACCACAGGCGACGGCAATGAGGGACAACAAGATTAATTTTCAGCACATGGCCTGTCGTGCAGGTCATTGCCCCGTCGGCTTGTTTAATTGTTAGCTCGTTTACTAAAATATCATGGCCAAGAAAGGCAGTTACATAGTTGATTATTTTAATAATCGAGGGTTCTTCGGGCTCTCGATACTGCTGCTCATTATCTTCTCGGTGATTGCCAGTGGCAACTTTGAGGTGCCACAGCGCGGCTATGGCACCTTCCACAATCTTGCCACCTGGATACAGAGCAGCGACACGTCATGCTTTGTGGCTGTGCTGTGCAATGTGATAACGGGCGTGCTGCTTGTCACGCTCAACATCATGTTCCGCTACATCAAGAGCTACAACTGCTTTGTGTTTGCGGCGGTGTTTGTGCTCTTGCAGGGCATCAACCCGTTCTTGAGCACACGCTTCTTTGCCGGCACGGCGATGTGCCTGGTGGTTGTGGTGGCGCTGTTCTTCACTTTTGAGCAGTATGGCAAGCGCGGTGGCGCCTCGCAGGGAATGTTCCTGGTGATGGCGTTACTCTCGTTCTTCACGCTATATCACTATGTTTTCTTCTTGCTGATGCCGCTTTTTGTGCTAGGCTTTGCCTACATGCGCGTACTCGACGTGCGTGGTGCCTTTGCAGTGGTATTTGGCATCATCACCCCCTACTGGATAGCACTGGGTACCGGCCTTGAGAGCCTGAGCGCCTTCCAAGCGCCTCAGTTCAGCGCCGTGTGGGAGAGCACGCCACAGTTTGCCGCCCGTGGCTGGGCAATTACAATGGCAATCGTCACCGTCGCTCTCACTGTGCTGGTGACGGTGAGCAACTTCAACACAATGCTCAACTACAGTGTACACGTGCGCGCCTACAACAATTTCTTCGTTGCCCTCTCGGTGTGGGTACTGCTGATGATGGCTATTGACTTCAACGACTTCCTGTTCTACATGCCACTACTCAACATGTGCTTCGCCATCCAGTTTGGCCACTGGTATGTTATTTCTCCCCACGAGACCCGTCAGCCCGTGACCATGTGGCTGCTTGCCGCAATGCTCACAGCGTTTATCATAGCAATGGTGATTGCCTAATGAAAATCATTGCCGACAGCAAAATTCCCTACTTGCGTGGCCTGCTTGAAAATGCCGGCCATGAAGTTGTCTACTTGCCTGGAGCGCAGACAACCGCCAGTGATGTGCGCGACGCCGAGGTGCTGCTCACACGCACACGCACACGTTGCGACAGCTCTTTGCTCAATGGCAGCCGGGTGGAATTTATTGGCACGGCAACCATTGGCACCGATCACATCGACCTCGACTACTGCCGGCAGCACGGCATCACCGTGGAGAACGCTCCCGGCTGCAACGCGCCGGCTGTGGCGCAGTGGGTGCATGCCTCAATATTGCAATGGCTCAAAGCCCGTGAAACAAACAGCCCCATCACATTGGGCATTGTGGGCGTGGGGCACGTGGGGAGCATCGTTGCACGATGGGCGCGGCAACTGGGCTACCGCGTGCTGCTCAACGACCCACCAAGGGCCAATCAAGAGGGAAATGACGCTTTTTCAACGCTAGAACAGCTACAGCGCGAGTGCGATATCATCACTTTTCACACACCCTTGACCACCGGCGGCGACTACCCCACTTGGCACATGTGTGACAAGCAATTCCTGAGCAACTTGCAGCGCTGCCGCTTGATTCTCAATGCGGCGCGAGGCGCGGTGTGCGACAACCGTGCTCTGCTTGACTGGCAAGGCGAGGTGGCACTCGACTGCTGGGAAGACGAGCCCGCCATTAGCCGGCCTTTGCTGGAGAAAGCTTTTGTTGCCACACCTCACATTGCCGGCTACAGCCTGCAGGGAAAGCAGCGAGGCACAGCAATGATTATCGACGCTCTCAACCGCCGCTACGGCTGGCACATCGAGCCTCAACGCGCCTCAACACCGCAGGCCGGGGCCCGGCACGTCACAGCACAATCAATCCTTAAAAGCTACAACCCACTCGCCGACACCACTCTGCTCAAAACCTCACCCGGCAACTTCGAACACTTGCGCAACAACTACCCCCTGCGCCAGGAAATTGACGCGGAATTTTGAACCGATAGCAAAAAAGTGAAGGCTATGACAAAACAGTCATCTTGTCATAGTTTAATCTTTTTATTTATAAAACACTTTAATCTACCCACAATTGTCACGACTCACTCCAAAAAAGAAAAATGCTTAAAAAATACACATTATTTATAGGAATTGTGAGTTTTTTGCCTAATTTTGCACCCGATTTTGAATGTGAAGCACTGTTGCGACGCCTGCTAATGGCACGTAATGCGCTGAAAATAAACACAAAAGACTGATATTTAATTATACTATGGCAGACAATTTGGTAATTGTGGAGTCTCCGGCAAAGGCCAAGACTATTCAAAAGTTTTTAGGAAAAGAATACAAGGTGATGTCGAGCTATGGCCACATCCGCGACCTGGAGAAGAAGGATTTTAGCATTGATGTGAACAACGACTTTGAGCCAGTGTATGTCATCCCCGAGGATAAGGAAGCACTGGTAGCCGAGCTCAAGAAGGCATCGCAAAGCGCCAAGACCGTGTGGCTCGCAAGTGATGAGGACCGCGAGGGAGAAGCCATTGCCTGGCACTTGAGCGAAGTGCTCGACCTTGACAAGGAGCACACCAAGCGCATTGTATTCCACGAGATTACCAAGCCTGCAATTCTTGCGGCAATCGAGAATCCGCGCGATATCGACATCAACCTGGTTGACGCCCAGCAGGCCCGCCGAGTGCTCGACCGCATCGTGGGCTTTGAGCTCTCACCAGTGCTATGGAAGAAGATTAAGCCCGCCTTGAGTGCCGGCCGCGTGCAGAGCGTGGCAGTGCGACTCATCGCTGAACGCGAGAAGGAAATCCGCAATTTCAAGAGCGAGCAATACTACCGCGTGGGCAGTGAAATGACGCCTGGCGGCAACGACGTGAACACCACGGCCGACGAGGCGAAATTCTCATGCGAGCTCAACAAGCGCTTCGACAACCGAGAGCATGCGGTGGAGCTGCTTGAGCACTGCAAGAACGCATCGTTCCGGGTTGCCGACGTGCAGGTAAAACCGTTGAAGAAGAGCCCCGCTCCCCCCTTCACCACCTCCACACTGCAGCAAGAGGCCTCACGCAAACTGGGATTCTCGGTAGCACAGACCATGCGCGTGGCACAGTCGCTCTACGAGAGCGGACACATCACCTACATGCGTACCGACTCGGTGAACCTATCAAGCCTGGCGCTGGGCACTATCAGTCACGAAATCAAGGAAACTCTGGGCGAGCAATATCTCAAGGTGCGCAAGTACCACACCTCGTCGAAGGGAGCACAAGAGGCTCATGAGGCAATTCGCCCCACCTTCATCAGCAACCACGACATCACCGGCACTGCGCAGGAAAAGAAGCTCTACAAGCTAATATGGAAGCGCACTATTGCCTCGCAAATGGCCGACGCTCAGCTCGAGAAGACTCAAGTTGACATCGCTATCAGCGGCCGCAACGAACTGCTGGTCGCCAGCGGCGAGGTAGTGAAATTTGACGGTTTCCTGAAGGTTTATTTTGAAACAGGCGACGACGACAACAACCAAGCCATCAACAGCGAGTTCCACATGCTCCCGGCTCTAAAGAAAGGCGATGCCGTGACGCTTCGGGAAATGGTTGTCACACAGCGCTACACTCAGCAGCCTAACCGCTACAGCGAGGCAATGCTTGTCAAGCGCCTTGAGGAACTGGGAATAGGACGCCCATCTACCTATGCCCCCACAATTTCCACCATTCAGGCCCGCGACTATGTTGTCAAGGGTGAGAGCAAAGGCGTGAAAAGAGCCTATGAGCAAATCACACTGAAAAACGGCAAAATAACCATTAAGAGCAAAAACGAGCTGGTGGGTAACGAGAAGGGTAAACTCATCCCCACCGACGTGGGCATGGTGGTCAACGACTTCCTGACCAAGTATTTCCCACAGATTCTCGACTACAACTTTACCGCCAAGGTGGAGAGCGAGTTTGACGACATTGCCGAGGGCAAGTGCAAGTGGAACGAAGAGATAAAAGCCTTCTACAAGGGCTTCCACAAGAACATTGAGGAAGTGTCGACCATGCGCCTTGAGCACAAGGTGGGTGAACGAGTGCTGGGCAATGACCCGGCTACCGGCAAACCCGTGTCGGTGAAAATCGGGCGTTACGGTCCACTCGTTCAGCTGGGCAGCACCAACGACAAGGAAAAACCACGCTTTGCCTCGCTGCAAAAGGACCAGAGCGTGTCGACCATCACCCTCGAAGAGGCTCTCAAGCTCTTCGACATGCCACGCACGCTAGGCATTTTCGAGCACAACGAGGTTACCGTGGCCATTGGCAAGTTTGGACCCTACGTCAAGCACGACGGCAAGTTCGTTTCCATCCCCAAGGAGCAGTCGCCCTACAGCATCACCCTTGACGAAGCAATCGAGCTTATTCAAGCCAAGCGCCAAAGCGAAGCCAAGAAGGTGCTCATCACCTTCGACGACGACCCCGAGATGCAAGTGCTCAACGGACGCTTTGGCCCCTACATCACCTACAAGAAGAAAAACTACAAGATTCCCAAGAAGATTGATGCCGCAACACTCACCCTGGAGCAGTGCCGCGCCATTGTGGAAGATGAGGCCAACGCCAGCAAGGGCGGTGCACGCAAGCGCGCCACTGGCCGCCGCAAGAGCGCCACTACATCCAAGAAAAAGTGATTCAGGCTATTTACACACACCACTCACCAAGTAATACTAAAACCAAGAATGCTATGACCCGAACAACAAGCACAATGATTGCCATTTTCATGATAGTCATGGGCATGACATGGACAGCATGCTCATCGACCGGTCACGATGGCGACAAGCTGAGTGAAAACCCCGACTCGCTCATTGCCAAGCTGTCAACGTTCAACGACAAGCTGCCCATTACCTTCGTCACAGGCGACGAGCTCGACAGCGTGTACTACGACAGCGGAGGCAACCGCGCCGTCTTCAACCTTGTTATCGACGATGTCGTCACCAACCAGGAGACAGGACTGAGCGGCGGGCCGCAGTCGAAACAACTGCTGCAAGGATTGATTGCCAGCAGTCAAGAAGCACTCGACATGTATCGCGAGCTGGCTCAAGGCGGGGTTGACGTGCGCACCGTGCTCATGGGAATGCGTGGCGGCAAGAAGTGTCATGTCGACCTCACCGACGACGAGATTCTTGCCATTAAATTCACACCCGGCACCGCCGCTGTGAAAGCCTCGCAACCAACCACCTCACGCGACTCGCTCGATGTTCTCATCGACTCCATCAATGCCATGTGCCCCGACTCCACCGGTCGCAACATCGAGATGACGCGTGTGCAAGTCGAGAACAACTACCTGGTCTACAACTATGTGGTTGAGGAAAGCGGTAAGGGCACCACCGTCGACCGCCTCAAGGGAGAGTTGAAGGGGTGGGAAGCCGCCGCCGAGAGCAAGCTGCGCAAGCCATCGCCCGAGATGCTCGCCCTCATGAAACTGTGCATCAACAACAGCCTGGGCATGAAACACCGCTACGTGGGAAAGACCACACGCCAGGCTATCGACTACTCTTTCACCGCCGTTGACCTGAGCAAGATGTGTGACCATCCGCTACCGGCCGACTACGTTGAGATTACCGAGCGCGTCAAGACTCCACGCCCCAGGCCCGTCGCTCCCGCCGACCAACCAAGCAGCGAGGCGATTTACTAAACGCGCATTACAAGTGATAAGGTGAATGAAAC
>DGWL01000022.1:29217-32419 GCA_002396125.1 Porphyromonadaceae bacterium UBA4259
AATGAAACAATGGAGCTAGTCTCCGTTGTTTCGTTTCATTTTTGGTGGTTTACATTATTATTATTAACTTTGGAGTCGAAAAGATTTTATGAGTCATTCACAAGAAAGAGTTAAATTATAAAGCTATGAAGAGATTACTGCTCGTGCTTGCTGTGTGCTGCACGGCGATTGCCGCCACGGCTCAAGTCGACCGCCCCAAGCTGGTTGTGGGCATCGTTGTGGACCAGATGCGCTGGGACTACCTGTACTACTACTATGAGGACTACGGCAAGGAAGGCCTGCGGCGGCTGCTCGACGAGGGTTACACCTGCGAGAACACAATGATAAACTATGTGCCCACGGTAACAGCCATCGGGCACTCGAGCCTTTACACCGGGTCGGTGCCCTATTTTACAGGCATTGCCGGCAACAGCTTCATGATCGACGGCAAGTCGGTGTCGAGCTGCCAGGACATGAGCGTGGACGGCGTGGGTACCGACAGCAAAGCCGGGCATCGCTCACCCCGTAACCTCAGGGCAACCACCATTGGCGACCAGCTCAAGCAAGCCCTCGACTTTGAGTGCAAAGTGATGGGCGTGGCCATCAAAGACCGGGCCGCAATCCTGCCTGCCGGCCACAGCGCCGATGCCGCCTACTGGTGGGACAGCGAGGTGGGGCACTTCGTTACCAGCACCTACTACATGGACCGCTTGCCCGGCTGGGTGGAGAGGTTCAACCGCAAGTATAACACCAAGCCCAAGCACGACCTCAACACCAGCAACCTGGGCGTGACCTACACCTTCCGCATGGCCGAGGCAATTCTCGAGAACGAGAAGCTGGGCAAAGGCAAGTACACCGACATGCTTGCGGTGAGCGTTTCGTCGACCGACGCCATTGGCCACACCTACAGCACTCGCGGGCGCGAGAACTATGAGGTGTACATGCAACTCGACAAGGAACTAGCCCATTTCCTCAAGCAGCTCGACAAGCAAGTGGGACGCGGCAACTACCTCCTTTTCCTGAGTGCCGACCATGGCGCGGCCCACAATCCCAACTTCATGAAAGAGAAAAAACAGCCGGCGGGCGGATGGGATGCGCGTGCCGCACGCAACGCAATGAACAAGGCTATTGAGGACGAGTTGGGCATAGATGATGCCGTGAAAGCCATCTATGACTACCGCGTCTACCTGGACCACAGCAAGATTGACAGTGCCGGTATTGACCCGGCTAAAGTGAAAAAAGTGGCTCTCGATGTGCTGAGCCGCGAGAAGGACCTGCTTCTTGCCGTCGACTACGACAACGTGGAGGCTGCCAGCATCCCCGCTTTCCTAAAGGAGCGCATCATCAACGGCTATCATCGCGGGCGCAGCGGCGACATCCTGGTAATGACCCACGCCGGGCACCTGGCTTTCAAGGTCAACGAGGACTACATTGGCACCTCGCACAGCGCATGGAACCCCTACGACAGCCACATCCCGCTAGTGTTCATGGGCTGGAAAGTGCCACATGGCGCCACTACCACTCCCACCCGCATCGTTGACCTGGCTCCCACCATCTGCTCGATGCTCCACATCGAGATGCCCAACGCCTGCGTGGGACAACCCATAGAGTTGAAGTAGCCGTAGAGAAAAAGAGGGGTGAGTTCACCATTTTTCCATGAGCGATAAAACCTAAAACTCAGCATGACATTAAAGAAAATATACTTATCACTGCTGCTGGTGGCGGCCTTATTCACCGGGAGCATTGGTGCTCAGGCATCGGACTACTCGTCCTATCTGAGCGATGACCAAGTGCCAAACTCTGCCGTATTCCTTCCCTTGCCGTCCGACAGCGCCGATGCCGCCTTTGTGGGCGACTATGCCCGATGGGTGTGGGGCAAGAGCCTGCGCCCCACCGCCCGTGGCCAGCAAGCCAGCTGGGAATCAAAGTTTGGCATGCCTCGCATGTGCACCATCTACAGTGCGTTGCTTGGCATCGACATCAACGCCGACAACACTCCCGCAATATATCAGTTCATGTACCGCTCAGGACACACCGGCGGTAGCGTGGTGGGCATCATGAAAAGGCAACACTTCAGGAAACGCCCGTTCCTGCTGATGAACGAGGACGTGTGGGGAGAGTTTGACCACTACAGCGATTTGGCACCAGGCAGCGCCTATCCCTCGTCGCACACCGGTTTTGCCTGGAGCGTGGCTATGGCGCTTGCCGAAATGGTTCCCGCACTGCAGGACACAATTCTGCGCCGCGGCTATGAATATGGCATCAGCCGTGTGATAGTGGGTGCCCACTGGCAGAGCGACGTTGATGCCGCCATCATGTGCTCCTCGGCAGCCTTCTGTTGCGCTCACAACAACGAGCAATATGCCACCGACCTGGCAGCCGCCCGCAGCGAGTATCTTCACCTCAAGGGGCTGAGTGAGAGCGACATTGAGTCGTTGGGCTACCCAAAGATTGAAAAAATCCTCGACCCTCCCTACAGCAAGGACGACATGGCCTATATGGGCGACGTTGCACAGTATTGGAGCACCAAGGCCTTGCGCAATGGCGAGCGCGGCAGCCAGGCTGAAGACGACGAAGACATCACCAGCGACTACCTGCTGAGCATCTTCTCGCAGTGCACCACCGTGCCAATCTCGGCCACCGAAACACCGGCCATCTCCATGCTCGTCAACCTCACCGAGTTGGCACTCAACACCATGTGCAAAACATCAAAAAACGCATGGCCCATTAAGCGCCCCTATGTGCAAATGGGAGAGCCAATAGCCCGCTACAGCCCGCAATGGTATGCCAGCAACGACAACGCCTATCCATCACAACATGCCATGCTCGGATGGGGCATTGCCATGGCACTGGCCGAGGCAATCCCCGGCTGTCAGGACGCGTTGCTCAAGCGCGGGCTCGATTATGGCTACAGCCGTGTAATTACCGGCTACAGCTACCCCAGCTATGTTGAGGCGGGCCGAATAATGGCCAGTTGCGCAATGATTAATCTCCACAACAGCGAGCCCTACAACTCCGTGATGCAGAACGCAAAGGCCGAATGGGAAGAAGTGAGCAAGCAGCACAGCGTGGAGAGCATCATTGCCCGGTCGTCGCTCAACCCCACGGCTTGGTATACCCTTGCCGGCATCGTCTTGCCCTCGCAACCCACAATCGCCGGCATCTACATTCACAACGGCAAGAAAATCGCAATAAAATGAGAAATCAGATATGAGATATCAGA
>DGWL01000022.1:32543-49201 GCA_002396125.1 Porphyromonadaceae bacterium UBA4259
CTGCTACAACATGTGCTCGATAACGGCACCATCAAGCACGACCGCACCGGCACAGGCACCAAGAGCATCTTTGGCTACCAGCTGCGATGCGACTTGAGCAAGGGATTCCCATTGCTCACCACCAAGAAAGTGCACCTCAAGTCAATCATCTACGAACTGCTGTGGTTCCTCAAGGGCGACACCAATGTCAAGTATCTGCAAGAGCATGGTGTGAGAATATGGAACGAGTGGGCCGATGAAAACGGCGACCTGGGGCCCGTCTACGGCCACCAGTGGCGTTCATGGCCCGACTATCGCGGTGGCAGCATCGACCAGATAAGTCAAGTGATTGACCAAATCAAGAACACCCCCGACTCACGCCGCATCATGGTGAGCGCATGGAACGTGGCCGACGTGCCCACAATGAAGCTGCCCCCATGCCACTCGCTCTTCCAGTTCTATGTGGCCAACGGCAAGTTGAGCCTGCAGCTCTATCAGCGCAGCGCCGACCTGTTCCTGGGCGTGCCGTTCAACATTGCCAGCTACGCCTTGCTGTGCATGATGGTTGCCCATGTCACTGGCCTTGAGCCGGGCGACTTTGTCCACACCTTTGGCGATGCCCACATCTACCTCAACCACATGGACCAGGTGCACGAGCAACTGAGCCGCACGCCTCGCCCATTGCCACGCATGATACTCAACCCCCAGGTTAAGAACATTTTCGACTACGACTACAGCGACTTCACTCTCGAGGGCTACGACCCATGGCCCACTATCAAGGGAGTGGTGTCGGTGTAACTATATATTAATTCAAGTTTCGGGGCATTCAGCGTCTCCCCCTCCCTAAACCAACCACGACAATGATATCGGCAATCGTAGCAATCGACCGCAATGGTGCCATAGGCAAGCAAGGACAACTGCTGTGCCACCTTAGCGCCGACCTCAAGCACTTCAAGAACACCACCATGGGGCACTCCATCATCATGGGGCGCAAAACCTTTGAGTCGTTCCCAAAAGGAGCCCTTCCCGGCAGGCAAAACATAGTGATAACACACAGCCACGACTATTGCGCCCAAGGCATTACTGTGGCTCACAGCATCGACGAGGCGCTGGCAGCCGCCACGATGCCGGGAGAAATCTTCGTCATTGGCGGCGAGCAGATTTATCGTGCCACATTCCCGCTCGTGACAACAATTCACCTCACGGTCATCGACCACGAGTTTGACAATGCCGATGCTCATTTTCCACGCATCGACCTGCGGTCATGGAAGATTACTGAGCAAGAAGAACATCCTGCCGACGACCACAACCCCTACCCCTACACTTTCATGACTCTCAAGCGCAAGAAGACGCCATCAAAGCAGCTGCAGCTTTAATAGCGCCAAGCGCAAGTTACATTATTATTAGCTTAGAATTATTGTTATCCCACAAAGGCATGGGGGTCGCCGCTGGCGACGAGAGTGTGCAGGTAGCAACATCCGAGGGTGCCGATTGCAACAGTCGCTGCGCTCCTGCATGCAATCGGTACCCCCGGTTACTCAAAGGTCGGCCTTCGGCTGAAACATCAGTTGATACGTGTCACTCTTATGCCGTACCACTGGGATTTCAAAAAAAACCTTATTCTGACACTAATGGTTAATAATGATCTTGTAGAGTGCAGTCACATCGGCTGCATTGATGTTGCCGTCGCCGTTGACATCGCACGTGGCCACGTGGGTCGTGTCGCCACGCAGGATATAGCTGTAGATAGCTGTCACATCGGCTGCATTGACATAGCTGTCGAGATTCACATCACCTAGCTCGCCCCACTGCGTGTTGAGCCACGCCACCTTGCGCGCAATGCAGTTGAGAAAGTTGTCGGGCGAAGTGGCAGGATGAGCACTGGCATAGGTTGGCCACCGCTTCAAGTCTTGCTGCTCGGCTTGTTCAATCGAGCTTCGCCATTGCTGAGCATGCTGCCTGAGCCGCCCCAGAGCATCTTTTTGCAAGAACTCTTTCCACACCGACCTCACTTGCTGCTGAAAGCGCGGAAACTTGCTGATTTCCTCAATCCACAGGAAGGGGAACAAGGTGTACTTGTAGACAAACCTATCGCCAGTGGTGGTGTAGTGGCTGTTGTCGAAATCCCACACAGGACCAAAGTTCAACTTCTCGTCAAAGCCCAAATCCTTAAAAAGATAGAGGCTACCGTCGAACGACTCCACATTGTCCATAACCTCTTGAATCACATAGAACCGCGCCAGTGAGTTGATATCGATGCGTTGCTCCCATCCGCAATCGTCCTTGTCGGCAACAAAGATGCAACTGTCGGTCTTGGCAATAAAAGTTGAGATGTAGGCACGCTGCTGCTGTGAGAGGTGCTCGGGCGATTGCGACTCAAAGGCATACCACATCCTGCCGGGGTCGTTATTCTCATACTGCTGGGCTGCTGGATTCTTATTTCCGCGAGATTCCAGAAGCCAGCCACCGGTTATATTGTAGGGATCGGTTTCCAGGTCGTTCTGCTCCACCACATCCACACGCCCGCCCTCAACACGTATTTTCTCGCAAAGGAAGTACATCCCAATGTACTCGCCATTGAGAAACACCTCAACCGGCAGCTGTCGCGGAGTGTAGGGCATCTCGAGCACACGGCTCAGCTCAAATCCCGTCTCGTTGCGAAGGTAACCGCTACGGTCCTCGACATCAGGCTTAATCATGAAATGGCGACTGCGGTCGAGACCCAGCGGTGCCACTTTATCGGCAAATTTAATCTTATAGGGTTTCTTGTGCTTAGTGAGCCACGTCCAGTTGCCACGCCCTTTTATCTCTATATCAAGCGGATTTTCCTCGCTACCCAGCGACTCATAGCCCTCAATGCCACAGTTGTCGAGCCACAGCGTGGCGGGGATGTAATACTCTTTAGTGACAATCTCCATCGAGTCTTGAGTGCAAATGTGGAGCACAGGCACGCTACCCGATGGCGTAGCGACGTCGTAGCTGCTCTGCGGGCGCCAGTAACCGTCGCTGTTGTTTAAACTGAAATCAGGACAATACACCCAGTTCACATAGACGTAGCCCCACTTGTAGGTCTCCTCAAGCACTGTGTGCTTGAATGCCTCGCCCACGGCATTGTGAAGGCTGTCGACAAACTGTTGCGGCGCCTGATAATATACCCCCGCCTCAAGGTCGAGATTAATAAAAGCGTAATAATCAACCGTCATGGGCTCGCTGAAGGAGTGTTTCCACCATTGGCGACCCTCAACCGTCGTCATGTCGAGCACATGAGTGCGGCAGGTGGCAGTATCGCCAACTATCATCTTCACCACAGGGAACTTCATTTTCCCGTTGTCGAAGTAATAGTCACGAGCCAAGAAATCGGTGCTAAAACACACGATGCTCACATGCAACGATAATAATAACACTAGAAGCTTTTTCATTAAAAAATAACGAGATGGTAGCACTATTTATTACAAAAAACAAAATAACTTTGACACACCTTCCGCCAGATGGTTACTTCACCAGAACTTTCCTGTGATCAACAATGTAGAGGCCAGGATTGAGACCTTGAGTGGCAACATCACGTGGCACTTGCCTCCTGAGCAGCTGTCCCTGCAGGTTGTAAACATCAACATGGGTAATGAGAGTGCCAATGCCCACATCGTTAATGTCGCTTGTATTGTCAACCACAATGTGGCACATGTCACTTAGAGAATTCCCTGTGTTTGTGTTTGTTATTGTCACCGCCACATCACATTCGCCCTCGGCAATGCCCGTCACGACTCCATTACCAGTCACTCCTGCTATGGCATTGTCGCTTGATGACCACACAATTTCTTGATAGTCACTTGCGTCAAGGGAGTTCACAGGATAAATAAGAGCCTCGAGATTTAGAGTTTCTCCTGTCTTAATGATTTTGGAATCCAAGTCTATACCACCAAGTTGTATCCTCACATCTTGAGCATTACCCTGATATTCAGGCAATACTGTCACATGGCACTTTGCAATAACCGTGTCGACATAGGCTGTGATTTCATATTCACCCTCTTCGGCACCCACAAAGGTCGAATCGGCCAAGTGGATAATGTGGTCGGGCGACGAAGTATTTATCGCTGTCATTTTTGCAATACCATTACCATCTGGTTCAAATGCTGTTGCATTACTAGGGATAGGAATTGGATTGAAACGCAAAATCTCCCCTTTGTAGATTGAAATATCACTATACCCCAAGTCTAACGACTGTACAGCTATATATTCCTTTTCAATTATATTCTCTATGCGTCCCCACTCAGGATGTGACCTATAATCTCTTCTTGTACCTACAGGAACGTAGAGAGTTTTAGTGTAAATACTACTTTCACATTGAGGGGGAATAACACTTGTGATATAAATTACGGGAGAACTAAAGATATTCTGTTCGCTAAGTGTTTCTAAGCCTTTCCCAAAAACGATTGTGCCGCATCTTCCATTTAAGGCATATTTTTGAATAGACTTGACACTATCGGGAATAAACAAGGTTTTACCAAGCATTTCAATATAGGGCAAATTGGATGGAAGCTCTTCCACGTCATTACCTATCCTGAAATAACAATATTTAATGTGTTTGTTATCACTATCACCCAGCTCTTGATGAGTTCCATAGAGAAAAGCATTCTTAGCTATACTTGTGCAATTTCTTGCGTTATAAAAGAACAAATTATCCTCAGCACTAACACAGTACCACCAGCCACCATGATCTGAGTTATACACTTCTTCTACCCCAGATTGAGCAAAAGCTTCATAACCAATGATTTCAACCGACTCAGGAATTGTAATATTTTTAACATAATGATAACCTAGACAAAAAGCCCCATTATTAATTTTCTTAACTGTAAAGGACCGTCCATACTCACTTGAATAAACCTGACTGGGAATGTTGATAGTTTCTAACGTATAGTTATGGTATTGTATATTAGCCCACACATCATTAACATGCGCTCCAACCGACTCGCCATCATCTAGTATTTTATAGGCAATTCCCTCGTAATAAAAATCGGGATCCTCATATTGTTGCCCAAATGCGACCCAAGGAAACACTACAGCCGTTAATATCAATAACCATCTCATCTTTATTGTCTTCATAATTTCTGTTTTAGTAATTGTTAATTATCTTCACTTATTATCTCTATCGAAGGCGAACCTCCAAGCTTATATAATACTAATCCTGATGAGACCTGAATGTCCTCATCAATCACATAAGTGCCTGGTATCAAGAATCATCCATTGCTATATCCCTTTATAACACGTTAATTATTTAATCCTTGATTGCAAATTTATAGAATAATCATGAACAATGCAAAAAATAGAGCTAAAAATGTTCCAGTATATACACCCCAACAAGACACCACTACCTCACAATCAGCACTTTGGTGGTGGCGCCCACAGCGAGCATTTCTACATCCGTGCCAGCAACTGCCAGTCACGCCACACCGAGTTCTTGGATCACACCGGCTGGACAAATACAATGATAGGCGGCATTGAGTGTTCAGTAGCATCGTTCAAACTCGACTCCATGCTGCCATAGCAGCAACTGCGGCTCATCGTGCTGCGCACAAGGATGGAAGCTGATGAACCCCGACAATATTTTCAAGCCGTGATACATATACTGAAACACTGGAAATAACGACATGAGAACACCCGAAACACCGCTTACACACCGCCGAGCGGTGGTTAATGACGCTCACCACTGACGAAAACGCTCTGAAATCCCAATCTGACATCTCGCAAGATGATGCCGCCAACATTATTTCAGTCGAAAAACGGGCAAACAGCATTACAAACCTTGCTCAATATATCATTTCCACTCACTTTTCTCTCATCCCTATTACATTCTGCAGAATTGAGGAATAATGCTTTTAAGTTGTCTTTTATTCTTTTTTCAAATAGTTTTTTCTTTTTTCTTGCCTGTATCGGCAAGAAATGATATCTTTGTGGGTGGATTTTTCTAAAAACTTGCCGATAGAAGACTTATGGAATATATCTCAGTAAAGCAATATGCCGAGAAATATGGCATCTCACAGCGCACAGCCCGTAATTATTGCGCCGTAGGGAAGATTGACGGGGCGCACCTTGTGGGAAAGACGTGGAATGTGCCTGCCAATGCGCCATTGCCTGGCCGCCGTGGCAAAGTTGTTGCCACGCCACTGCTGATGTCCCTGCGCTCCCAGCAACAGAACCACACAAAGGGGGGAATCTATCACCGGGTGCAAATTGATCTCACCTATAACTCTAACCATATAGAAGGTAGCCGACTCACTCATGACCAGACGCGTTACATCTTTGAGACCAACACTATTGGCATTACCGACCAAGCCATCAATGTGGATGATATAACCGAGACTGTCAACCACTTCCGCTGTATCGACCTTATCATTGAGCAAGCCGAAGCAAAACTGACCGAAACGTTTATCAAGCAATTGCACCACACTCTTAAAACCGGCACTTCCGACTCACGAAAATCCTGGTTTGCCGTAGGCGACTACAAGCGACTGCCCAACGAGGTTGGCGGTATGCATACAGCCGCACCCGAAGATGTTCACCGCCAAATAGCCAATTTGCTTAAAGAGTATAATAATGTAAACCGCCACAACCTAGAGGACATCATTGACTTACATCAGCGTTTCGAGGCCATTCATCCTTTTCAGGACGGCAACGGCCGAGTGGGGCGCCTGGTGATGTTCAAGGAGTGCCTGAGAAACGGCATAGTGCCATTTATAATAACCGAAGAACTTAAAATGTTCTATTATCGTGGACTGCGCGAATGGCCTCGCATAAAGGGGTATCTTCTCGACACATGCCTCACTGCGCAAGATCTTTTCAAGGCTCACCTCGATTATTTCAAAATAAAGTATTGATTCTATGAAAATGTTCCTTTCAGTATGGACATAGTAATACACCCCAACAAGACACTGCTATCTCACAATCAGCACTTTGGTGGTGGCGCCTGAGCTGCCCGAGGCTTGCGAGGCGAGGATTGTGTAGACGCCGGTGCCCACCTGGTCGCCGCTCTCGTTGCAGCCGTCCCAGGTGACCATGCCGCCGGTCGACTTGAGTGTGCGCACTACGTTTCCTGCCGGGTCGGCAATCTTCACGAGAGAGTTTTCCATGAGGCCGGTGATATTGATGGGACCGCCATAGTCGGGCCTAACAGGATTGGGATAGGCATAGATGTTGCTGAAGCTGCTCTCGCCTGGAGTGGCATCGCTCTTATACTCGGCCACGCCCAGCGGGGTGGTGACGAAGACCGAGTTGCTGGTTGGGTCGCAGCACACTTGGTAAATTTGGTTACTACCCATCACGCTATTGTCGGCATTGAACTTCTTGAGAACAGTCTGCCCATCGGCACTCACGAGGAAAAGCCCCGATGCGTTGGTCCCTATCCACTTGCGGTTAGCTCCATCCACAGCGATGCAGTTGATGGTCTGCCCGTCGAGCAGGTAGTCGGCAAGGTCGGTGCCATCGTTGCGTGGCACTTTCACGTGAGTAACATGAAAGTCGGCATCAAAGGCCCTGCGCGGGTCGAAGTAAATCACGCCGGTGGTAGTCGCCATCCAGATATAACCGTTCTGGTCGGGGGTGAGACAGCGGATGTGTTGCCATCGCATGTCCTTGCCGTCCTGGTCGTAGAGTGCACCCGAGGCAAACGAGATGCTCTTGTCAAGCGAGAGGTCGCTATTGTTGTTCCACAGCACTAGCGGCGCCTCAAACTGGCCGCTGGTGAAAGCCTTGGTGTCGCCTGCTCCAATGCCAAACTGCGTGCGCTTGAAACCCTCGTTAAGGAAGTTCCTGATGTAAGGACTGTTGTTGAAAATAAAGTCTTGCAGGGTGATATTGTTCTTGGCTTGCTTGGCAGGAGTGAGCACGCGCACCGGGTGCTCGTTGTCGCGTGTCTGCACAATCCACAGGTTTCCTTGCGAGTCAAATCGCAATCCCGCCATGCGCACGATGCCGCAATTCTCGTTAGTGTAACGGGCCACTATCTTGCCGCCCGTGACCTTGACAATGCCTTGCTTGCGGGTGCTGAAGAAATAGGTGTCGTCCTCGTTGGGCGATACCACGGGCCAGTAACTGCCCTCGTCGGGTTCAGGAATGTCGGCAGGTGTGACATCTTGCCACGTGGTGCCGTCGTAGGTGTTAATCTCGGTCTTTGCACCCACGTTAGCATTCTCGAGCACCACATTGTCGGTGGTGCTGGCAAGGATAAGTCGCCCCTGAGTGGTGTCGTAGGTCATCCAGAATGGGATGGTTGCTATTGAGATGGCGCTTGGCTTGACAGTAGCAGTGACGTTGCCATCGCTAATGTGCTTGAGTCCATCGGGCATGAGTGCCCACCATGAGCCGTCGGTTTCCTGGCTGGAATAGATGCCCTCGCCCTCGTGGCGGGTGGCGGTAAGGGTGGCGGCATCAACGGTGTAGAAATAGCTGGCGTCATCGAAGCTCACCACAATGTTGCCGTCGCGCAACCGGCTTGCCGCAATAGCATTGCCCTGAGCCAATTGCGAGGTGCTGAAGCTCAGGTTACCCGCAGCGGCAGTTACCGCCACAAGATGCAGGCCACTCGAAGCAAGCACCAGGAAGTGGGTATCGTCGAGCGGCACCGTTGCTCCCTGCACTCCCAGGTTGGCACTGCTCATGTCGCCCAACTGCTGAATGTGCTTCTCGGCTAGCGCATAATACACTTTCTTGCCTTGCAAAGCGATGAAATACTCGCCCAGCATCATTGCACTGCCAAACGAGTCGTCACCAATGTAGGACGAGATCACCTCGTGCTTGCTGTCGTTGATAATCACAAAGCCAAAGCCGGTGGCAAGCACAGCCTTGTTGCCTGTGGCAAAGGTGACGTCGTTAATGGTCTTGCCGGCGATGATATTGGCGTTCTTGATGTCGCTGATGTTCACCACATCGCCACTGTCGACGTAGATGAGGTCGATATTGGAATTAGTGTAGGCCACCATGATGTATTTACCCGCAGCGTTATAGTAGATATTGCTCACGCCCGCATCGTTAAGATAGTTGGTGCGGCTCAGGTGCTCATTTTCCTCGGTGGTCTTGTCGTAGCAAAACAGGTTTCCGCTGGCAAGGTAATAAACTTTGTCGCCGGTGTCAATGCAGTTGGTGATATTCTCGCCTGCGAATACCGGGTGGAGAATCCATTTTCCAAAGTCTTCCTGGGCTTTAGCCGCCACTGCCATGAGCGCCACAATGAGCGCGAGAATATATTTTCTTGTCATGATGGTTGAATGTGTTTTTTTGTTGCTTGTGTGTGTGAGGTGGAATTAATGAAGTTCCGGCTTGATTGACTCGCCTGAACGCAGTCTGATTTCAGAGCTGGCGGTGCTGCAATTTCTCGCGACCGCAAGCTACTTTATCATCACAATGCGGGTGAGTGGAGTGCCTGTCGTTGCGGGTGTTGTGCCCTGAGCGGCATAAACCTTGTAGGTGCCAGTGGGCTGGCGGTTGCCACTGCTGTTGCATCCGTCCCAAATCGCCACTCCTCCAGTCGACGTCATTTTAGCCACCGGGTTACCCTTGACATCGGTAATCACCACTATGGAGTTTTCCATGAGACCGGTGATGGTAACGTAGCCGGTGAAATCGGGAGCTACAGGATTGGGATAGGCATACACCTTGCTGAAGTCGGCAGCAGCTGCGGTCTTGTCGCCAAAGTATTCCACAACACCATTGGCAGTTACCACAAGCACCGAGCCCGTGGCGCGGTTGCAGCACACGCTGTAGACTTGGTCGCTGGGCAGGGGACTGTTGCTGGTGTCGAAGTGCTTATAGATTTCGCTGCCGTCGGGGCTAACGAAATATATGCCACTGGTGTTGGTGGCGAGCCACTTGCGGTTTTGCGCATCCACATCAATGCAGTTGACCTGTGTACCCTCAAGCAGAGCCCCCGATGCCGGCGAGCCCTCATTGATGTTCACCTGGATGCGGTTGATGCGAAAGTCGGTGTCAAATGCCTTGCTGGGATCCATCGCTATCACGCCCGAGGCTGTTCCCACCCACATGAGGCTGTCGTTATCGGTCTTCAAGTAGACCCAAGCGTAGGTTGTGAAGTCGCGGTTGTTTTGGTCGACAAACGATTTCATCACCTTGTAGCGCTTGAGACTCAGGTCCTCATTATTGGTCCAGAAAATAAGCGGCTTGTCGTAGTCACCGGCCGAGAACACCTTCACGTCGCCCTTGCCGATGTCGAAGACGGTGCGCTTGAAGCCCTCGGCATAGCAAGCGCCGTTCATGTCGTTTACCACAAAGTGGGATGGCTGCGGCGAGTTGTTGAGCTGGTTTTGAGCACTGATAGCCACCACATCGGCATGGCCGGTCATGTCGCGAGTTTGAGGCATCCACAGGTTTCCTCGCGCGTCAAATCTGAGCGACACAGCCCTCTCACACACGGGACTGTTGTCCATGTTATATCGCGCCACCACCTGGTCGTTTTGCACCTTGGCCACACCACCGGTCTTGCGTGAGCAGTAGAAGTAGGTGTTAGGCTCATTGGGCGAAACCACAATCCAGTAGTTTCCTCCGTAGGGGTCATTTTGCACCGGAGTGATGTTGCGCCACTGATTACCGTCGTAGGAGTTAATCTCTGTCACGGTGTTGGCAATATATAACTCAAGCACACGATTCTCGGCTGTGCGCGACAACAAGATGCGCTGCTGCGTGGGGTCATAGGTAGTCCAGTAGGCGCGCTGAGTGATGCTGATGCCGTTAGGCACGATGTAATCGCTCCTGGTGCCATTCACCAGGTGAGCCAGTCCTTGTGTTCCCAGCACCCACCAGTTGCCCGGCTCCTCCTGTGATGAGAACAGGTAGCTGCCGTTTATCCGTTGAGGATTGTCGCCGTTAGAGTCGAAGGTGTAGCAATAACCTTTCCAAATAAAACTTGCCACAAAGCCCTGTGGCGTGCGTTGCAATGCGGCCGGTGGAGCGTCAACTGCCTGTTGTGCCGTGAAGGTGCACACCTGCTTGCCATCATCGCCCGTGCTGCGCACAATGTTCACAATATACAGTGCTGAGGTGGTGGAGAAGAAAAATTTGTTGCCGGTGATGGGGAAGATGCGTCCGTCGCTGCCTATTGTGTTGGCCACGTGGCTGTGCCAGCGGTCAGTTTCAACAGCCTCATCCATGCCGCTATAATAGAATTCCTGAAACAACGACATCACCTTGGTGCCGCCCATCACGGCAACCGATTTCACATTCGCCCCATAATTCCTGGTCTCCAGGATGTTGAACGATGTGTCGTCGATGACCACATAGCCAAAGGAGGTTGCCACATAGATGCGGCCCGGGCAGAAGGTGACATCGTTAATCACCTTGGCCTTGTTGAGAATCACGTCCTTGATGGCCGGCACGTTCACCACCTTGCCATCGTCCAGAATGATGTCGATGTTACAATCGGTATAAGCCACCACAAGAAACTTCTTGTCGACGTTATAGTAGATTTGCTGCACGCTATTGTTGTTGAGCACACCGTTAATATCAAGCGACTGGCTCACCTGTGTAGCCTTGTCGTAGCAGTACAGGCTGCTACCGGCAAGGTAGTACACCTTGCTGTGAGCGTCGATGCAATTAGAAACCCTTCCCGCTACAAAATAGGGGTGTATTTTCCACTGGCCGGCAACAGGCTGTGCTTGAGCCATGAGTGCCAATAATGATAAGGCTATTGAAAACAAGTATTTTCGCATCATGAATATTGATTTTCTTAGTTATATAATTACTAATATATAACGTAATCGGGAGCGCTAAAATTGTGCTATAATGACATTATATTTAATTCGGGCCTTGATTGTGATGAAATCAAGGCCCGAACCAATATTGTTATTTTGATAAAACGCTCACGCTCTATAAGCATTGAGCAAGCTCAAAAACTTTCTACGGCTTAACTGCATTTTTCAAGCAAGAGTCACACACCGGCATCACTTGATGATGGCAATCCTGGTCAACGGCTCGCCGGTGACATCGGGCTCTTGCTGCGAAGCATACACATTGTAGTAGCCGGTGGGCATGCGGTTGCCTGTCTCGTCGCAGCCATCCCATGCCACAGTGTCGCCATTGCTCTGCAAAGTCTTCACCACTGTGCCATCGGCATCGGTGATGACAACACGGGAGTTGCTCATCAAGCCCTGAATGAGAATCATTCCGGTGAAGTTGGGAAGAACCGGATTGGGATAGGCATAAACGTCGGCATAGCTTTGAGCGCCTGCTTCAAGGTCGGGGAAATACTCCAAAACACCCATCGAGGTGACCACAAGCACCGAGCCGGTGGCGCGGTTGCAGCACACGCTGTAAATCTGGTTGCTGGGCAAGGGGCTATTGCTGGTGTCGAAGTGCTTGAGAATCTCGCTGCCGTCGGGGCTAACGAGATAAAGGCCGGTGGTGTTGGTGGCGAGCCACTTGCGGTTGAGAGCATCCACATCAATGCAGTTGACTTGCCTGTTCTCGAGCAGTACATCATCCACATCGTTGCCTTCCTCATCCTTTTTCACTCTCAAGCGATTAATGCGGAAATTATCGTTGAAAGCCTCACGTGGGTCAAATGAGATAACACCGGCTTCCGAACCCATCCAGATTATGCCATCGTTGTCTTGTTTAATATAGTCCCAATAATAAGCCCAATAATCCGAGCCATCCTGGTCCTTGAACGAGGTGAACTTCTTGTACTGCTTCAGGCTCAGGTCATCGTTGTTGTTCCAGATTACCACAGGAGCACCCCAGTAGCCTGCCGAGTAGACCTTGGTGTCCTCGGCGCCAATGCCAAATGTTATCCACTTGAAGTGAGCACCGGCATAACCTATGCAAGCCCTGTCCATGTCGTTGATGATGAACATCGACGAGTTGATATCGGTTAAGAGCTGATTCTCGGGAGTGATAACCAGCGCATCGTGAGAAGTGGCGGCGGTGGGTTGCACCATCCACAGGTTGCCTTTAGAATCGAAGGCAATGGCATCGCAAAAGGTTCCAAGCGGCGCGTTGGCACTCGTGTATTGAGCCACAACAGTATCGTTCTTTACTTTAACAATACCTCCGGTAGCCACACGGCAGCTGTAGAAATAGGTGTTGGGCTCATTGGGCGAAACCGCTATCCAGTAGTTACCTTGTGCATTAGGAGCGCCCACAGGTGTGATGTTGCGCCATCGTGAGCCATCCCAGGAGTTAACCTCGGTCTTCACTCCACTATTGGCCGAAGGCAGCACGCGATTGTCGGTAGTGCGGCACAGCAGCACTCGCTGCATGCCGGGGTCGTAGGCAGTCCAGTAAGCATTGTTGCTGATGGTCACGCCGTTAGGCATGAAGTTGTCGCCTCTGGTGCCATTCACAATGTGTGTCAATCCATTAGCACCCAGCACCCACCAGTTGCCTTCTTCCTGGCTAGTGTAGATTTCATTACCGGCAACTCTAGTGGGAGTGTTTCCCTTGTTGTCGAAGGTGTAATAATAGTTGTTGGGAGCGAAACTTGCCACAAAGCCACCTGGATAGGGCTGCACTGTGGCAGGCTTGGCTGCGACAATCTGCTTTAGGGTGAATGCAATGGAATCGGTGCCATCGGTGCGGGCAACGTGTTTCATGCTCACCACTTGCAACGACGCCGGCGAAGTGGTTGAGAGGAAGAAGGTGGAGTCGTTGATGGGATAGATGCGACCGGGAGCACCCTTGGTGTTGGTGGTCTGATGATGCCATTGCAGTGCCTCAACAGGCTCGCCGGCATTGCAATAATAGAACACGTTCCCCACCGAAATCACCTTAGTGTTACCCATTTGGGCCACCGAGGGAACGCCGGCAGCATAGTTTCTCACCTCGTCAACGCTATAGTCGCTATCGTTGATGGTGAGGTAGCCAAACGAAGTTGCAACATACATTTTTCCTGCCGCAAAAGTAATGTCATTTATTGTCTTGGCGCTCGACATTATCACTTCTTTAACAGCCGACACATTGACAATCGTGCCGTCGCTCTTGACAACGTCGATATTGCAATCGCCGTAAACAACAACCAGGTCGCCCTTGTCGTAGTTATAATACATTTGGCTGATGTTTACACCATGAAGGCTACCGGTAACATCAAGAACATCATTAGCGGCTCGAGCCTTGTCGTAGCAATAGAGGCTACCCTTCGACAGGTAATACACCTTATCGCCCGCGTCAATGCAGTTGGTGGCACTTGATCCCACAAAGTAGGGATGAATAACCCACATTCCCTCGGCGGCATGAAGACCGCCAAGCATGGGAAGTGACATCAAGATTGAGAGTAAAATCTTTTTAATCATAAGCTTATGTTGTAATTTTTATAGTCTATGTTACTTGTATATAACGAGAAACGCGCTATTAAATTGTGTTGTGTCATCATTTAATACCTCAACTCATGAGTGGCTGCGTTGCCCGGCAGATTCTTGAACGAGAACTTCGCCCACTGTCCGGTAACACTACTGTCGTAGCGAACGTAAACCTTGTTATTGGGCAGGAAAAACTTCACATCCACCCGACCGGTGTACATGTCTTCCCTGCCGCCAAAGGCGCTAACCTTGCCTTTTTTTTCCTCGATTGTAACCTTGTCGTCGATGACAGTGGCAATGATGTTGACAGTCTCGCCGTCGGCAAGGCGAAGGCCTGTGCGCTCAAGGGTCACGGTGCCATTGGTGCCGGCAGTGAGAGTGAGCCTCCCGGGCTTGGCGAGGTCGGACTCTTCCACAGTGCCGGTTTTCTCCAGTTCAAAAGCATTAATGAACGAAGAGGCAGGTTTTATACTCCTCTGTTTCAAGAAGAAACCCACCAGCGTCATGGCAACCACAAACGCAATCGTGTAAAATTCAATCGATGTAAAGTCCATTAGTGGTCAAAGGTAGAAAAAAACTTTGAGATTTCGCGCTTTTTAACAAAAAATTACAACTCTGCACCATTTTTCTTGAGCTCATCAGCCTTGTGGCTATATTATGGCGATGGAGCTTTTTGGTTTATTCTATCAAAATAATTACCCAAAAATTGGGTTTTAGCAAATTTTTATTGCTAATTTTGCACTCTGTAAAAATGAAAGAACTTGACCAAATAAAACAACTGATTGGCGATGAGCTTGACAAGCTGAACAAAGTAATCGACCAGACTCTCACAAGTGACAACCAGTTGATGAACACCATAGTCTCCAACTACCTGAAGACTAAGGGGAAACAGCTGCGGCCCATGCTAGTGCTGCTGAGCGCGAAAATAATGGGAGAAATTAACGACCGGGTAATCACTGCCGGTGCTGCTATCGAAATCCTGCACAACGCCTCGCTCATTCACGACGACGTGATTGACGACAGCAAGCAACGACGCGGTGCCGACACCATCAACGGCGTGTGGAAAAACCACGTGGCGGTGCTGGTGGGCGACTTTTTCGTGAGCCGTGCTCTCACGTGTGCGGTGGAAACCGGCGACAAAGACATTCTCAAGGTGCTGGCTCTGCTGGGTTCCGACCTGTCGCTGGGCGAGATTGACCAGTATAACACCGCGCGCAACCACATCATCAGCGAGGAAGCCTATTTCAACATCATTGGCAAGAAGACGGCATCGCTCTTCACCAGTTGTGTGGAAGTGGGTGCCATGGCAGCCGGTGTCAAGGGCGAGCGACTCAACTCAATCAAGGAGTTTGCGCGCCTGCTGGGCCTGTGTTTCCAAATCAAGGATGATACCTTCGACTATTTCCACAACCCCATTGTGGGCAAGCCCACAGGCAACGACCTGCGAGAGGGGAAGGTGACACTGCCGCTCATCTATGCCCTGAGCCTAAACGACCGCCCCGAGCGCGACCACATGCTATCGCTCATCGAGCAACCGCAATATAGCGACACCGACATCACCTGCCTGGTGGAGTGGGCCAAGGATTGCGGCGGCATCGACTACGCCTATGGTAAGATGCACGAGCTTTGCAACCGGGCCGAGGCGCTGCTGAGCGAGTATGGCGACACTGCCTCAACCCGCGCCCTCAAGGCAATATTCCACTACATCATTGATCGCGAGAAGTAGAATTTAGGGGTAATGGAAGAGAACTTCGGCTCCATTATTCAACTACTCCACTACTCAAGTTATCATAAACGACAACCATAAACCAAAAACCTAATTATGAACAAAGTAATAATCATTGGCTGTGGCGGTGTGGGAACCGTAGTGGCACACAAGTGCGCTAAAAATCCCGACGTGTTTAACGAGATAGTAATCGCTTCGCGCCACAAGGAGAAATGCGATGCCGTGGCACAGGCGATTGGTGCCCCCAACATCACCACCGACGAGGTCGACGCCGACAGCGTGCCCGAGCTGGTGGCTTTGTTCAAGCGTCATCAGCCAAAACTGGTAATCAACGTTGCACTGCCCTATCAGGACCTCACCATCATGGACGCTTGCCTGGAGTGCGGCGTTAACTATCTTGACACCGCCAACTATGAGCCACGCAATGAGGCCCACTTCGAGTACAGCTGGCAATGGGCCTACCGTGAGCGATTTGAGAAGGCGGGACTCACAGCCATCCTTGGCTGCGGCTTCGACCCGGGAGTGAGTGGCGTCTACACCGCGCGTGCCGCCAAGCACCACTTCAAGGAAATTCATTATCTCGACATCGTGGACTGCAATGCCGGCAACCATGGCAAGGCTTTCGCCACCAATTTCAACCCCGAAATCAACATCCGCGA
>DGWL01000022.1:49246-52507 GCA_002396125.1 Porphyromonadaceae bacterium UBA4259
AAATCAACATCCGCGAGATTACCCAAAAGGGACGCTACTGGGAAAACGGCAAGTGGGTGCAGACAGGTGCTCTTGAGATTCACAAGCCGTTGACCTATCCCGAGATTGGGCCACGCGAGAGCTACCTCATGTATCATGAGGAGCTGGAGTCGCTCGTGCTCAACTACCCCACCATCAAGCGCGCACGCTTCTGGATGACATTTGGCGAGGAATATCTAACCCACCTGCGTGTGATTCAAGACATTGGCATGGCACGCATCGACCCCATTATCTACAACGGCGTTGAAATCGTGCCACTGCAGTTCCTCAAGGCTGTGCTACCCAATCCGCAAGACTTGGGCGAGAACTATACCGGCCAAACCTCAATTGGCTGCCGCATCAGCGGCATCGGCAAGGACGGCAAGCCGTTGACCTACTACATCTACAACAACTGCGACCACCATGCAGCATTCCAGGAAACCGGCATGCAGGCCGTCAGCTACACTACTGGTGTGCCAGCAATGACCGGCGCCATGATGTTCCTAAAGGGACTGTGGTGCAAGCCAGGAGTGCATAATGTGGAGGAATTCGACCCCGACCCGTTCCTCGATGTTCTCAACGAGCAAGGTCTCCCCTGGCATGAGCTCTTCAACATCGACCTGGAACTGTAAAAAAACACACAACAGCAAGAAATAAAAAATGAAACACAGGGAATCGATTCCTTGTGTTTCTTTTTTTTCATTTTCTCAAAAAAATAGTGGCAAGCGTTACATTGTAACAAACTTGCCACTAGCATGAATGTGAGTTTTGTAAAAAACTAAGTCGGGGTGAGAGGACTCGAACTTCCGACCTCCACGTCCCGAACGTGGCGCGCTAACCAACTGTGCTACACCCCGAACTTTGTGTTTTGCGGGTGCAAAGTTAATAAAAATGTTTTAATAATAACTCTATTTGTAGTAAAAAATATTTATCTTTGCACTCATTAATAAGCAACACAAAGAATTATGGCAGTAGAAATTAGAAAAATAGAGCCCACTAAGAGCGAGCTTAAAAAGTTTGTAAAATACCCCATTGATGTGCTCTATCGCAACAGCAAATGCTATGTGCCGGCCCTTATAAGCGATGAGATTGGAACTCTCATGCCTGAGAAAAATCCGGCTTTCGAATTTTGTGAAAGTGTCTATTACATGGCCTATCGCGACGGAGAGCCGGTGGGACGCGTTGCCGGCATCATCAACCACCGCTTTAATGAGAGTCACAACAAGAAGGAAGGCCGCTTTGGCTGGATCGACTTTATTGATGACGATGAGGTGGTCGACGCTCTCATCGATGCCGTGAAAAAATGGAACAAAGAAAAGGGCATGACTGAGCTCACCGGCCCGCTGGGATTCACCGATATGGATCCCGAGGGGTGCTTGGTGATGGGCTTTGACGAAATAGGCACCAATGCCACCATTTATAATTATGACTATTATCCTCGCCAGTTTGAGCGCTTGGGATTTGTCAAGGACGTTGATTGGGTGGAGTTTCACATCAAGGTCCCCAATCAGGTTCCTGAGAAGATGCAGCGCATCAGCGACATCGTGAAAAAGCGTTTCAACCTCGACAACGTTAAGTACACCAATCGCAAGCAGCTCGTTGCCGACTACGGTCAAGCAATATTCCGCCTCATCAACGAGGCGTTTGAGAACCTATTTGGTTACTCTCAACTGAGCGAGAAGCAGATAGAGCATTACATCAAGATGTATCTGCCCTACTTGCCGCTTGAAGACCTGTCGCTCATCATCAAGAACGACACCCGCGAGCTGGTGGGCGTGGGCATTGCAATCCCATCACTCTCTAAGGCTCTGATTAAGAATCGCGGTCGCCTGTTTCCCACAGGCTGGTATCACATGTTGCGTGCGTTCAAGAAGAATGATGTGGTCGACTTGCTCCTGGTTGCCGTCAAGCCCGAGTACCAGAGCAAGGGCGTGAACTCGCTGCTCTTTACCGACCTTATTCCCTATTTTATCAAGTTGGGATACAAGTGGGCCGAGAGTAGCCATGAGCTTGAGCACAACGAGATGGTGCAGAAGCAGTGGCAATATTTTGAGACCGTTCTCAACAAGCGCCGCCGCGCTTTCACCATGCCAATTTAACCAATGCACAGTGCACAATCTATAGTTTCTAAAAAGACTAACAACTAAGAACTAAAAACTGATTACTAAAAACTAAAAAAATGATAAGCATCAGCAACAAGTCGGTTCTGGGAACCGTTAGTGAGAAAGATATTGAAGCGTTGAAACCACAGGCACTTGCTGCCACCGAGACCCTTGAGAAGGGCGACGGCGCAGGCAACGACTTTCTGGGATGGCTTCACCTGCCTAGTGAAATAACCGCCGCCGAGCTCAACGACATCAATGCCACAGCTCAGCAACTTCGCAACGAGTGCGACTATGTGGTGGTGATTGGCATTGGCGGCAGCTACCTGGGAGCTAAGGCAGTGATTGAGGCTTTGAGCGACAACTTCGCGGCTTTCAAGCAGAACGATGGAGCCAAGGTTGTCTTTGCCGGCAACAACATCGGCGAGGACTACCTCTACGACCTGATGGGCCTGCTCGAGGGCAAGCGCTTTGGCATCGTGGTAATCTCCAAGTCGGGTACCACTACCGAGCCGGCTATCGCCTTCCGCCTGCTCAAGGCCATGCTTGAGAAGCAAGTGGGCAAAGTCGAGGCAGCCAAGCGCATTGTGGCCATCACCGATGCCCGTCGCGGCGCATTGCGCAGCCTCGCCACCCAAGAGGGCTATAAGACCTATGTCATCGCCGATAATGTAGGCGGTCGCTTCTCGGTGCTCACCCCCGTGGGATTGCTGCCCGTGGCTATCGCAGGATTTGACATCAATGCCCTGGTTGCCGGTGCCGTTGAGATGGAGAAGGCTCCTGCCGACATGATGGTCGACTATGCAGCCACTCGCAACGCTCTGTACCAAGCAGGCAAGAAGATTGAGATTCTTGTCAACTTCAACCCCAGCCTTCATTACCTGGCTGAATGGTGGAAGCAGCTCTACGGCGAGAGCGAAGGCAAGGACGGCAAGGGTATATTCCCTGCCAGCGTCGACTTCACCACCGACCTCCACTCAATGGGACAGTGGATTCAGGAAGGCGAGCGCACCATCTTCGAGACTGTTATCACCGTTGAGAAACAACGTCACGAAGTGGTAATCCCCACCGACGACGCCGACCTCGACGGCCTCAACTACATCGCCGGCAAGCGTGTTGACGAGGTGAACAAGATGGCAGA
>DGWL01000056.1:0-23382 GCA_002396125.1 Porphyromonadaceae bacterium UBA4259
CTGCATCTTGCCAGTGGCAAGAACTGTAGCGGCAGTGGCATTGCTATTACTGCGGTCAAATTGCATGAGCCATGACTGGCGAGCCTTGTTGGAAGGAGTGTTGGTGTAGTTAGTCTCACCTATTGTATAACCATATTTTGCGGTACCCATCAGGTAGATGTGGTCGCCGGCAACAGTCATAGTGGGCATTTGCCATGCCGAGCCGCTAACGGTAGATTCGTAGAACTGCAGCCAGTTCACGTTGAGGTCGGTGTCAAGTTCTGCCATGGCCCAGCTGCTGTTGACAGTTGACGGAGTCACTGCTTTGCCGCCAATCAAGAACTCAGCGCCAGCAATACCGGTAATCCAAGTTGACATATAGATATTGTTGCCCACAATCTGGAGAGCGCGCACGCTTTCTTGTGTTGCCTCGCACTCGCTCACGAGGTGCTTGATGTAGTTACCTTCCTGGTCAAACTTGATAACGAACATGTTGCCGGCGGTGTTTTGAGCATTGCCGATTCCATTTTCGCCAATGTGTTCTGCCATCATCCACTTGGCGCAGAGAAACTCACCCTTAAGGAAATTGACCAAGTGAATTACAACCGCATTCTTGATGTGTATCGTGACCGCTTTGCCGACGTGAGCGACATGACGGTGTATCTCATTGGCGATTTCAACCGCGACTCACTCATGATGCTCACCGAGCGCTACATCGCCGCTTTGCCCGGCAACGGCCGCATGGAGCATGCCAAGGACATTGGCTATCACCTTTTCAGTGGCGACGTGAAGAACTACTGGACCCGCAAGATGGAGACCCCGCAGGATAAGGTTTATTTCTTCTGGACCGGCGACTGCCCCTACAATGCCCGAAACGTGCTGCTCTCAAAGCTGGCAGGACAGGTGTTTACCGCAATATTCCGCGACGAGCTTCGCGAGAAACGCGGGTGGACCTATCATGTCGACACCCATTGTAGCGTGGTGACCGACCAGAACGGCGACGACGGCCCCGTAACATTTATGCCTCTCAACGTCACTGTCAACGCCGGCAAGGGTGCCGAGGCACGCGACATTATTGAACAAACGATTAAGGACGTGGCAACCCGAGGCATTACCATCGGGCAACTCGACAAGGTGAAGAAATATTACCGCAAGGTTTACAACGAGGACATCGAAGACAACACCTACTGGATGGCAATGATGCGCAACTGGGTGAAGAACGGCGTGAACCTCCACAATGGATACCTCCAGTTGCTCGACAGCATCACCACAGCCGATGTTCAAGACTTCGTGGCACGATACATAAACACAGGCAACCGATTGATTCTCCTGATGGAAGCCGAATGAAGAATTGCCGGAAAGGTCAAACCAAAACAACAAACCATGACAAAGAAAACAAATATTTTTTTGTTGAATTTGTCGTTTTTTGTTGACTTTGTTTGATTGTTAATGAATTAGTGCGCCCTGAAGTTGGAAAATTTGCCGCCCGTTGGGCGGAAATTAAGGCTCAGCAAGCTTCGCTAAAATTATTATTTTTTAAAATTTTAAATTAACTAAATATTAGCGCCCCAGGCGCAATAATTTTCTCGCGCCAGCGAGCTCCTCTATTCTCCAGGCGGTGTTTAGTTTAAATTAGCGAAATTAGTGTGCCATGAGGTAGCAAGAGATGCCGCAATTGCCGATGAAGGTCAAACCAAAACAACAAACCCAGACAAAGAAAACAAATATTTTTTTGTTGAATTTGTCGTTTTTTGTTGACTTTGTTTGATTGTTAATGAATTAGTGCGCCCTGAAGTTGGAAAAGTTGCCGCCCGGAGGGCGGAAATTAAGGCTCAGCAAGCTTCGCTAAAATTATTTTTATTAAAATTTTAAATTAACTAAATTTTAGCGCCACCGGCGCAATAATTTCTCGCGCCAGCGAGCCTATTTAAGACAATTGCCGATGAAGGTCAAACCAAAACAACAAACCCAGACAAAGAAAACAAAAAATATTTTGTTGCTTTTGTTGTCTTTTGTTGAATTTGTTTGATTAGTAATGAATCAGTGTGCCTGAGGACGAAATTATATCTCAACGGCCGATAATTATCACAAATCAACACTACAAAGTCACTGATAATTTGGTTATTACAATTTTATTACTATCTTTGCAACGAGAAAACAATTACTATAGAATAACCATTTATCAATTTTGAGTGATTATGAAAAGATTTTACACTACCCTTGCGATGGTGATTGTTTTTGCCATTGCATCATTTGCGCAACTGCTCCCACAGGCACCTGCGGTGCCCTACACGGGAATTATGAGAAGCACACCCAAAACCATTAAGGCCGATGATGTGCTGGTTACCCTGCCCGAGACTGCCGTGGTTGAGGACGACTGGGCTATCGATGCCCTTTACTACTACTTCGAAGACGGCACACCCCCATTCCTTAACGACAACCCCATCTCGGTTGCCTTCGATGGCGTCGACGTTTACTTCAAGGGGGTTGTCTACACCTGCCCCAATGCCTGGATTAAAGGAAAGATGATGAACAACGTGGCCAGCTTTGCCAGCGGGCAGTATTGCGGCACCTACAATGACTACAACATCTACGCCTGCGGCACTAGCGACCTTGTGAACTTCAGCAGCTTCAGGTTCCAGTACGACCCTGTTGAGAAGTCGTTCACTCTTGCTGATTTCTATCTGGAGAACGTATACCCCGACCAGCAGGGTTACATCTTTTTCTCCTATCGCATGAAAATTTATAAAAATGTGCAAGTTCCCACTCCCACCGACCTTGCTGTAGTTCCCGAAGCACGCAAGGCTCAAGTGTCGTGGAATAGTGAAGCCAGCAAGAGCAACCTGCGTTTCCGCAAGATGGTGGACGTGACAGCCAATAACCGCTCGTGGGATTTTGAAGATGAAAATCAGGCAGCCGAGTTCACACTGGTTGACGCCGACGGCGACGGCAAGGGATGGGCATGGATCAACTCTCAGGTGAAAGCCCACAGTGGCACCGGCATCATGTACTCAATGAGCTACGACAACACCACCGGCGCCCTCACCCCCGACAACTGGATTATCTCGCCCAAGGTGAAACTTGGCGGCCAAGTATCGCTATGGGCTTGCTCACAAGAGCAGTCGGCCGACTATGCCAACGAGCAATTCCAAATTTACGTCCTTGAAGGCGACACATGGTCAACTGTCAATGATTTCATCGCTGTAAGCGACATCTTCACAACCACCGTCGAATATCAGCAATTCACAGCCGACCTCAGCGCCTTTGAGGACTATGGCTACATTGCCATTCGCCACTTTAACTGCACCGATCAGTTCTGGCTCGACATCGACGACATTGAGGTTACCGTCCCCGATGCCTCGGGAGCTGTGCAACCCGAGTGGACAGTATATGAGGATGTGGTTAATCCTTTCACCATCAACAATCTTGACCCCTCGACCGAATATGAGGTTCAGGTGTGTGGCGTTGAAGACGGCGTGTTGAGCCTGTGGACTCCCAGCGTGGTGTTCACCACCCTGCCCGAAGGCACAGTAGAGCCCACTATCGATGAGCTCTACATGGTGGGAACTTTCAACGACTGGAACACGACCGAGGGACGCATCCCACTGGTTGAGGTAGAGGAAGGCGTGTTTGAGGCTAAAGCCGACCTCCCCGCCAATGCCGAGTTCAAGCTCATCACCTTCAACGAGGAAGGCTCCCCCATCTGGATGGGCGGCACCGACGACACCGGATCGGGCCACTACGACATCACCCAGGAACTGCTCAATGTGCCAACTCCACTCTATGTCGACGCCGGCGCCAACTTCCTGCTTGCCACCGAGCCCGCAGTCTACAAGGTGCGCGTCACCCAGGCCGAAACCACAACATTGCAGGGCCTCACCGCTCCGCTGCTCATTGAGTTTATCTACTACGCTCCCACCGCCATAGACAGCATTGGCACCGACGCTAAGGTTGACAACACATGGTACAACCTGCAGGGAGTTAAGCTCAGCGGCAAGCCCAGCACTCCGGGCATCTACATCAACGCCGGCAAGAAGGTGATTGTGAAATAACCTTCCCACGAAGTTGAAACGCAAAAAAAGAATGCACTCCCAGGCGATGGGGGTGCATTTTTTATCTCATGTGTGTAAGTGAGTTTCGTCAATGAGCGTCGAGCCAGTTGGCGGCCGCGCCATGTGAGGCGGTGAGTCGCACACGACCGTGATAGGCGTTTTCCATCTCGCTCACAACGATGGCGGTGACACGGTCGAGCTCGGCGGGAATGACGTCGAAGTTCAATTCGTCGTGAACCTGCAGTATCATGCGCGAGCTGATGCCTTCTTGCTCAAAGCGGCGATAGATGGCAATCATGGCGAGCTTGATGACATCGGCGGCGGTGCCCTGAATGGGGGCGTTGACAGCGTTGCGCTCGCTGAAGCCGCGCACCACAGCGTTGCGCGAGTTGATGTCGGGGAGCATGCGCCGGCGGCCAAAGAGGGTGGTGACGTAGCCCTTCTCGCGAGCCTGCGCCACGCTGCGCTCAATGTATTGTTTCACCTGCGGGAATGTGTCGAAGTAGCCGTCGATGAGCATCTTGGCCTCACTGCGCGGGATGTTGAGACGCTGGCTCAAGCCAAAGGCCGAGATACCATAGAGAATGCCGAAATTGGCCGTCTTTGCCTTGCGCCGCTGGTCGGGGGTAACCTTGTCGAGCGGCTCATGGTAAATTCTCGAGGCGGTAATGGCGTGGATGTCCTCGCCGGCGGCAAATGCCGCGAGCATGGTGTCATCGTTGCTCAAGTCGGCCACCAGCCGCAACTCAATCTGCGAATAGTCGGCACTGAAGAACACGTTGCCCTCGCTCGGGATGAATGCACGGCGTATTTCCTTGCCGTCGTCGTTGCGCACCGGGATGTTTTGCAGGTTGGGGTTGGTCGACGACAACCGGCCTGTGGCGGTAACGGTTTGGTTATAGGTGGTGTGAATGCGCCCTGTGCGCGGATTGACCAGTGCCGGCAACGCGTTGACATAGGTGGATAGCAACTTGCGCAAGCCACGCAGCTCAAGGATTTTGTCGACAAGCGGATGGCGGTCGCGCAGCTTGAGCAGTATTTCCTCGGTAGTAGAGTACTGGCCGGTCTTGGTGCGCTTAGCCTTAGCGTCGATTTTCAGGCGGTCGAAGAGCACCTCGCCCACTTGTGCCGGCGATGCCGTGTTGAATTCCACGCCCGCCAGCTCGTGGCATTCACGCTCAAGAACGTCGACTTGCTCGGTGAGACGCACCGAGTACTCGGCAAGCGCTTTCTCGTCGATGCGGGCTCCCGCCAGCTCCATGCTCGATAGCACACGCACCAGTGGCAACTCAATATCAGTGAGCAGATGGGTCATTCCGTTCTCCTCGAGCCGCTTGTCGAGCTGTGGCTGCAACGCCAGCGCCAGGTCGGCCATCTCGCATGCCCACTGGCTCAGCCGCTCGGGCTTAACATCGGCCCATCGCTTTTGCTTCTTTCCCTTGGCCCCAATGAGGCTCTCGGCACTGATGGCCTGGTAGTTCATCAATTCCTCGGCAATGAGGCGCGTGCTGTGAGAGCGCTCGGGCTGCAGCAGGTAGTGCGCTACCCCTATGTCGTAGTAATCGCCTTTGAACTCGACACCGGCATTGCTGAGCATCACTATCCACCGCTTCACATCATTGCCCACAAGCCTGAGTTTGCCGTCAAAGAGCGGTGCCACAGCGCTCATCATCCAGCCCATGTCGTCGAGTGGCATGAAGGCGGCATGATAGCGCTCACGGCTCACAGCCACACCCACAATGCGGGCTCTCATCGCCTCCTCGCCATCGGCAACGATGCACACTCCCACCGGCTTGCCCGCCTTGATAATTTCCTCAACCAGTTGCGCGGCGGTGGCATCGTCGGCCACCAGGCTATATTCGTGCTCGTGCGAGTCAATGCGTGTCATCTCCACCTCCTGCTCGGCCGGTGTGAGTTCGCCGGGAGCGAGAGTGTCGAAGAGAGTGCCCTGCAACGGGTTCTTGGCCGGATGGTTGAGAATCTCAAGGTCGGCACGCGACACATCCTTGAGCGCCACACCGGGCGAGGGAGCGTTTTTCAGGCCCACATTAGCCTCGCCATGCTCGATTAAGCGCACCGCAAGAGTGCGGAATTCCAACTCTTTAAACACCTGGTTAAGGGCTTTCATGTCAACAGGCTTGCGCCGCATCTTCTCCTCGTCCCACTTGAGCGGAACGTCGGTCTTGATGGTGGCAAGGAATTTTGAGAACTTGATTTGTTCCACATTCTCGGTCACGTTGCGCAGCATAGCGCCCTTGAGTTGCTGAGTGTTGGCAAGCAAATTATCTACACTGCCAAACTCCCTAATGAGCTTTAGCGCTTTCACCTCGCCCACACCTGGACAACCGGGAATATTGTCGACACTATCGCCCATGAGTGCCAGCAGGTCGATTACCTGCGAGGGACTAGTGAAACCATATTTAGCATTTATCTCCTCAACGCCCAGAATTTCAACATTACCGCCCTTGCGTCCAGGATGATAAATCTTGACGTGTGGCGTGACGAGCTGCCCAAAATCTTTGTCGGGCGTCATCATGAAGGTTTCTACGCCACGTTCCTCGGCCA
Organism: Porphyromonadaceae bacterium UBA4259; assembly: GCA_002396125.1. Lineage (GTDB taxonomy): Bacteria > Bacteroidota > Bacteroidia > Bacteroidales > Muribaculaceae > Sodaliphilus. The sequence goes on from DGWL01000056.1 coordinate 6,597, forward strand.
TGTGGGCTAGCGTGCCTATCACATCGTCGGCCTCATAGCCAGGCACTTCAATCACGGGGATGTTATAGGCCTCAATGATGCGCTTGATATAGGGCACCGCAAGCTTGATGTCCTCGGGGGTCTCATCGCGGTTGCCTTTATAATCCTTGTAGGCCTCGTGACGGAACGTGCCGCCGGGAGGGTCGAAGCACACGGCGATGTGGGTGGGACACTCTTTCTTGAGCACGTCTTGCAAAGTGTTGACAAAGCCAAAGATTGCCGACGTGTTCAATCCCGCCGAGGTGTAGCGAGGATTGCGAATCAGCGCATAGTAGGCGCGAAAAATGAGCGCATAGGCGTCGAGAAGAAAAAGCTTCATAAGTGGTTAAAATTAAGAGTAAACAAGCTGAATATCAGATGGAGATTTCAGACTTCTGAAATCTGACTTCTGACAACTTAAAACACCTTCTTGTCCTCGCCGGTAAACGACTGGAAGAGGGCGTTGGCAAGGCTCGAGGCGCCAATGCGGAAGTAGCGGTTGTTGAGCCACTGCTCACCAAGCACTTCCTTGACGATAGTGTAGTATTTCACCGCATCCTCGGTAGTGCGAATGCCTCCTGCGGCCTTGAAGCCCACCATAATGCCATGTTTCTCGTAGTATTCCTTGATGCACTGGCACATCACCCAAGCAGCCTCAAGCGAGGCACCGGGATAAATCTTGCCGGTCGACGTCTTGATGAAGTCGGCACCCGAGTACATTGCCAGTATCGAAGCCTTCTTGATGTTCTCGGCGGTTTCAAGGCAGCCTGTTTCAAGGATTACCTTTAACAACTTGCCGCGGCAAGCGTGCTTTATCTCGGCGATTTCGTCGCATAGCTCCTCGTAGGCACCGTCGATAAAGTAGCCCATGTTGATAACGATGTCAACCTCGTCGGCACCGTCGGCAACTGCCAGAGCAGTCTCGGCAATCTTTGTTTCCAGGTGAGCCTGCGAAGCGGGGAAGCTGGCGCTGCACACCACCACGTCAACGTCGCTCACCTCAAGATTGGCGCGAACCACCTGAGCGAAGTTGCTGTACACGCACACACCGGCCACATTCTTCAGGTCGGGATAGTTGCGCCAGTAGTCGTTCACCTTTTGCGTGAAAGCCGCCACGCTACGCTCGCTGTCGGTGGTGCTTAGCGTGGTGAGGTCAACTGTGTTGAGCAAGAATTGCTGCACCTCGGGCGTGTTGTTCTCGGCGCAATGCTCGTCAATAATCTTTTGCACCTCGGCCTTCACCTTTGCGTCGTCGGTTATCACATTGCTGGCTGCGATTGCGGCCATGTACTTGTTTTGATTAACTTGTTCTGCCATAATGTTGTTAAGTGTGTATATTTTTATATTAATTTATTGTTTTCCTTGTGTCGAGTGGCATCGCGCTGGGTCTTCTTGGCGATGTTGCGCTCAAGTGCTTCGTCAAGGTCAACGCCGGTCTGATTGGCAAGGCACATCACCACCCACATCACGTCGGCGAGCTCATCGCCCAGGTCGCGGTTCTCATCGCTGGGCTTGCACGACTGCTCGCCATAGCGGCGAGCAATGATGCGCGCTACTTCGCCCACTTCCTCGGTGAGGATGGCCATGTTGGTCAACTCGTTGAAGTAGCGCACACCATAGGTTTTAATCCACTGGTCAACTCGCTCTTGTGCCTCTTGTATTGTCATTGCCCGGTGTTATGTTTTTTTTAGACTACTTTACCACCTTGGTTGTCGATGTGGTACCATCGCTATAGCGAGTAACCTTGATGGCGATGCCTGATGGATTTGTAATCTCCTGTCCTGCTAAGTTGTAGTAGCGCTCGCTGGCAACGTTTTTTCCAGTATTCACATTCTCGATGGCGCTTGGAATTACCTCAAGGTAGACAATATCGGATGAGTTGCGCACGCCGTCGACTGTGTAATGAGTCTGAATACCTATGCGCCGGGTGAGCAGTGGATTGTCGCCACTATTGGTGCGATAGAAGTAGACGCGATGCAGATAGAAGTCATTACCACTGAAGCCATAGGGAATCTCGGTCATGTCCTGATCGAAACCATTGCCTTCTCCATAGGTCGCCGCATCAAAGGTGAACAACTGGTCTTGGTCGGTGTAGATGCTGTAGGTCACCTTGTCGGAATGTAGTGTATTTCCGTCAACATCTTGCAGGTTGATGTTGAAGTCGAAGCGGGTGTAGCCACTCTCATCGCCGCAGTCGAAGAACTCAACAGCCTCGGGATTAGCGGGAACTGCAGCAACAGCCTCGCTTAGAGGTGTGTAGGTTGAGCCCCACTCAATGGTTGCCAGCGAACTGTCATCGCTCCACACGCCAGCCAGTCCGTGAGCCAGTATGTTATTGGGGTATTCGGCCGAGGCATCACCTTCTGAGCCGACTAAAGTTATGACACCAGTTGTGGCATCAACAGCATAAGTCACAGCCTCAACGCCCTCGTCAGGAGTGAAATCCATCCAATAGTAACCATCGCCCAGGTCTACCAAGGAGTTCTGTCCCCATGCCAGAATCAGGCCATAGTTATACTCCTCGTTGAAGGCTACATATTGTCCCAGAGGCACCGTGATGGTGGAACCATCATCGCTGAGCTCTCCTTGAACCCACACGCCGGTTCCCTCGCCATAGGCCAATGGGTCGAGCAGATACACAGTCTTGCCGTCGGGGGCATAGGTGATTTTCATTTGCCCCGTCTGGTGGGTGGCATCGTAGCCATAGAGACTTGCAGTCATATACTCGCCCGAGCGGCTGTAGACAACTACGTCGCCCTCAGGTTGCTCGGTAATAATCTCCACATCGGCTTTAACAGTTGGTTTGCTCATCTTGTGGACTGTTTGAGCGCCTGCGAATAATGCCATCGACGCTACAATAGAAAGAAGTAATAATTTTTTCATAATAATCTAATACCGCAGCACTTTGGTTTAACAATGGAAAAGGTCTCTATCTAAAGTTAATATTGATTTGAATTTTGTCACATTTGATTTTCACTAATCTCAGTGCTGCATTTCAAGAAAAGAAAATCATCAATGACAATGCAAATATAAATATAAAAACCGAGAAAAACACACCATTTGCTATAATTCTTAAATAAAGAATTTATCAAATGTGCGCTTCACTCAAAATTTCATTAAACCGAGGCAATAAAATAAAACAAAGAAGTCAACTAAAATTGTTTTTGTTATTCTGGAAAAACCGTAGCAGTGGTTATTCACGCAGTCGAGAGTCGATGATTATTGTCACCGGGCCGTCGTTGATGAGACCCACTTGCATGTCGGCACCAAACACGCCCCTCTTCACCTCACGGCCCAGCAGTCGCTGCACCTCCTCGCAGTAGAGCTCATACAGGGGCACTGCTAGCTCGTGGCCGGCGGCATGGATATAGCTTGGACGATTACCTTTCTTGGTGCTGGCATTGAGAGTGAACTGGCTCACGGCCAGCACATCGCCGCCCGAGTCTTGAATGCTGCGGTTCATCACGCCGTTCTCATCGTCCATGATGCGCAGGTTCACCGTCTTTAAAGCAAGCCAACGTGCCTCGTCGGGCGTGTCGCCCTGAGCGACACCCACAAGCACCATCAACCCACCGCCAATGGCACTGTGCAACTGCCCATCGATGGTAACACTAGCCTCTTTAACTCGCTGAATAATAATACGCATTTCTTCTTCTCTTTTAATAACACTTGCAAATATACAAAAAACTACTTAATACTCTGCCATAATAGGTACACAAAAAAATCATTGCCATCATGCCGGGCACCACTAAAAAAACAAAGCATCCCTCACAATATTGCAAGGGATGCTGTGCAATGCGGTGCGTACAGGACTCGAACCAGCGACCTCCTGCGTGACAGGCAGGCATTCTAACCAACTGAACTAACGCACCATCATGTAAATACTCCGGTCGTGTTTTCGACTTTTGCGGTGCAAAGGTAGAGCAAATTTTTGAATTACCAAAAAAATCACGTTTTTTTTGCAAAAAAAATGCTTACATTCCGTTTCTTGCCCACTCTACAAGTTAAAACCAATTGATGGATTAGCGATAACTCAAAACTATTTACTACCTTTGCACAATAATTCAGTAAAATCACAGTAATTCTCTATAATTATGGAAGAAAAGAAAAAATATTCACGCACGCTCGTGACAACTGCCTTGCCCTATGCCAACGGACCGGTACACATTGGGCACCTGGCCGGAGTTTATGTACCCGCCGACATCTATGTGCGCTACCTGCGCCTCAAGGGTGAGGATGTGCTAATGATAGGCGGCAGCGACGAGCATGGCGTGCCCATTACCATCAAGGCACAAAAGGAAGGTGTTACACCTCAAGACATCGTTGACCGATATCACAAGATAATAAAGGACTCGATGGCGGGGCTGGGTATCTCGTTCGACGTGTACAGCCGCACCACCAGTGAGATGCATCGCCGCACTGCCAGCGACTTCTTCAAGACACTCTACGACAAAGGGGAATTTGTGGAGAAGATGAGTAAGCAGTTCTACGACGAGGAGGCCGACCAGTGGCTTGCCGACCGCTACATCACCGGCACATGCCCGCATTGCGGCAATGAGCATGCCTATGGCGACCAGTGCGAGGCTTGCGGCACGTCGCTCAACGCCACCGACCTCATCAATCCGCGCAGCGCCATCACCGGCAACGTGCCTGTGCTCAAGGAGACCAAGCACTGGTACATGCCGCTCGACAAGTGGGAGCCACGCCTCAGGCAGTGGATTCTCGAGGAGCACAAGGAGTGGAAAACCAACGTCTACGGCCAGTGCAAGTCGTGGCTCGACGCAGGCTTGCAGCCTCGTGCCGTGACCCGCGACCTCAACTGGGGAATTCCCGTGCCCATTGAGGGCGCCGAGGGCAAAGTGCTCTACGTGTGGTTTGACGCACCCATTGGCTACATCAGCAACACCAAGGAGTTGCGCCCCGACGACTGGGAGAAATACTGGAAAGCCCCCGACACACGCATCATCCACTTCATTGGCAAGGACAACATCGTGTTCCATTGCCTCATTTTCCCCGCCATGCTCATGGCCGAGGGCAGCTACCAGTTGCCCGAGAACGTGCCGGCCAATGAGTTCCTCAACCTTGAGGGCGACAAGATTTCCACCAGCCGCAACTGGGCGGTGTGGCTCAACGAATATCTCGAGGACTTCCCGGGCAAGCAGGATGTGCTGCGCTACGTGCTCACCGCCAACGCTCCCGAGACCAAAGACAACGACTTCACCTGGAAAGACTTCCAGGATCGCAACAACAATGAACTGGTAGCTATCCTGGGCAACTTCGTTAACCGCGCCATTGTGCTTACCAACAAGTACTTCGACGGCGTGATTCCCGAGGCCCACGAGCTCACCGACTACGACCGCGCCACAATCGAAGAATTTAAGGGCGTGAAAGACGCGCTGAGTCAGGCGCTCGACACTTTCCACTTCCGCGCGGCGCTCGCCGAGGCCATGAAGCTGGCACGCATCGGCAACAAGTATCTCGCCGACACCGAGCCTTGGAAACTCGCCAAGACCGACATGCCACGCGTGGAAACCATCATGAACCTGGCACTGCAAATCACCGCCAACCTTGCCATTGCCTTTGAGCCGTTCTTGCCTTTCAGCGCCGAGAAACTGCGCGCCATGATTAACATGGACAGCGTCCTGTGGGACAAGCTGGGCGACATCGACATCCTGAAGGCTGGCGACCGCGTGGAGAAACCGGTATTGCTCTTTGAGAAAATCGACGACGAGACCATCAAGGTGCAGACCGACCGTCTCGAGCGCATCAAGCAGGAGAACATCCTCAAGAATTTCCAGCCCAAGGCAGTAGCGCCAACGGTGTCGTTCGACGACTTCCAGAAGCTCGACATTCGCGTGGGCAAGGTGCTCAACTGTGAGAAAGTGAAAAAGGCCGACAAACTGCTCAAGTTCACCATCGACGACGGCATGAAGGGACGCACCATCGTCTCGGGTATCGCCAAGTTCTACCAGCCCGAGGATCTCATTGGCAAGGAGGTGTGCTTCATTGCCAACTTCGCCCCACGCACCCTCAAGGGCGTGGAGTCGCAAGGCATGATTCTCAGCGCCGAGGATGCCGACGGCCGCCTTGTGGTGATTGGCCCTCACGGCGAGGTGCGCCCGGGCGTGCAAGTGGGCTAAACCGCTCGCTCTCACATTGTTCTTATAAACGACAACTTCCCACTTGACAGTTTATCAAGAACAATTGCCGGGACGACAGTTATATTGAACTGTACTGACAAACAAAAAACAACAAAACCTGACAAAGAAAACAAACATTTTTTTGTTGATTTTGTTGTTTTTTTGTTGATTATTAATGAATTAGTGTGTACTGAGATAGTAAGAATTGCCGCCCGGGGGGCGGAAATTAAAGCTTCGCTAAAATTATTATTTTTAAAATTTTAAATTGATTTAATTTTAGCGCCCCCGGCGCAATAATTTTCTCGCGCAAGCGAGCTCCTCTATTCTCTAGGCGGTGTTTAGTTTAAATTAGCGAAATTAGTGTGCCTTGAGGTAGCAAGAGATGCCGCAATTGCCGGGAAGGTCAAACCAAAACAACAAACACTGACAAACAAAACAAAAATATTTTTTGTTGATTTTGTTGTTTTTTGTTGACTTTGTTTGACTATTAATGAATTAATGTGTCTTGAGAGAAAATTAAAGCTTCGTTAAAATTATTTTTTAACAAATAAATTTATGTACTACCTCGACGACAAGGAGTTTGGCCGAGTTTACATCTCGCTTCGCTCACACATGCGCAACATCACCATGCGGTGGCGTGGCGGCAACCTCAGCATGAATGCTCCTGTGGGCGTCACCAGGCAGCAACTGGAGCAAGCGCTCAACGAGTTCAGGCCACGCCTGCGACTCAGCAAAGCCGGCGACAGCCTGTCCTACCACGTGGGGCAGGTGATTCAGTGCTATGGCTTCACCATCACCATTGCTGAGCAAGACCGCGAGCCGCATCTCATCCTTTTTGGCCACAACGACAATAACATTACCGTGAGCGTGCCACGTGGCATCGACATCAACTCGCCCCACGCCAAGAAGTGGATTTCCAAGGCGTTGAAAACCGTGGTTCACGACCGGGCACCGGCCGTGCTGCTGCCATTGGCACGCAGCGTGAGCGACAGGCTGGGAGTGGCACCTAGCCGCTACGAGATAGGACGCGGGTTACGCAAACTTGGGCATTGCACCCGTACCGACAAGGTGATACAGCTCTCGGCCAATCTCGCATTCCTGCCACAGGAACTCATCGAGCTCATCATCTGCCACGAACTCGCCCACATCACCCACATGAACCACTCGCCACAATTCCATGCACTGGTCAACACCTATGTTGGCGGACGTGAGAAGGAGCTGGAAGCCCGGCTCAAAGTATTCGCCTGGCCCGTGATGGTGTAGTGTGTATTCACCGGCTTTTTTTTGGGAAAGGTATAAAAACAAAGCTGCCACGCGTGAGTTTATCGCGTGGCAGCTTGTGGTTAATTGATGTGCCTGGTCACAATAGTGTTACCGGGCATCACTGGCGGTTGCGATGCTTATTCAGCCTGTGAGCCCAGGATGATTTGGTAAACATAGGTCACGTCGGCCGAGTTGATGAGTCCGTCGGCATTCTGGTCACCGTTAACAAGCATGCTGTCGTCGCCATTGAGAATCCACTTGTAGAGCGCGGTGACATCGGCACTGTTGCAAACGCCGTCGCCATTCACGTCACCTTCAACTCCACCTTGCCAGGCCTCGCCGGGCAGCAGAATGTTGTCGTGGGTTTCGGTGGTGGTAATCTCCTTGAAATAGGCACGGAAGGGTTCAACAGCCTGCGCGTCCTGAGACCACTTGGCAATTGTGCCGGCAGCATCCACGCCATAAATGGCATTGAGCGACTGGCCCACAAATGTTCCGGCCATCATGTAGAGCTCGCCGCTGGTGTAGGCGATGGGCTCGGCCTTGAGCATCACATTGCTTGCACTCCAGGTGATGGCGGTGCCGGTGAGACCGGCAGCCTTGTTGAGAGCGATGATATAGGGAACATTGGCCTCGATGTTTTCAACCTCTGCAAACTTGACTACGCCGTCTTCCTCTTGAGCGAAACGCTCAATCCACATGCTACCGGTGCTTGCCGAGCAAGTTGCGGGAGTGAATGGCAGCACGATGGTGCTCCAGTTCTGGGCAACGCCGTCCTGGCGAGCCTTGTCGAAGGTGCGCTCGTAGCTGATGGCCTGAGCGGTGAAGCTTTGTGGGGTGAAGTAGCCGTAACCGTCCTTGAGAACGATATTCTCAGCCACATTGCCCTTAACCACGTTGAGACCCTCAAGACCTGCGGGAACTGCCTCGTTCTCGCCCACGAAATAGATGGTGTTGGGGTTGCCGCTTGGTGTCACGCTGGTGATGTCGAGCCCCTCGAGGCGGGCAGCAAGTGCTGTAGCAGGAACGGTAATTTCACCGCCGGCAGCCACGCCGTTACCTGTCATGCTGGTGCCGTCCCAAGTGACGAGACCACGGTGAATATCGTAGTAAACCGAATGGCCGCGCTGCACCAAGTTAACCATCTCGTCGTTCTCGTTGCGGGCATAGATGTTGAGCGAATAGGTCTCACCATAGGCGAGGTCGTTGAAGTCAAAGTAAAGTGTCTTGGTCTCACCGGGATGCAGGTTGAGCGAGCTCTGCGAGTAGGTAATCATCTCACCGCCAAGCACGTTGCCTGCTTCGTCTTTCTCAACAATAAAGAGAGGTGCGAGCACAAACTTGTTAAACTCGCCCGAGGCATTGTTGGTGATATCAACGCGGAAGTGGGCATGCGAGTCATAGATGATGCCGTCAACCGCATTCTCGGCGGCGATTACCACGCTCATGTTGAGCGGTGTCTCGGTGCTTTGCACGATTGTCACAGTGCCGGTGCCGGTAACGGGATTTGAGCAATTGGCATCGTAGTAGAGACGCAATGTCTTGTTGCCGGCGGTTGCGGGAGTAACGTTGAAGGTCACAGTCTTGGTCTCCCCGGCGAGCACCTCGGTCTGGATAGCAGTAGTGTACTGCGAGTACTCATCGAGCTGCTGTCCGCCAAAGTCGAGATACAGGTCGCCAAAGTAGCGGTCCTCACTGTTGTTCTTGAGCTGCACGTGGATTTGCTCCTGTGAGCCCACCTTCTCGCCGCCTTCAAATTCCCAGCCTGTTGCCTCAAGATTAAGGATGGGATGGGCTGTGAAAGAAGCGGTGTAGGCTGTCATCTCGCACACCAGGTAGAAGCGATCGCTCTCGAGCATGGGCTTCCACTCGCTGGTGCCTTGAAGCATGTACATGGGCACAACTTTATAGGTGCCGGTCATGCCTGCGCCAAATTTCACGGCGTCGCGGGCCTCAATACCCGAGCCAAACTCCTCGAGATTTCCCAGCGCGCTGGTGAGAGCTGTGGAATAAACGCCGCGGTTGATCATGATGCTCTGGAAATTGCCATCCATGTCGTAGAGGGCGAGCGCCACGTCATATTTCTTTTGGGTGCCCACGTGGTCGGCATAGTTCAAGCGGAAGGTTTTGCGCTTGTAGATGCTGAAACCCTGCGACTGCGAGTCACGCTCAATGTAGCCGGTGAAGCCGGTGACGAGGTTGGTCACGGTGAGAGCATCCTCAACAGGTGGCTGTGGATTATCACCGCTACCGCTGGGGTCGCCGGGCTGAATGCCGATGATGATGTTCTGCTTCATGTTGTAGCCCTCGGCGCTCGATGAGCCGCCAATGCCACTCTCGCGGGGGTTGAGCACTGCAAGCTGGAAGTAGCCGTTGCCCATGCCTCCCCATCCCCAGTTGATGTGGAAGTAGTTGCCATACTCATAGCCGTCGCACACAAACGAGTGACCGCCGCTGCTACCGGCAGTGCCGTTGTAAATCAAGGGGCGACCGGCGGCAAGTTCCTCATAGACCATGTTGTCCCACACTTCCTGAGTGAAGTCGGTGCGGAACTTGATGGCGATGGTGGTGGGGTCGTAGGCGAAATATTGTGTAAAGCCCTTGGGAATATCATCAGTATAGGCACCGGTCGACGAGAGTCCATACTGCGACTTAACCGAGGCTCCGGCATAGTACATGAGTGTAGCCACGGCATCGGTGTAAACCTCGTCCTCGCTGCCGTTGTAGCTGTCTTTCATGTGGTCCCAGTCGAAGGTTGTCACGGGCAGTTCCTCCATTTCCACGCTCGACCAGGTGTAGTCGCCGTTGGGGATTGAGAATTGATAGCTGGGAATGACTTTAGTGGTCTTTTCGGGCCACTTGTGGTAGTTCATGATTTGCGACATCGATGTAGCCACACAACCTGTGTAGGCCATCTCGCCAATGGTGTCGCCGTCTTCAACACTCATGAACTCGGGGCAGCGATTCCAGTAGGGAGCGGCCTGATTCCACTTGGTGGTTACCATGGGAGCTATTGAGTTGCGAGTGTCGACCACGCGCTCGGCCTTTGGAGCGGCGATTGCATTGTCGAGGTTGGATGCGGGAATCTTGTCGAGCAATGCAATTTGCTGAGCATACTCGCCAAGCCAGTTTTTCATGTTGACGGGAGCCTTGGCATCGTCGTAGTAACCTTCATCGCTATAGCCCAAGATGGGATTGATGCGGTCATCGCCGGCAACAATCACGAAGCCCTGGTTGTCGCCAATGTTGAATACATAATAGGCGGCATTGGCAGCAGCCTTGAGGTGATTGCTGGCGCTAGTCACCATCTTTAGCGAGCGTGGCGCCTTGTGCTTGCTAAGCACGAAGTTGGCAGCCTGTTGCTGAGCCTGCTGTATAGTCACGGGAGCAGCATTGGCAATGAGCCCCAAGCTCATGCAGAGCAGTAACAGAATAAGAAAACGGTTTTTTGCCATAAAAAATGTTGGGTCAAAAGGTTTAAGTAAAATAGTTGTTTTATAATCAAAATTAAGTTTGGTCTCAATTTTTGAGCTGACAAATATACAATAATTATTTCATTTACAAAAGCAAAGATAGATGAAGAGGTTAAAAATCACGACATTTCAACAATTCTTCCATAAAACACAGATGTATAAATTATCAAAACCGAATAAAAAAGGCATACTTCAATCATCACCGTAATTGAAAAATAAATGTAGGAGGGCGAGTGGTGATTTTTTGTCTAACATCGTGCTTGTCTCAAAGTTTTTGATTATTTTTGCAGTTTTATAAGACACATCACAGCTATGAATCCTTGCACCCAACTGGCACTTCTCTCGGCATCATCACTCAGGATGCTGCCCCACATCGCCCTTTACCTGCTTCACAAGAAAGATATTGACCCCGACCTGAAGCAATATGGCGAGGGCAAAGGTGGTGTTGTGACCTTTGTGAAGGTGTGCACCCGCCAGCGAGTGTTCCGCAACCTGTTCTATTACCGCTTGGGCGAGTACAAGTCGGTATTCATCAAGTGGTTGCTACCTCCCGAGCGTAGCCTGCACATTTGGTGCCCAAGCATTGGCGAGGGTTGCCATTTCGAGCACAACTATTCCACCTATCTCAATGCCGAGAGCATAGGCAACAACTTCTATTGCCTGCAGCTCGTGACGCTGGGCAACGACAAGCATGGCCGCCGTCCCACAGTGGGCAACAACGTGAAGATTTTCACGGGAGCGACGGTGTTTGGCGGCATTAACATTGGCGATAACGCTACCATTGGCGCAGGTGCTGTGGTGAATCGCGACGTTCCGGCCGGCTGCACTGTTGCCGGCAACCCGGCTCGCATCGTTAAGCGCGACGGCGAGGCCGTCGACGAGCCATTGTAGCCATTTTATCCACATCAAGCAATACACACAAGAGAATAATGAAGGTTGTAATAATAAATCATAGCGACATGCAGGGCGGTGCGGCGATTGTGTCGCTCAGGCTGGTGCATGCCTTGCAACAGGCCGGAGTTGATGCACGCATGCTGGTAACCCATCGCCAGAGCGACGACCCTCTTGTGGGCGTGATGGGCGGCAAGTGGACTAATCGCTTGAACTTCCTCGCCGAGCGCTTGGGAGTGCTGCTGCGCAACGGCCTAAGGCGTGACACTCTGTTCAAAATCGATACCGGCTCACATGGCACCAACATTGCCAATCATCCATGGGTGAAGGAGGCCGACGTGGTGTGCCTCAACTGGGTGAACCAGGGCACGCTCTCGCTCAAGAGCATCAAGCAATTGCACGACGCCGGGAAGCCGCTGGTGTGGACCATGCACGACATGTGGAACTGCACCGGAGTGTGTCACTACTCCTTCGAGTGCGAGCGTTACACTGGCAAGTGCCACAACTGCCCGCTGCTGGGCACAAGCGGCAACGACCTCTCCACCACCATTCAGGCCAAGAAACATCGCCTCTATGAGCAAGTGCCCATCCACTTTGTTGCCGTGAGCCACTGGCTCGCCGAGTGCTGCCGCAAGAGCAGCTCGATGGCAGGCTGCGACCTGAGCGTGATTTACAACGCCTTCCCCATCCACGACTTCGCCTGCGAGCGCCTCGCAGGCGAGATTGACGGGCTCCCTGCCCACAAGAAGATAGTTGTGATGGGCGCACGCCGCCTCGACGTGGAAGTAAAGGGCTTCAAAGAATTCATTGAAACAACTCAATACATCGCGCGCAACAAGCCTGAGTTGGCACAGGAAATACATTTTGCCCTCTACGGCGACATCCACGACAAGTCGCTGCTCGACAAGATTGAGGTGCCTTATACCTATCTGGGCACAATAAGCTCAGGCAGTGAGCTCAGCCGCCTGTACCGGCACAGCGACATCGTGCTCTCAACAGCGCTCTACGAGAACCTGCCGGGCACCCTCATCGAGGGACAAGCCAGCGGATGCGTGCCGGTGACTTTCGGCCAAGGTGGCCAAGCCGACATTGTAGACCACTTGCGCAGCGGCTACATTGCCCGCTACAAGGACCCCGCAAGCGTTGCACAAGGCATTGAGTGGGCAATAGGCGCAGGCATTGAGCGTGAGTTCCTGCACAGCGAGGTGGAGCGCAAGTTTGCTGCCACCAAGATTGCCGGGCAATACATCGAATTATTCAATAAACTAATAAAAAATAAACAATAAGCTCTATGCAAACCGTACTATTCACAAGCACAATATTCGGTCCCATCCACAGCCGCCGCCTAGGCACTTCGCTGGGTGTGAACCTCATGCCCAACGACGGCAAAATCTGTTCTTTTGACTGCCTATATTGCGAGGCAGGCTATAACGCGCAAGGGCCAGGCACAACCGGCGTACCGAAACGCGAGACCGTGAAAAAACTATTAAAGCACAAACTCGAGGAGATGAAAGCCGCAGGACAAAAACTCGACGTGATAACTTTCTCGGGCAACGGCGAGCCCACACTGCACCCGCAGTTCAAGGAAATCGTGCACGACGTGATTTCGCTGCGCGACCAGCATTACCCCGAAGCTAAAGTGACAGTGCTCAGCAATGCCACCATGGCCGGCAAGCCCAGCGTGATTGCCGCACTCAAGCTGGTTGACAACAACGTGCTGAAGCTTGACAGCGCCGTGGCTCACACCTTGCGGCTCATCAACCGCCCCACCTCGCCCAACGTGCTGCCGGCAGGCATCATCGAGGACCTTAAAGCCTTCAACGGCAAGTGCATTGTCCAGACCATGATGGTGCGTGGTGAACACGACGGCGTGATTATCGACAACACCACCGATGCCGAAATCGACGCTCTCATCAACGCCTATCTCGCCATAGCTCCACAGGAAATCATGCTCTACACCATCGACCGCAAGACCCCCGAGGAGAAACTCGTGAAAGTTCCTGTCGACGACCTCAAGCGCATAGCACGCCACATCGAGGCCAAAACAGGCATCTACGTACAGGTAACAGCTTGAGAATGAGAACACTAAGTTTTAGATGACAAGTTTTTAAACATCAGTGGTTTCTCCCATTCTTGAATTGCAGCGGCAACGCATGTTGCTCAACATGGAATATGAGGCTGAGCGCGACGAGTTTAAGCGCCAAACCGAAACCATGGGACTTGGCCGCAAAGTGAAGCGGGGCGACTGCTGGTGGCCACTGCGGCTGGGACGCAGCTATTATAACTCGCTCAACCAGCTCGTGGTGGAGGTGACTCGCACTGCCGACACCGACATTGAACACAACTTCGAGTATGGCCGCCAGGTGATGTTTTTCAGTGTCGACGGTGCCGACAACATCAGTTATCTCAAGTTCACAGCCACAGTGAGCTATGTGCAGGACGACCGCATGGTGGTGGTCGTCCCCGACGGCGACACTGTCGCACAGCTGCAAGGGCGCGAACGCCTGGGAGTGCAGCTTGCCATGGATGAACACACCTATCAACTCATGTTCCGCGCTCTCGACCGTGTCATCAGTGCCAAGGGCAACCGGCTGGCACAACTGCGCGACATGTTCTATAACCGCAGCAAGGTTGAGAAATTCTCGTTTGCGCCACCGCGTTTCCCATGGCTCAACCCCACTCAGGAGCATGCTGTGAACGAGGTGCTGCTCGCCAAGGATGTGGCTATCGTTCACGGCCCGCCGGGCACAGGCAAGACCACCACTATGGTCGAGGCCATCTACGAGACTCTCAGGCGAGAGAATCAGGTGCTGGTGTGTGCCCAAAGCAACATGGCTGTCGACTGGATTAGCGAGCGGCTGGTTGACCGGGGCGTGGAAGTGCTGCGCATTGGCAATCCCACCAAGGTCAACGACAAGATGCTGGGATTCACCTATGAGCGACGCTTTGAGGCTCACCCCGACTATCCGCAACTGTGGGCCATTCGCAAAGCAATGCGCGAGTTGCGAGCAGCAAAGCGACGTGGAAGCGAGAGTTTTCATCAAAAGATGGACCGCCTGCGCAGCCGTGAGACCGAACTCGAACTGCGCATCAACAACGAGCTCTTTAACAGCGCGCGTGTCATCTCGTGCACTCTGGCAGGCAGCGCGAGCCGAGTGTTGCAGGGAATGAAGTTTGCCACACTTTTCATCGACGAGGCCGCCCAGGCTCTTGAAGCGGCGTGCTGGATAGCTATTGCCAAGGCCGGCAGAGTGGTGCTCGCTGGCGACCACTGCCAGTTGCCACCCACCATCAAGTGCCTCGACGCCATCAAGGGTGGACTCGCCACCACGCTCATGGAGCGCATTGTGGAGAGCAACCCGCAGGTGGTGACGCTACTGCAAGTGCAATATCGCATGAACGACGACATCATGCGCTTCTCGAGCGAATGGTTCTACGGCGGCAAGGTGCAGAGCGCGCCGCAAGTGAAATATCGCAGCATTCTCGACT
Organism: Porphyromonadaceae bacterium UBA4259; assembly: GCA_002396125.1. Taxonomy (GTDB): domain Bacteria; phylum Bacteroidota; class Bacteroidia; order Bacteroidales; family Muribaculaceae; genus Sodaliphilus. The sequence goes on from DGWL01000056.1 coordinate 21,871, forward strand.
ATGACACACCCATAACGTGGATCGACACCGCAAAACTCGATATCGAGGCGCATGAGGAACTGGTGGGTGAAACCTACGGGCGCATCAACCGCGTGGAAGCACACCTCACCATCGACACGCTGCAACACTACTTTGAGCGCCTGGGCAAGCATCATGTGCTTGATGAGCGCCTCGATGTGGGAATCATCTCGCCCTATCGGGCACAGGTGCAGTACTTGCGTCGGTTGGTGCGCAAGAGCGAGTTTTTCAAACCCTTTAGGCACCTCATCTCGGTCAACACAGTCGATGGCTTTCAAGGTCAGGAACGCGACATCATCGTCATCAGCATGGTGAGACAAAACGACGATGGCCAAATAGGCTTCCTGCGCGACCTGCGCCGCATGAATGTAGCCATCACCCGTGCCCGCATGAAGCTTTTCATCATGGGCGACAGCACCACCCTCACCCGCCACCCCTTCTACCGCAAGCTCTATAGCTATATTAAGGATTTAGGAGAGAAGGAAGAGGAGAGAAATGAAAAATCATAATTGAGAGATGAAAGTTGAGACTGGAGACTGGAAATTTTAAATAAGATGTGAGAAACTACATTCTCCTTTCTATAAAAAAACTCTTTTCCCTCTACCCTCTTTAAAATTAAAAAACTATGCAATATATAGGTGAACTCATATCAATTGGCGTGGCTTTCTCCTGGACTGCCACAGCGCTGCTAAGCGAGTTTGGCAGCAAGCGCATGGGCAATCTCACGCTCAACGTTGCCCGAATGGGAATCACACTGGTGTTCTCGGCCATTCTGTTTTGGGCAATGACAGGTAGCCCGCTACCGGCAGGAGCAAGCCGAGAGGCCTACTTGTGGATGATGCTCTCGGGCCTGGTGGGATATGTGATTGGCGACTTTTGTCTGTTTCAGTGCTACATCATCATCGGCTCCAAGTTTGGCCAACTGTTCATGACACTTGCACCCATCACTGCCGCCATCATGGCATGGTTCACCCTTGGACAAGAGATAAACGCAATGGGCATTGTGGCTATGCTGGTCACTCTCACCGGCATTGCCATTTCGGTACTGGGACGCGGTGGCGACAACCACCACAAGCTAGTGCTCAACCTGCCGCTTAATGGTGTGCTCTTTGCCGTTGGAGCGGCGGTGTGCCAGGGTGTGGGACTAGTGCTGAGCAAGATAGGCATGAACCACTACGAGGCCACCATTACCACCCCATGCGAGCCCTGGATGCTGCCCTTCTTCGCCAATTTCTTCCGCTGCGTGGCAGGCATTGCCGGCTTCTCACTGCTGATGATGTTCAGGGAGGGTTTTGGCTCCCTGCGCAAGAACATCACCGACCCCAAGAGCATGACGGCGGCTGTGCTGACCACCATCTTCGGCCCCTTTGTGGGCGTGGGGTGCTCGCTACTTGCCGTGCAATATACCAGTGCAGGCATCGCCAGCACACTCATGGCACTCACTCCCATCATTATTATCCTGCCCGCATGGTGGCTCTTCAAGCAGCCCATCAC
>DGWL01000056.1:23500-26197 GCA_002396125.1 Porphyromonadaceae bacterium UBA4259
TTTAACTCCGGTAGGTTACAAGAATCACAAAGAAAAGCTAACCGAAAACTCACAACCGAGAACTGAAAACTAAAAACTTTTCCCTACCTTTGCAGTTGAGATGAGATTGGAACGACTTTCCATATTGAACTACAAGAACATTGCCGAAGCGCAACTGCAGTTCTCACCCAAGGTGAATTGCCTCATTGGTAACAACGGCATGGGCAAGACCAACGTGCTCGATGCCATCTATTACCTGAGCTACTGCCGCAGTTTCACCAGTGGCAACGACCACAGCGCCGCCATCAACCACGATGCCGGCTTCCTCATGCTGCAGGGACACTACAACCGCCGGGGAACCACCGAGGACATCGCACTCAGCGTGCAGCAGGGCAAGCGCAAGACGGTGAAGCGCAACGGCAAGGACTACAAGCGACTGAGCGAGCACATAGGGCTGCTGCCGCTGGTGATGATATCACCACTCGACTGGGACCTGATTCGTGGCGGAGGCGACGAGCGACGCAGGCTCATGGATCAAATCATTTCGCAAGGAAACAGGCAGTATCTCGACGCGCTCATTGGTTACAACAAGGCACTGGAACAGCGCAACTCAATGATAAAGAACAACTATCGCGACCCCTTGCTCTATGAAAGTGTAGAGACAATTATGGTTGCCTCGGCTGCTATCATTCACCGCGAGCGCAAGCAGTGGCTCGAGGAGTTCACACCCATCTTCATGCGCTACTACAATGCCATTGCCGGCGATGACGAGCAGGTGCGCCTCAGCTACAAGACCCACTTGGCCGAGCTCGACATGCAGCAGTTGCTCAACGCCAACCGCGACCGCGACATGATGCTGGGCTACACCACTCGCGGCGTCCACCGCGACGACATTGAGCTGTGGCTCGGCTCCCACTCTATGCGCAAAACCGGCTCGCAAGGACAGTGCAAGACCTACACCATTGCCCTGCGGCTGGCACAGTTTGAATTTCTAAAGAAATACACCGGCACCACCCCCATCCTGCTGCTCGACGACATCTTCGACAAGCTCGACGAGGCACGTGTGGTGAGCATTATCAATGTGGTGAGTAACAGCCATGACTTTGGCCAGATATTCATTACCGACACCAACCGCACCCATCTCGATGAGATAATAGCCCTGATGAGCGGCGACTACACCATGATGGCGGTCGACCGGGGAAACATCTCAACCATCGCAAGCCACCAGGAGGAGGCCACCGAGCAATGAAACGCACCGATGCCAAGTCGATAGCCGAGATAATTGGCGATTTCATGCAACAGGAAGACATCACCGCCACCATGCTCGAGCACAAGGCTCTGCAGCACTGGGTCGACGTGGTGGGACCGGGTGTTAACCGCATGACCACCGAGCGATGGGTCGACGACGGCGTCATCACCGTCAAGATTTCGTCGCCGGCACTGCGCAACGACCTCATGCTCTCACGCTCCGGCATCATCAACCAGCTCAACCAACTGGTGGGCAAGCCGGTAATTCGAGAAATATTATTCCGATAAATAACTGAAAAATCAACCCTTAATAATGGATTTTACTCCCGCACATCCCTTTCACTGCTCGCTGCCGGTGCAGCTGCGATTTAGCGATCTCGACACCCTGGGACACGTCAACAACTCGGTCTATCTTGAACTCTTCGACCTGGGAAAAAGCGACTACTTCCAGCGGGCGGCAGCACAACGGCAGGACTGGAACAACGTGAACGTGGTTATCGCCAACATCAACATCAACTTCCTGCACGAAACACTATTCGACGAACCGCTGGCTGTGCTCACACAAGTCGACCATGTGGGCAACAAGAGCTTCACTGTGGTGCAAGCCTTGCAAAACACCGCAACAGGACAAATCAAGTGCTTCTGCTCGCAAGTGATGGTCTATCTTGACCCCACAAGCCATCATCCTGCAACACTCCCTCAACACTGGCGCGACTGCTTCGCCACCCTCGAAGGGCGCAACATGTAACACAGCCTCACATCATTGGGAGGCTAATGCTTTACAATATATTACGTTGGTTATAGAGAAAAAAATCGACCGAGCCCGGGTTATTTAAGCTTGAAGACGCACTGCTTGAGGCACATGTCGTTATACCACACTTCATAGCGGTAGGTGCCGGGCTTGAAGTGGCCGCGGTCGGCTCCACCCCATCCGCTCAGCGCCACAGTGTTCTCGCCGGGCATGATGGTGCCTATCTTGCAAGAGTAGGAATATCCCGCAGGCGAATTGGCGCCGGTCACCAGTTTGCCCTCATGGTCATAGAGGCGCACCATTAGCTCCAGTTCCTTACCCACGCTCAGGCCCATATAGGTGATGCGAGGCATCAAGTACATCGAGCTGGCAGCAGCGATGTCACTGCCATAGGCCGAGACCGACTCGCCGCTGCCATCGGCATTGGCAACCTCCAGCTTTGTCACATGCATGGGAAACAACGTCTTGAGCGTGTCGACGTCGAGCTGCAGCTTGGCGCGTGCGCTACGTTCACGGTAGAGATTGGTGGTTGTGGTGTCGAGTTGTATCTTGAGCGCGTTCACTTCCTTCTGGAGCGAGGCAATCTGCCCATTGGCATCTTTAAGGCCAGCCTTGGCGCTGTCGGAATCCTGAAACAGGAAATAGGCTGCCGCCATGCTGGCGGCAAGCAGCATGAACAGCAGTGCCACCAGTATCTTACCTCCCTTGCCTTTCTTAGT
>DGWL01000031.1:0-24930 GCA_002396125.1 Porphyromonadaceae bacterium UBA4259
CACCGCAAGCACCAGTTCATGGCTCTTGACACCGAGGGGCGTGATGTATTCCTCGCCGACTCAGGCTATGTGCTGCAAATGGCTCAACAAGACTTCCCCAAAATCAAGTTCCACTTCACGAGCGAGTTTTAGCCTGTTTGTGCTATTTTAACCATTAAAGTTTGAAATATCGGCTGGTAATCACTACCTTTGCTCAAAATTTCAAATGATAAAAACTATTGCAGGAACATGACCCCTACCGACAGTTTGAAAGAACTATATAAGCAACACGTGGGCAGCGAGCCCACCGAAATCAAGTTAATGGACAAAGCCGGTTCCAACCGCCGTTATTATCGCCTCTCGGGCGAGAAATCGGTTGTTGGAGTAGTTGGTGAGTCGCGCGAAGAAAACGAGGCATTCATCTACATTGCCAACCACTTCAAGCAGCAAGGGCTATCGGTGCCCACAGTGTATGGAGTTAGCGACGACCACATGGTCTACATCCAAGAAGACTTGGGTGGCAAGCCCGAGAACATCCTGTGGAACAAGATTCGCCGCAGCAGCATCACCCACGCCTTCACCAGCGAGGAGAAAGAACTGCTGCGACGCACCATGCGTGACTTGTGCGACATTCAGTTCCGTGGAGCTCAAGGCTTTGACTACAGCAACTGCTATCCTGCCGAGTGCTTTGACGAGCGCTCCATCAAGTGGGACTTGAACTATTTCAAGTATTGCTTCTTGAAAGCCACAGGTGTTGTATTTAACGAGAACAAGCTAGAGAACGACTTTGAGCGCCTCACCAGCGACTTGCTGTCAATACCGAGCGACACCTTCATGTATCGCGACTTCCAGTCGCGCAATGTGATGCTCGTGGGCGACCCTGAGCACCCGGCCGATTGCGTGTTGAGCTATATTGACTTTCAAGGAGGTCGACGTGGTCCCTATTACTACGACGTGGCCTCGTTTGTGTGGCAATCACGTGCCAAGTATCCCGAGGACTTGAAAAAAGAACTGGTTCATGCCTATCTTGAGCAACTCAAGACCTACAAGCCCGACCTCGACGAGGAGCAGTTTTTCTACAACCTGCGCCTGTTTGTGCTTTTCCGCACACTGCAAGTGCTTGGAGCCTATGGCTTCCGCGGTTACTTTGAGAAGAAGCCCGACTTCATGAAAAACAGTATTGTGCCCGCAATCGCCAACCTGCGCCGGCTGATGACCAGCACCAAGTTTGATCGCTATCCCTACCTGAGCGAGATAATTCATGAGCTCGTCAACATGAAAGACTTCACCAGTGAGGAAAAGTCTCTCACCGTGAGAGTAATGAGCTTTGCCTATAAAAAAGGTATACCACACGACTCATCGGGCAATGGCGGAGGCTTCGTCTTTGACTGCCGCGCCTTGAACAACCCCGGCAAATATGACAAGTACAAAGCCTTTACCGGTCTTGATGATAACGTGATTAAGTTTCTCCACGAGGAAAGTACCATCGACAAGTGGCTTGAGCACGTTTATGCACTGGTCGATGAGTCGGTAGAACGTTACAAGAAACGCAACTTCACCGACCTGATGGTGTGCTTCGGTTGCACCGGTGGCCAGCACCGCTCGGTATATGCCGCGCAGCATCTTGCCGAGCACATCTACAAGAAATTCAATGTGCGTGTTGAACTCACGCATCGTGAACAGAGCGGTCACGACCGCAACTTCAATCCCGTAGAAGAATGAAAGCGATGATATTTGCAGCCGGACTAGGAACCCGGCTGCGTCCTTTAACTAACGACCGGCCCAAAGCGCTGGTGGAGATTGGTGGCAAACCCATGCTGGAGAGAGTGATTACCAAGCTCGCCGGGGCAGGCTTCGATGACATCACTATCAACATCCACCACTTTGGAGAGAAAATCATTGAGTTTCTTGAGAAGAACAACAATTTTGGGCTGAACATCCACATCAGCGATGAGCGTGACATGCTGCTCGACACCGGTGGTGGTATTCTCAAGGCACGGCAGTTCCTTGATGGCGACGAACCGTTCCTAGTGCACAATGCCGACATCTTGACCGACATCGACCTCAACGCCATGTACCAGAGCCACCTTAACAGTGGCGCCATGGCAACCTTGCTGGTAAAAGACCGCCTTACTAGCCGATACTTTGTCTTCGACGACGATTATCGTCTTCAAGGATGGATTAACAAGTCGACCGGCGAAACACGTCCCACCGCTTTCAAGCATCGCGAGGGCATGCGTGAACTTGCCTTTGGCGGCATTCATGTGATTTCTCCAAGCATCTTCGAGCCACTCGAGCGGCACTCACAAGGTGAGGCCAAGTTTTCTATCACCCCATTCTACGTTGACGAGTGCCACACCCACATCATCAACGGTTACGTGCAACAAAGTCCCTACACATGGCTCGACGTGGGCAAGCCTGAAACCCTGGCCCAAGCCGAAGAAATGTTTAGATAATATAGAAACTGTTGAAAATGGAACAATGAAAAAGGGGCAAATCTGCCCCTTTTTTGCTTGTGCACCCTGAGTTGGCACAATGCACTAAATATCAAGCATTTTTTTTAGAACCCGTAGTCATAGTCGTCGGTGCTGCCTTGGTCGGCGCTGGCCGGGTCGCTCCAGCACAGGCACTTAAGCAACGATACCACCACGTTTTGCTTCTCATCGCTAGTGTAATACAGTCCCTCACCGCCGGCTTTGTTGAGCAGCCACCAGTTGAAGAAACCTTCTACGTTGTCGGCCACCTTGAGCTGGTGGAAGAACACAACCGATGCCTTATTGAAGTTTTGAGAAATAACAGGTAAGCCTGCAGCACTAAATCTAGTCTCAAAGTCGACACACCTCAAGTAAAACACTCCAGGTGCCTGCCCCATGGCAATTCCCTGACTTCCGTTGTCGTAGATATACTCGTTGTCATATTTCAGTGGACTCTGGCCACGCTGGCTGCCAACCTGCACCACCTGATTGATTATCACACTGGGGTCTTGAGTTTGTGCGGCAATAGTGAAATTATAATCGCTCACCTGACTCTTGCCAAGGCCAAAGACCAGCGCACCTTTTACCGATGATAGCATTTCCTTGAAGTTCAAGCCACTGGTGAAAGGTGTGTTCTCAAGCATTTCAAACATGCCCACCATTTGCGGCTGAGAGGCAAATCTAGCACCATCCACCTTAATGCCCACATAGGTATCGAGCTCGCCCGGCACAGCGTCAAGCACTGCAGTGGCATTGGGAACTTGAGCAGCAATCAAGCTATCATACAGCTTACTGTATTGTCCATTCTTGTCGAAGATAAAATCGGTCTTGAGAATTGCGCTCTCGCCATCCTTCTTCGACATGTTGAAGGTGAGTGAGGCAATCATCGCCTTGATATCGCTGTCGGTAATTATCTCAATAGCAGGAATGTTGCCAAAAATTGTGCTGAAACGTGAGTTGGACTTCAAGATAGTGCTCAGCGCTTTAACGTTGATATAGGCTTTGATGTCGCCTTTAGTCTCATCGATTTTCTTTGCCAAGTCGTTGTTGGCAAGCAGGCTGGGTTTCGACTTGTCGAGGATGGCACTGGCAGCTACTGCCGCGCTCTCGGGCGCGATAGGATTGCGAAAACGCCCCACCAGCAGCACGTCGCCGTCGATAGCGTAGCCATAGTCGAGATGAGAGGCATAGTCAATACCCGCCAAGTGCTGCACCTTGCTAGATGTAATCTTCTCCACCAGTTGCACAGCCTTGTCCTCATCGCTAAGCGGAATCAACGCCACAGCCTTGTAGACGCCAGGCGAGAAGAACACATAGCATGGAGTGGTCAGGTCGAAACCGGAATTGGGAAGGAACTTGATAAAGTCGCCCTGCACAGTAACGCTTGCGTCATCAATAACCTTGAGTAGAGCATCGGGCACTTTTACAGTATCACCACTCAACATTCCAGCCTTCTTTAAAACGCCGGGCACATCAATAGCCACCATGCCGGCAGCATCGTCGGGAATCATGGCCCGCAAGTTGTCATCGGTCGAAGTGCACGATGAAACCATCATCAAAATGGCCAATATTACCAGAAAACCAACCTTTTTCATTGTCGTTTTTTAAATTTCGTGCAAAATTAGCACTTTATTCATTATTAATAACAATAATAATCGGTGATTTTTAGCAATTGTTGATAATTTTTCAATGAAATCTATTGCTAGGTTAGTGAAAATTACTATTTTTGAACACTCAAACTTATTTGCCATTTACAAATTACAACTAAAACTTCAATCATGAACGACATTTCTGAAATACTGAGAACTTTACTTGACCAGTATAGCCGAGTGAGTGAGATGGAACGTGAATTTGTGGACATGATGAATAACGACCCACAATTGAGAGAGGACTATAACATGTGGTGCGAAGAATATGGTTACGACCCCAAATCGGGCTACATCGACTTTCTCGACGAACAACTGCGCGACCGTGACGAATTTTGGGAAACATTAGAAGAATAATTTAACAATATTTTTTTAACTAAAGCAAAAGACAATAAATATAAATGACATTAAGCCAAGCTCCCTCCACAACAGTCATGCCTGCCGAGTGGCAACCTCAAGATGCTATTATGCTGGCATGGCCTCACCGCGGCACCGACTGGCACTACATGCTGGCCGATGCGCAACAGTGCTTCAAGAATGTGGCTCGTGCCATAGTGCGTGAAATGCCACTCATTATCATCACCCCCAATGTTGACGAGGTGAGCCGGCAACTAGCCGACATCGGCCATAGCGACCGCATTATCTATCAAGAAATTGAAACCAACGACACATGGGCCCGCGACTTTGGTCCAATCTCGGTGTATACCAATGAAACTCCTCACTTGCTCGACTTCAAGTTCAATGCATGGGGCATGAAATTTGCCGCGTGCCACGATAATCTAATTAATTGCAAGTTGGAACAAAACAACATCTTTAAGGCACAAATGATAAACTGTCAGGACTTTGTGCTTGAAGGTGGCTCTATAGAAAGCGATGGCAACGGGACAATTCTCACAACAAGCAATTGCCTGCTGTCGCCCAATCGCAATGGATTCTTAAACAAGCAAGGAATTGAGCAAGAACTCATGCGACGACTGGGTGCGAAAAAGGTGCTTTGGCTCAACAGCGGAGAACTGGTGGGCGATGACACCGATGCCCACATCGACACCCTGGCACGGCTGGCTCCGGGCAACACTATCCTCTATGTAAAATGCGACGATACCGGCGATGAGCAATTTGAATCGCTGCAACGCATGGAAAATGAATTAATGCGAATGACCAATGCACAAGGCGAGCCATTTCGCCTGGTGCCACTCCCCTGCCCCTCTCCCATTCACGACGAGGACGGGTTGCGCTTGCCCGCAACCTATGCCAATTTCCTAATCACCAACAAGCAAGTGCTTGTACCCATCTACGGCCAGCCAGCCACCGACGTTCGTGCCCTCGAGGTGGTGCAGAGCGTATTCTCCAATCGCGACGTAGTGGGTATCGACTGTAACGCCCTCATCAAGCAGCACGGCTCGTTGCACTGCATCACAATGCAAATTCCACAAAACTTCTTAAAAAAATAAACAAGCTATGAAAATAGGTATCATCCAGCAACACAACACAAGCGACACGACAAGCAACCGCAACCGCCTGATTGAGAAAATCGCAAAACTAGCCCATCAAGGAGCCGAACTCATTGTCATGCAAGAGCTGCACGACTCGCTTTACTTTTGTCAGGAGGAGAATGTTGACAACTTCGACCTTGCAACAGCTATTCCAGGCGAGATAACCGAGACCTACGCCAAAGCAGCAAGAGATAATAATGTTGTTATTGTCACTTCACTCTTTGAGCGTCGTGCCGCAGGACTATATCACAACACAGCTGTGGTGATTGAGAAAGACGGTAGCATTGCCGGCAAATATCGCAAGATGCACATCCCCGACGACCCTGCCTACTACGAGAAGTTCTACTTCACCCCAGGCGACCTGGGTTTTGAGCCCATCGCCACTAGCGTGGGCAAGCTGGGAGTGCTCGTGTGCTGGGACCAGTGGTACCCCGAGGCAGCAAGGCTCATGGCTATGCGAGGTGCCCAACTGCTCATCTATCCCACCGCCATCGGCTTTGAGAGCAGCGACAACGACAAGGAAAAAATGCGTCAACTCAATGCCTGGAAAACCGTGCAACTAGGCCATGCCGTGGCCAACGGGCTGCCAGTTGTCACCGTTAACCGCGTTGGTCATGAGGAAGACCCAAGCGGCCAAACCCGCGGTATCTACTTCTGGGGCAACAGTTTCGTTGCCGGTCATCAAGGCGAGGTACTCTACTGCGCCTCGGGCACCGAAGAAGAGGAAACAATAATCGACGTCGACCTTGACCGCACCGAGCGCGTGCGCCGCTGGTGGCCATTCTTGCGCGACCGCCGCATCGACCACTACAAGGGCCTAGATAAGAGATATTTAGATTAATCTTTGATAATGGCGAGTTAGCGTTAACCCACTAATTTTCCCACTTTCAATCCAGAGTCATCCACATTGCCAACGCCAGTGATATTCAGGATGTGCTTCTCGGCACTTCCGGCTATTGTAATATTGCCAGCTCCGGTAATGTTACTGCCTATTGTGCCTGCGCTCACATTGGTGTAACTGACATTTCCCACTCCGGTGATATCAGTTTCGATTTTGCCTGCCTTCACATTGGCAAAGTCGATATTTCCCGAGCCCGTCAAATCCACATCAAGAAAACTGCACGTCAAAGCTCCCGCAAAATTCAGGTGGCCAGCTCCTGTAAGTTCCACATCAAGCCTGCCAACCGAGACAGCATTATTCACGGTGAGGTCTCCAGAGCCGGTCAGGTCAATCTGCTTGATGACAGGCGAGGTGACATAAATTTTTATATCACTGATTGCGTTATTGAAGCCAAGGAACTCATCCTTGCTGCCAATGTTCAACTCCTTAGACTTAACATATATAACCAGCTTTTCCATTGCTTGTTGCGGCGCATCGACACGCACCGTGTACTTGTCGCCCTGTGAGTAAATAACTTGCATTGATCCCGCTAGATTAATGCGCGAGAACTGATCCATAACTTTGAGTTCGCCGGCTTCTTCCACTTGTGTGGGCTGATTGTTGTCAACTGAACTAGAATAGACGCACGCACTCAATATTGTCATGATGAGCACTATAGAAACCAGATTTAAGAACTTTTTCATATTAATTAAAATGTGTGTTACTCATTAGACGATATTTGTATTAAAAAAGTTGCAAAAACAAGCCAGTTTTTCCAAAAAATCAATCGGTTGTGAGCTTGCGGTAGCGCACGCGGGTGGGTTCTTCTTTGCCCAGGCGCTTGAGTTTGTTTTCCTCATATTCTGAGTAAGACCCCTCGAAGAAGAACACGTTGCTGTCGCCCTCAAATGCAAGGATGTGGGTGCAGATACGGTCGAGGAACCAGCGGTCGTGACTGATAACCACAGCGCATCCGGCAAAGTCGTCGAGACCTTCCTCAAGCGCCCGCAGGGTGTTCACGTCAATATCGTTGGTGGGCTCATCAAGCAGTAGCACGTTGCCTTCCTCCTTGAGCGCCAGAGCCAGTTGCAAGCGATTGCGCTCACCACCACTCAGCACACCGCACTTCTTTTGCTGGTCAACACCCGAGAAATTAAATCGCGACAGGTAGGCACGCGCGTTCACATCTCGACCTCCCATGCGCAACAACTCCACTCCGCCCGAAATGACCTCATAGACAGTCTTGTCGGGGTCGATACTAGTGTGCTGCTGATCGACGTAAACAGCCTTCACCGTCTCACCCACCTCAAAGGTGCCGCTGTCGGGCTTCTCCAATCCCATTATAAGGCGGAAAAGCGTGGTTTTTCCGGCGCCGTTAGGACCTATCACTCCCACGATACCGTTGGGTGGCAGCATGAAGTTGAGGTCGTCGAAGAGCAACTTGTCGCCAAAGGCCTTAGCCACATGTTGTGCCTCAATAACCTTGTTTCCCAAGCGCGGGCCATTGGGAATGAAGATTTCGAGTTTCTCTTCCTTTTCCTTCACGGTCTCATTGAGTAACTTGTCATAGCTGTTAAGACGCGCCTTGCCCTTGGCTTGGCGGGCTTTGGGCGCCATGCGCACCCATTCCAACTCGCGTTGCAGAGTTTTGCGACGCTTGCTCTCGGTCTTCTCCTCTTGAGCCATTCGCATGGTTTTTTGCTCCAGCCAGCTACTGTAGTTGCCTCGCCAGGGAATGCCCTCACCACGGTCAAGTTCAAGAATCCAGCCAGCCACATGGTCGAGGAAGTAGCGGTCGTGAGTCACAGCAATCACTGTGCCTTCATATTGCTGCAAGTGCTGTTCCAGCCAGTCAATCGACTCGGCATCCAGGTGGTTGGTAGGCTCATCAAGCAGCAACACGTCGGGCTTCTGCAATAGCAGTCGGCACAATGCCACTCGACGTCGCTCACCACCACTCAGGTGCTCGGTGAGCTGGTCGCCCTCGGGGCAACGCAGCGCGTCCATGGCACGCTCCAGCCGGCTATCAAGGTTCCAGGCATCGGTTGCGTCGATAACATCCTGCAACTCAGCCTGCCTTGCAAACAACTCATTCATCTTGTTCTCATCTTCGTAATACTCGGGCAAGCCAAACTTTTGATTGATAGCCTCATACTCTGCAAGAGCGTCAACGATGTGTTGCACACCTTCCTGCACCACCTCTTTAACAGTCTTGGTAGGGTCGAGTTGAGGGTCTTGGGGCAGATAGCCCACACTGTAGCCGGGAGCGAACACCACCTCACCTTGATATTGCGTCTCAATGCCGGCTATGATTTTCATCAACGTTGACTTACCGGCACCATTAAGACCAATGATACCAATCTTGGCGCCATAGAAGAATGAAAGATAGATGTTCTTGAGAATCTGCTTCTGGTTTTGCTGAATTGTTTTACTCACCCCCACCATTGAGAAGATGATTTTTTTGTCGTCGACTGTTGCCATAGTTGTAAGTTGTCAGTTATCAGTTGTCAGTTATCAGTCAGTTGTCAGTCAGTTGTCAGTTGTCGGTTGTCGGTTATCAGTATTTATACATTAATCTCCAGTCCGTCGTAGGCTAACATCACACCATCGGGTAGAATATTCTCCACTTGTGCATGGCAACCTATCTGGTGGCTCATGTGAATGAGCACGGCACGGCCTGGATTTATTTGCTCTATCAATCTCAAGGCTTGCGTTAGTGACAGATGAGAGAGATGCTCTTCAATGCGCAAGGCATTTATCACCAGCAATGGCACGCCATGTAGGCGCTCCACCTGTGCCGGGTCGATAGTCTTGCAATCGGTGATATAGGCAAGCGGCCCCATTCTGAAACCCAAGATTGGCAATTTATAATGCATTACCGGGATGGGTTCTACTGTCACACCGGCGCAGTTGAATGTATCACGGTCATTAATCTCAACCAGGCTGAAATGCGGCACTCCAGGATAAGGATGCTCGGCAAAGCAGTAAGCCAACCTGCATTGCAAGGCATCAATAACATCACCACGAGCAAAGATGGGCACATCCTGAAATCCTCGCAGTTCCTCAAGTCCACCAATGTGATCGTAATGAATGTGAGTAATGAGAATAGCATCAAGCTTGGGGCATCCCACGCTCATGTACTGCTGGCGAAAGTCGGGGCCACAGTCAATCAGGATGTTCTTGCCACAGTAATGCACCAGCGCCGATTGGCGCAAACGCTTATCACGCGGGTCGGTTGACCGGCACACAGGGCAATTACAACCCAGCTGTGGCACTCCTGTGCTGGTGCCACTACCCAATATTGTTATTGAAAGATTCACGTTGTCCATGTCGATGTTATCGATATTCTTTCAGCACTCCGTCAACAAAAAAGAGATAGCGCCCACCATCGTAGTACCAATACTCACGCAATCCGCCCTGGTCGGGCAGTTGCGTCACATTCTTGGGCGAGCCCATGGCCAGGCGGCATTCCTCCTTGGTCATACCCTCGGCCACATTGCCATCAACGATGCGCTGCCACGTCTCGTCGGTAATGCGAGGATACTGCTTGCGCACATCGGTCATGGAGAACAATGCGTCGAAATCGCGACCCGAGATTGAACCTCCCTCGGTAGTCATCCACAATGTGGCCTCGTTGTCGCCATCGCGAAACTCCACCATGAGCGGATAAATGTCGTTGCCGGGCTTTACCGCAGTTATAACGACAGGCACAAACTTGCGACCGCCAGCCTTATAGTTACCTGCACCGTCGAACCACACCGAGGTTTTAACCCACACCGTCTTGCCCACAAGCTGGCGGGCATAGTGCTCAACCATGTCATCATCAACAAGGAACGGGATTGCAAACGACGGGCGGCTGGCATCGGCAAGCGACTTGCCTGTTGAGCACACCAAGCGAAGGCTGTCGCACATGAAAACCACATCAACCACCTCGCTGTTGTCAACACGGCGGCGTGTTCCATGACTCACATAGCTGAGACGCTTGCCTCGCAGTTGCAGGCTGTCGAGATTATAGCTGGGCGACGGCTGGAAGATAAATGCAGCACGGTCATCAACCACCCAGAACCCTTTGCCCTCACGCCAAGCCGGCAACGAGTCGTGATAGGGAGTGAGCGCCGTCTCATGCCTGCCACGTTCCATCTCTTGGATGGCACGCTCCACGTCGCGGTCGGTAATCTTCTTGGTGTTCTCCACTCCGGTGAAGCAACCGCTCATGAGCAGAGTCAACACCAGTATAACACCAATATATAATATTTGCTTCATGCGGCTTTTCACAATTTTATTCCACAAAGTTAATCCATTCTCATGCTAATTACAACAGCCATAGCATGATTTTTGGCTTTTTTATAACAAAAACTGATTTTTTGAAAAGTTTTTTCAAAAAAAGACTTATGTGAGGCCCACACTTTTAAATAAAATGCTTAACTTTGCTTTTTGATACTTTTAACAACAGCAGTATAAACTCAAAAAACGCTATAAATTATGTCGCAAAAATTCATTCCCGATTCCGAGATGATCATCAATGACGATGGTTCAATCTTCCACATCCACCTCAAGCCCGAGCAATTGGCCGACAACATCATCATTTGCGGCGACCCTGGGCGAGTAAACATGATTGCATCCTACTTCGACACCAAGGACTTTGAAGTTTCAAGCCGTGAGTTCCACACCATTGGCGGAACCTACAATGGCAAACCCATCATGGCATTGTCGCATGGCATTGGCGGTGACAACATCGACATCGTTGTTACAGAGCTCGATGCTCTGGCCAACGTTGACTTCTCCACTCGCACCGTCAAGCCCGAGCACCGCACGCTCAACATCGTGCGCATAGGCACTAGCGGCGGTCTTCAGCCTTATGTGCCCGTTGGCACCCCTGTAATTGCAAGCAAGGCACTGGGATTTGATGGCGTGATGAACTACTATGCCGGCCGCAATGAAGCTTGCGACCTGGAGTTTGAACGCCAGTTCTGCGAGTTTGTAAAATGGAATCCTCTTTTCTGCAAACCCTATGTTGTTGAAGCCGACCCCTCGCTGGTTGAGAAGATTGGCCGCGACGACATGGTGCGTGGTTACACCATCTCGGCCGTTGGATTCTATGGCCCACAAGGCCGCGAGGTGCGCTTGCCACTTGCCGAGCCTGAACTCAACAAGCGCATCGAGGAATTTGAATATGAGGGTGGACACATCACCAACTATGAGATGGAGGGTGCTGCCTTGCAAGGTCTTGCCAAGCTCATGGGTCACCGTGCCATCACCATCTGCTCCATCATAGCCAACCGCGTGGCAACTGTTGCCAACCCTAACTATAAGACTGCTGTCAACGACCTGGTAAAGATCGTTCTTGAGCGACTCATGGCAGATTAACCCTCACATTATTTAAAACAATATAAAAAGCGGCTTCACTCTTTAACCGGTGCGGCCGCTTTTTTCACACAACATTAACCACTCAAGTGTAACAACATCGTAACCCCTAAAATTTCTTTTTTTGTCACACTCAGAATACCTTTGCACCAAGAAAATAACAACCATTTTTTTCTTAAACATTTTGAATGATTAATACATCCAACTATTTTTTGCTGGCATTTGAGTTGCTGGGTTCACTAGGACTACTGATCTTTGGCATGAAGATGATGAGCGACTCGTTACAGAAACTTGCCGGCCCCCAGTTACGCCACATTCTGGCGCGAATCACCTCCAACCGTTTTTCAGGAATTTTAGCAGGCACATTCATCACCTGCGCCGTGCAGTCTTCATCGGCAACGACGGTGATGACTGTATCGTTTGTCAGCGCAGGGTTGCTCACTCTTTCACAAGCCATTTCGGTCATCATGGGTGCCAACATTGGCACCACTCTCACGGCATGGATCATGTCGCTGGGCTATAATGTCGACCTCACGGTGGTGGTCTTCCCGGCCTTCTTCTTTGGGCTGCTACTCATTTATAACAAGCGCTTCAGGTTTGCCGGCGACTTGCTCTATGGCACTGCCTTTGTATTTTTCTCACTTGTGCTGCTTAGCGCCACCGGCAAGGCAATGGATCTTGAACACAACGAGACTGTGATTAATTTCTTCTCCTCGTTCGACACCAGCAGCTATTCCACTATTCTCATTTTCCTGGCACTGGGCACGATAATCACCTGCGTGGTGCAATCATCGGCAGCTGTGATGGCAATCACCATCCTGCTGTGCTCAACCGGAGTTCTACCCATCAACATGGGTCTTGCACTGGTAATGGGCGAGAACATCGGCACTACTGCCACAGCCAACATTGCCGCCCTAGGTGCCGGCACTCAAGCTAGGCGTGCAGCTCTTGCACACTTGCTGTTTAACTTGATAGGCGTCACATGGGTATTGTGCCTTTTCTACCCCTTTGTTGACCTAGTGTGCCACTTAGCGGGCTACGACAGCAGCAATCCAGCTCAGCAGACCAGCATTCCCATTGTTCTTGCCACTTTCCACACTTGCTTCAACGTGACCAACACCGCCCTTCTCATTGGCTTTGTGCCACAAATCGAGCGACTGGTGTGCTGGCTGTTGCCTGAGCACAAAGAGGAGGAAGCTGAAGACGGATTCAAGCTCAAGTATCTGCACTCCAACCTCATGAAGACGCCCGAAATCATGGTGCTCCAGGCTCAAAAGGAGACTACCCTTTTCGCGCAAAAGACTCAGGACATGTTTGGACTCGTGCGCCAGCTGCTCAACGAGAAAAAGACAGGCAAGCGCGAGCAGCTAATCAGCGAGATTGAGAAACAGGAGGACATAGCCGACAAGACCGAGATTGGCATCGCACGCTACCTTGAACACATCAGCGACGACCACCTGTCGAGCGAAACCAAGAACCTGGTGCGTGCCTTGTTGCGTGAAATCAGCGAGCTGGAGAGCATAGCCGACTCATGCTATAACATGTCGCGGCAACTCAAGCGACAGATGGAGAGTGGAAAGGAATTCACCGACGACCAGTACCACCAGTTGCAGGCAATGACCATCTTCACCAACGATGCCCTTACCCAGATGAACGTGGTGATGTCGGGGCACGTGGAGGACCACACAATCGACGAGAGCTACCGCATCGAAAACATGATCAATCTCATGTGCAAGCGACTCAAGGAAGATAACATCAAGGCTGTTGACGAACACAAATATGACTACTCTATTGGTACCATGTACACCGACATTGTGAAAGAATGCGAAAAACTTGGAGACTATATTATTAATGTAATGCAAGCGAGATTTGGAAAATAGTTGCACTATTCTAATTTTTTTTATTAATTTTGACAAAATTTAGTCACACAATGACAAAATTTACAATTCTCATAGTTGACGATGACATCGACTTGTGCGAGATTTTGAGTTTCAATCTCTCGACACAAGGCTATAATGTGCATGTGGCACACTCGGCTCTCGACTCCCTCAAGCTCATCAACAACGGCATCGACCTCATCCTTCTTGACGTGATGATGCCGGGAATGAGCGGCTTTGAGTTTGCCCGGGTGCTTAAGGACGACTCCGTGTGGTCAAGCATCCCCATCATTTTCCTCACAGCCAAGGACACCGAGGGCGATATGCTGCAAGGATTTAATCTTGGCGCCGATGACTACATTGCCAAGCCTTTCTCAATCAAAGAAGTGATGGCTAGAGTGAAGGCTGTGCTTAACCGCACTCACAAGAACGAACCCCAACCGCTCCACCACTTGGCCTACGAGGGTCTTGTGATTGACACAACAGCCAAGACCGTTACCATCGACAACGAGCCCACTCAGCTCACCAAAACCGAGCTTGAATTATTGCTGTTCCTGCTTTCGCATCGTGGTCAAGTGTTCTCGCGCGAGGAGTTACTAGAAAATGTGTGGCCCAACAATGTGGTAGTGACTCTGCGCACCGTTGATGTCAACATCACCAGGCTAAGAAAAAAAATGGGACAATATGCATCCCACATCATCACAAAAACAGGCTACGGCTACAGTTTTGAGATATGAAAAAATTGACCGAGGGAAAACGTGTGTGGATAAGCGTGATGGCAGCCTTCCTGGTCTACGCCGTCGTTTTCATCCTCTTTGACGACTACGACCGCAAGTGGATTGAACCCATCGACGATGTGAGCGACTGGCATCTCATGCTCTTTGCCGTGGTTGTGATGCTGGTGCTGGGTTATGTGCTTTACAAATACTGCAAGCGCATGGACGAGCGCATCAAGGAAGAGCAGGACATGAAACAGCGTCTCATGAGGCGGCAACTAACCCAAAACATTGCTCACGAGTTGAAGACTCCTGTCGCCAGCATTATGGGCTATACCGAGACTCTGCTCACCAATCCCGACATCCCCACTGAAACCAAGCGACGCTTTGTAGAGCGAACCGGCGTACAGGCCCAGCGACTCACCTCGCTACTCAACGACCTCTCAATTCTTAACCGTGTTGATTATGCGCCTCACGTGATAGCAATGGAGCGGGTCGACGTGTCGCAACTGGTTGCCGATGTGACGCAAGACGTGGCAATCAGCCTTGAGAAGAAGCACATGACACTTGAAAACTGCTTGCCCGAGGGTATTGTGGTTAACGGCAATGAAATGCTCATCTACAGCATCTTCAGCAACCTCATCGACAACTCTATTAACTATGCCGGCGAGGGTACCACAATAAAGATTCTCGCCAACGAGAGCGACACGCATTGGAATTTCACCTACAGCGACAATGGCGTGGGAGTCGATGACGAGCATCTGGAACGACTCTTCGAACGTTTCTACCGCGTGGACAAGGGACGTAGCCGCTCAATGGGCGGCACGGGCCTGGGTCTTGCCATCGTTAAAAATGCCGTCATCCAGCACAAGGGCTCAATCACAGTCAATAAAACGCCCCAAGGCGGCCTGCAATTCATCTTCTCTCTAAAGAAATAGGTAGAGACAAAACAAGTTTCTTCACCATCTCCAATAACAATTCAGGGACGCCTAGGCGTCCCTGTGATTAAAGTCTTGCGGTCCTAAACTAAAGAAGTGACTCGCATTGTGTTTTGTGTTAATTAATTGGCGATGAAGCCTTCCAGTCCCGGCTGATTGATGCCCGATGCGGTGTAGGCTCTCGCAAATTGCTTGAGGAAATTGATAGTAGCTCGCTTTGGACCTACCTCGATTGCATGTTCCTCGCATGCTGTTTCAAAATTAATTTCTTCGGTGTAATTTTCTTGCATAGGCGACCTTTCTGTTTTGTGTTATTACACTAATATAACGCAAGTTATCGCCCATTATTATTTTATTGCATTGAAATATTGCTTTTTTTGCCTAAAAGTTATTAACAAGCACTCAATCCACGACGTCAAGCCCCTCACACACTAGGGATATTGCAAGTTGTTTTTCTTAAAGAGCGCGGCATCTTGCCGTTTCATGCCGCAACTGTCGAGAGGCACCATCTCGTTGTGGTCGTTAACGTAGAGGCGACGATGAGGCTTGAACTGAGGATTGCATAACGAAAGCCAGGGCTTGAAGTAACTCGTGCCGATGCCAGCAAGGTCGAGCAAGGTGTGGAACATAACCATATTGGTCGACACGGGCACATTGGCGTGACTCTTGAGCATTGCCACCTGCTGTGGCCATGCTGCCGCATAGGCAGGTGAGGTCCACACCAGCAATGGCACCCGCAGCTGGTAATAGGTGGGTATGGGCGAAGCATGAAGGAAACGGTCGCGCTCATCATCAAAGATATCTTCGCCATGATCGCTGGTGAAAAGCACGGCACTGTTCACGCTCTTAGCCTTAACCAGATTGATGATAGCGGCAAGCACCTTGTCGGTATTGCGGATGGTGTTATCGTAGGCGTTGATTAGCTCTCGGCGATAAATGCGCTCGGCCGAAATCACATTGTCGGGCTTAAAATGCGCTTCGTCACGAGTGTAACGATCCTTGTAGTTGAAGTGAGAGCCATACATGTGCACCACAATCAGCAGTTTTCCTCCGTCGTATTTGTCGAGCCGTTGCTTGACACACTTGATAAGTTCGTCATCAAAATTGTTTCCCATGAGCGAAACCTTATCTTTTAGGAATTTAACCTCCTGCGCCTCGCTTCCAAAAGCATCGATAAACGAGTGATTGCGCTGCTGGTTACTATAGTAGGCCGTGCTGTAGCCAGCCTCGTTAAATGCTGTTATCACCCCTTTGCGATAGTAGAGGCTATCGTAGGCCT
Organism: Porphyromonadaceae bacterium UBA4259; assembly: GCA_002396125.1. Classification (GTDB taxonomy): domain Bacteria; phylum Bacteroidota; class Bacteroidia; order Bacteroidales; family Muribaculaceae; genus Sodaliphilus. The sequence continues at coordinate 16,647 of DGWL01000031.1, forward strand.
CGCTACCGGTGCCGCTCATTATCATTGGAACACTCTTGTGTGTAGTGTTTGACATGGTGAGTGCGTCACGATACACCACCAGCCCATCTTCGAGCGACTTCATGCCTGGATTTGTGTCGCGATTGTAGCCGTAGAGACTCCAATTGTCGGCACGAGAAGTCTCACCAACCACCAGCACATAAATCTCGGGCACCGAATCGTTGCGAGTGGGTGTAGCATGATAGGTAAAGGCACTCGATGTTTTGTTGTAACCGGCCTGCTTGATAGCACGCTCAATGGCAAGCCCCATGTTGTAGGTTCCATTGATGGGGAACACATCATCCTGAACCTTGAAAGCACGCTCAGTAAACACATTAACCACCAGCAGTAACAGTCCCAGAGCCAGTGCCGCAATTGACCAACGGCGCTGACGCTTGCGGAAAAGGCCACTCAACACGTTCCCCGACCGCAACGACACAATCGACATCACTATGCCGAAACCATAGAAACCAATCACAAAGACTACTGCCACAAGCAAGTTGGACAGTAACTCGGTGGCCTCGCCGGGATTGGTGGTGAGCACGTTGAGAAACATGTCGACAGCGATGGGCGACTCACCATAGAGACGCAACAACACTATTTGGAACGCGTCGACAAACATGAACCAAAACAGCCACCAGAACATTTTTCCGGGCTTGCGTGCCCAGGTGAAAGCCCAGGCGTAGAAGCCTAGAGGCAGCACCACCTGCACAATGCGTGTGAGTAGCGATGTGGCCTCGGTGAAGAACATCATGCAGTTGGGCAGAATAGCCATTACCACAAAGAGCCAGTAGATGTAATGTTGATTAGTGAAAATGTGCTTAAAACGCTTCATTGATTCCAAAAATAAAGGCACTCTCCCCTGCGCGACCAAAACCATAGTCGAGCCTTATGTTCACATGCTTGCGAAAAGCCCAGCGCAAACCCACGCCCACATTAGGCAAAAAATGCATCGAGTGGCTATCGTGAAACACGGTGCCACCGCCCAACCATGCCACAGCGCCAAGCCATCGCCACAGATGCTGGCGCAGCTCAATGGTGGCATTCATCATGCAGTTGTCGCGGTAACGCCCCATGTAGTAGCCACGCATGTTGGTCGAGCCACCCCATTGTGCCATCGTAGCCCATGAGGGAGAGCCGTAGTTAAACATTGCGCGCACGTCGCAGGCAATAATAGCATCGCGCCACGCTTTATTATATATTGAGAAACGGAAATCGGTTCGGGTGAAGTTTTGATTACCGTTCCACAGGAAACGAGGAAAAAACACCTGGTTGAGGTGAATATATATGCCCCTGGTGGGCTCGCTGATGTAGTCGCGAGTGTCGTAGTCGACAGTGAATCCCACGCCATAGTTGCGCTGGTGCTTAGCCTGCCCCTCAAGCAAGTGGGGCTTTTCGATTGAATCCACCTTGTTATACTCCCAGTGGACATAAGGCCCGGCAAAAAGCCCATTGGCCAGACGGAACAGGAAATCGGTGTTAAACTCCATGCGTAACTGCCGCATGAAAGACTTGTTGCTATCTTGCTTCCCATTCGCATAGCCTACTCCCCAAAAGTTAATGGGCTTGTATTCCAGCCTGAACGACGAGTTCATGCGCTTACTGTCGCCACCAATAATCATGACGTTTCTTGCGCCCACGCTCAAGAACTTGGCTGTAGTCACATCAGCGGTTATAGAGAGCAACGATGGCTGCAATGGCGAGTCGCAACCACGCAAGCGATAGCCATAGCTTGCTGCCACTCCCACTCCAAAGCGTGTCATGCTGTCGTAGTGTGGGCCACCTATCACGCTCAGTCCAGTCGAAGCCTTTGTTTCGTCAACATTAAGGTCGGGGGTAAGGTAGCCCAGGAATTTCTTAAAAAAGCCGGGCTTGACCACTGCCGAATCTTGCACAGCAACCGCCACAGTGTCTTGGGCGCCTGCCACATGGGCAAACACAGCAAGTATTGTCACCACTATTAACAGCTTATTCCTCAATGTCGAGTTGTTTTGATTTATCGGTTAAAAAAACGTGCAAATTTAATGATTTTTCTCCAAACAAAGATATGGTTGCAAAGTTTTGTGTAATTTTGCACCCGTTTAAGACATCAAAAACACCCCAATGAATAACATATACTTGCAGTTGTGGCTCACGTTCATGAAGATTGGCGCATTCACCTTTGGTGGCGGATGGGCAATGATTTCAATCATTGAACGTGAGATTGTTAACAATCACAAGTGGATTGCCAAAGATGAGTTTCTCGACCTGCTGGCTATTGCTCAGGCCATGCCCGGCATCCTGGCCGTTAACATCTCGGTGGTGATTGGCGACAGGCTCAAGGGCATCAAGGGCAGCCTGGCAGCAGCCATCGGCACAATCTTGCCATCATTTGTCATCATCCTTGCCATAGCCATGTTTCTCACGCCCGAGACCATCAAGAGCAACGAGGTGCTCACCCGCATCTTCAAGGGCATTCGACCCGCGGTAGTGGCTCTCATCATCGCTCCCGTCATCACCACTGCCCGTGCCGCCAAGATTGGTTGGAAGACAATTATCATCCCGGTGGCAGTGGCACTACTCATCTACAGCAAGTTACCCGTTGTTTCCAACCCCATTCTTTACATCGTGCTGGGGGCAGTAGGCGGCTATATCTACTACACCCATGCTGTGCTCAACAGCCGAAAGGAGGGAGCGAAATGAGTGTTTACCTGAAACTCATCTGGGCCTACTTGAAAATTGGCCTCTTCGGTTTTGGCGGTGGCTATGCCATGCTGTCGCTGGTGCAAAATGAGGTTGTGCAGAACGGATGGATCAGCAACCAAATGTTTACCGATATCGTGGCCATCTCGCAAATGACCCCGGGCCCCATTGGCATCAACAGTGCCACCTACATTGGCTATGTGTCGACCGGCAACGTGTGGGGTTCTATCTTGGCCACACTGGTTGTGGTTCTGCCCCCCTATGTGCTCACTCTACTGGCAAGCCACTACATCACCAACCACCACGACAACGCTATCATCAAGGGCGCTTTCATGGGCTTGCGACCTGTGGTTGTAGGCCTCATCGCCAGCGCGGCATTGCTGCTGATGAACACCGACAACTTTGGCACCGCCACCACCCATCAAGTGATTTCCATTATTATATGCATCGCATCGTTTTGCATAGTGTTCTTCACCAAGATTCACCCCATTGTGGTGATAATACTTGCAGGCATTGCAGGCTATTTCATTTTCTAGCACAACTAAAAAACAACACTTTACACTCACATGACCTATCAAGACGCTATCGACTATCTTTACAAGCAGCTACCGGCTTTTGAAACGCAAGGAGCAAGCGGCTATAAACCAGGGCTCGACACAGCAATTGCCCTTGACAACTGGCTAGGCAATCCTCACCGCAACTACCCGTGCATCCACATAGCGGGCACCAACGGCAAGGGCTCGGTGAGTAATATGCTCGCCGCCACGCTGCAAACCTCGGGGTATCGCGTGGGATTATTCACCTCGCCCCACCTGGTAGACTTCAGGGAGCGCATTCGTGTTGACGGCAAGATGATTGACAAGCGCAGGGTGAGCCACTTTGTGGAGCGATGGCAGGCCAGCGGACTACAGTGCAAGCCGTCATTTTTCGAGCTCACCACAGCTCTAGCCTTCGAGCACTTCAGTAAAGAGAAAGTTGATATTGCCATCATCGAGGTGGGTCTTGGCGGCAGGCTCGACTGCAGCAACATCATCACACCCATTTTGAGCATCATCACCAACATCTCGCTCGACCACACTCAGTTCTTAGGGCACACTCTGCCCGAGATAGCCAGCGAGAAGGCAGGCATTATCAAGCCCGGTGTGCCAGTTGTGATAGGTAAAGCCACAGAGCCACAGGTGCGCGAAGTCTTTGAGAGCACTGCGCGCGAGCACCACTCTCCTATCGTCTTCGCCACCGATTCTCCCATGGTGACTGAATCGATAAAGAATCCCGACGGCACATTCTCAATCACCGCCACCGGTTACAACCGACCTCTCACCTGCCAGCTTGGCGGCGATTATCAAGTGGAAAATGTCAACACAGTGCTCCATTCCATCGCGGCATTGAGGTCGATGCGCCTGGTGGTATTAAAAAAAGCTATAAAGCAAGGATTAGCTCAAGTGAGCCGGTTAACGGGCTTCATGGGGCGATGGATGGTGATTGGCTCCAGCCCCACCATTATTTGCGATGCCGGGCACAATGCCGGAGCATGGGCAATACAATCGCGCCAGCTGAGCAGCCTTCAATGCCACAAGTTGCACATGGTGATAGGTTTCTCGGCCGACAAAGACATCGACACCGTGCTTGGCATGATGCCCGGCAATGCCACCTACTATTTCACTCAGGCGCAATCGCAGCGCTCAATGAAGGCAAGCCAGCTGCAGGCACTCGCGGCAACGCATAGCCTGCAAGGCAACTGCTACACCAAGGTGATGCAGGCTTTCAATGCAGCCACAAGAGCAGCAGGCCGCAACGACGTAGTCTTCGTTGGCGGCAGCTTCTATGTGCTTGGAGATTTATTTGCCCATCTAGGCAAAAGAGGGACAATGTTAAATAAAAAGGGAAAAAACTAAAGCAGTGGAGCTATAAGCCGGGTTATGTGGTCGTTCCCAACGCGTGGGAGCGCCGCTTGTCATTTATCTGTCTGCCAGTGTTGCCACGGCAGTATAGCAGTCTACCCCTCGACAATGGGCGAGCAACCCTTAAATGCCGATATACTTGACCTTGCAACTCGCAGGTGGTGCGGCCGCGCCATGTCGCCGTGGCGCCCGGTGGGCTCTTACCCCGCCTTTTCACCCTTACCACCACAATGTGATGGCGGTTATTTTCTGTCACCTTAACCCTGAGGTCGCCCCCAGCTTCCCGTTAAGAAATGCGATGCTCTGTGTTGCCCGGACTTTCCTCTCATGCTCATGGCATGAGCGACAAGCCACTCCACTGCTTTTAGCGGCGGCAAAGGTACAAAATAGTTTTTACTTATTCATTAATAATTATAATGTTTTTTCTCATCAATCAACGCGCATAGCCCGCATAGCATTGAGCACTGCCAGCACGGTCACGCCCACGTCGGCAAAGACAGCCATCCACATCGTGGCCAAGCCCAGGGCTGCAAGCAGCAGCACAGCAATCTTCACTCCCAGAGCGAACCACACGTTTTGACGGGCAATACCTAAAGTGCGGCGGGAAAGTCGCATGGCAAGAGCAATCTTCGACGGGCAATCATCCATAATCACCACGTCGGCAGCCTCGATGGCAGCATCGCTGCCCAAGCCGCCCATGGCAATTCCCACATCGGCACGAGCCAGCACCGGCGCATCGTTAATGCCATCGCCCACAAAGGCCAATTTCCCGCTCTCACCGAGCAAGCGCTCCACGTGAGCCACTTTGTCGGCAGGCATGAGTTGAGCATAAAACTCGCTCAATCCCAACTTATTGGCCACGTCCTGCCCTACTTCAAGGCGGTCGCCGGTGAGCATCACTGTGCGCTCCACGCCCAGCGCCTTGAGCTCTTCCACGGCATGTGCGCTATCGTCTTTCACCCTATCGTTGATGACGATGTGGCCGGCATAGTCGCCATTGATTGCCACATGGATGATGGTTCCCACATGGTCACAATCGCTCCACTTGGCACCCACAGCATCCATCATGCGGGTGTTGCCCACACTCACCACATCATCGCCCACCCGTGCTCTCACACCCTGGCCGGCGATCTCCTCCACCTCACTCACATGACAGCCATCGGTAGCCTCATCGGGGAAAGCGTCGCGCAAGGCCGCGCCAATGGGATGGGTTGAGTAATGTTCAACATGCGCCGCTAGATGCAGCAAGTGACGCTCGTCGCAGCTGCTGGGATGAACGGCAGTTACGGCAAACTGCCCATGAGTGAGCGTGCCGGTTTTATCGAATACGACAGTCTTGACCTGTGCGAGCACATCGATATAATTAGAGCCTTTAATCAATATTCCCTTGCGCGACGCACCGCCAATGCCACCAAAAAACGACAATGGGACGCTAATCACCAGAGCACACGGGCACGATACAATCAAGAACATCAATGCGCGATAGAGCCAAGTGGCAAATGTTCCTGAGAAGTCGCCACTAAGCAACGGCGGAATAAATGCCACAGCTATAGCGGCAAAGACAACAATGGGAGTGTAGACGCGGGCGAAACGGGTGATGAACGACTCGCTACGCGACTTGTGTCTCGAAGAGTTCTCTACCAGGTCGATAATCTTCGACACTGTGCTGTGCCCATAACTCTTGGTCGCGCGCATCTTTATCAAGCCGCTCATGTTCACGCAGCCCGAGATAACCTCATCGCCCACGCCGGCATCGCGCGGCACGCTCTCGCCCGTCAGTGCCACGGTGTTGATTGAGGTATTGCCCTCAAGCACAACACCGTCGAGGGGAATCTTCTCGCCGGGTTTCACCACAACAATCTCGCCCACTGCCACATCGCCAGGCGAGACGACGACCAGCTCACCACCACGCTCAACGCTAGCCATATCGGGCCTGATGTCCATCAAGTGGGCAATGCTCTTGCGGCTCTGCCCCTCGGCATAGCCTTCCATCATCTCTCCCACCTGGAAGAAAAGCATAACAAACACTGCCTCAGGAAACTGCGTCTCGGCACCTGGCAAGAAACCAATGCACAAGGCACCCAGGGTGGCTATCGACATCAAGAAGTGCTCGTTGAAGGCATCGCCATGAGCAAGCCCCTCGGCAGCTTCCTTGAGCGTTTCATAGCCTATGAGAAAATAAGGCACAAGATAAATGAGCAGCAACTGCCATGTGGCAAGATTGCAAGTTTTCTCAACAAAAACCGCCAGTCCCAGCAATAGTGCGGTAACAACTATTAGCAACAGTTTCTTCTTCACGCTGCCATGCTCATGCGAGTGGTGATGACCGCATCCGCAACCATGATGCTCATGGCAATCACAGTTGTCATGGTCATGCTCACACTCGTGTTCATGTTCATGTTCATATTCATGTTCATGCTCGTGGCTATGGTTATGTTCATGCTTGTGCTCGTGGTCATGCTCGTGGTCATGCTCGTGGTTGTGAGAGCAGCAACATCCAGCGTGATGCTCATCGTGCTCGTTGTGATGATTATGTGCCATAATTTTTATGTTTTAAACAATTTCACGCCACAAAGATAGGCCAAAACTCTTGCAACCAAGTTGCAAAGTTCACCACACGGCAAAAAAGGGAGATTGCCGTGACTGGCATCTCCCTTTTTTAATTCTTAAAGCTATAAATTACTCTTGCGCGTAGCAGGCTTCATCCTCGGGGGTGAAGTCGTTGATAAACTTCACATTGGCCTCGAGGCGTGCCTGGGCATAGCGCACGTAGGCATTAGCCGACTGCAGGAACAAGCCAGGCTCACGGCTGGCATCATTACACAGCAGATAGCTCATGATAGTCCAAGCAGCCATCTCCACCAGGCGGCGGGCATGGAAGGTGATGTAGTCGGGGTTCTCAAAGCCCTTAACCTTCTCAATAGCTTGCTCATATTGCTTCATCATCTTGTCGACACGAGCCTTGAGAGGAGCGACCTCATCACTGTAATGAGCTGCAGCATACTCCTGCATCTGAGCAAGATAAGTGCCGGTGGTGACGTGGCGAATAGCTGCCACAACCTGCAATTGAGTAGTGCCCTCATAGATGTTCATGATGCGTGCATCACGATAAAGACGCTCACAAGTGTAGTCACGCATGAAACCGCTACCACCGTGAATCTGGATACAGTCATAGGCGGTTTGGTTAGCATATTCGCTCGATGAAGCCTTAGATAGTGGAGTGAAAGCATCGGCAAGGCGGTTGTATTTCTTCATCTCGGCGCGCTCCTCGGCGGTAAGCTTGCGCTCACGAGCAATTTGCTCCCAAATTTTGTAAATATCAACAAAACGCGCTGTCTCATAAAGAATTGTGCGAGAAGCATCAAGTTTAGCCTTGATATTGGTAATCATCTCGGCAACGGCTGGGAAAGTGATAATAGCCTTGCCAAACTGCTCACGGCTGCGAGCATAGTCGATAGCCTCATTGTAGGCTGCCTGACACAGACCCACACTCTGCGCAGTGATTCCCAAGCGGGCACCGTTCATGAGAGACATCACATACTTAATCAATCCCAAACGGCGTGAACCACACAACTCGGCCTTAGCGTTCTTGAATACAAGCTCGCAAGTGGGGCTACCATGAATACCCATCTTGTCCTCGATGCGACGCACTGTAACGCCACCGTTGCGCTTGTCGTAGATGA